>JANOKS010000072.1:0-14527 GCA_031419455.1 Alphaproteobacteria bacterium
GCTCTACAGTGCGGATACCGAAGCGCTGCAGGTTCTGTTCCGTCCGCTGTTCACGACGTCGTTCCTCATCGACGACTTCGTTGCCGATGAAGGCTATTTCGGCGCGAAGCAGGTGATCTTCTCCAGCGCGTCGGCCAAGACAGCGTATGCTGCGGCCCAGCTGATAAAGGCGCGCGGCGACGTGAAAGTGGTCGGCCTCACCTCGCCGTCGAACGTCGGCTACACCAAGGGGCTTGGCTTCTATGATGAGGTTCTGCCCTATGACGCTGTCGCGCAGATGGATGGGGCTGTGCCGTCTGTCTTCATCGACATTGCCGGGAATGCGAGCGTGCAGGCGGCGGTACATGCGAAGTTTGCCGACAAGCTGACCTACAGCTGCTCCGTCGGCGCGACGCATTGGGATGCGTTGCGGCCCGGTCAGCCGCTCGCCGGCCCGGCGCCAAAGATGTTCTTCGCGCCAGATGTGGTCCGCAAGCGCATCGCCGACTGGGGTCCTGCGGCCTTTCAGCAGAAGCTTGCCGAAGCGTGGCGCGCTTTCCTGCCGACCGCAGCGCGCACGACCAGTGTGGTCGAGGGCAAGGGGCTCAACGCCGCCGCCCGCGTGTTCGCTGATCTCGCCAACGGCAAGGCCGATCCGCGGGATGGGCACGTCGTGCGACTGGCGTAGGGCGGACGCGATTGCCGTTCATGGGCGCCTTTGTGCTCTTTGTGCCGCCTTCGTGCCTTTGTGTTGAGATTTTTCAGGCAAACACAAAGGCACAAAGTTTCGCACGAAGGACACGAAGGACTTGATGCGCTCCCCACCCCGGCCAATCCGTTAGCACTTCGCAGCCTATCCTGCTGGATGACGACCCGCATCGAAGCCGTAATCGACCGCTTGCGTGAGCTGCCGGAGCCCGAGCAGGAGATGCTGGCGGGCGAGATCGAAGCGCTGCTGATGGAGCCCGCCTCGCTGCTCAACGCCGCGCAATGGCGTGAGGTTGAAGATGAAATCGATACCGACGACGGCGTGCGCCTGTCACATGTGGACGTGATGGGCCGGATGCGCGTGAGGTTCGGCCGATGAAAATCTCATGGCGTCCACGCGCGGCCGACGATTTCGAGGCACTGATCACCAACTCTTCATCGGGCCATATCGCCAACGCCTCGCGCGACAAATCGCTGGTGGAAACCCGCATCCAGCAGCTGGTCCGCTTCGACCAGCTGGGTCGCAAGACTCGCCGCCAGGGCGTTCGCGAACTGCCCATCGAGGGCACGCCCTATGTGGTGGTCAGCAAGCGCCTGGGCGAGGAAATCCTGATCCTGCGCATGTTCAGCAACGGTTCGGCGATCCAGGCCCGCTGAGGCAGGGATTGCTGCTGCCGGGCTCTTTCCACTTGCGAAGCGGGCGATTTTGCCTTTTTAGCTAGGCGCATGCCTGCTTACCGTTCACGCACCACCACCTTTGGCCGCAACATGGCCGGCGCACGCGCTCTCTGGCGCGCGACCGGCATGAAGGATGGCGACTTCTCCAAGCCGATCATCGCGGTCGTGAACTCGTTCACGCAGTTCGTGCCCGGCCACGTCCACCTCAAGGACATGGGGCAGCTGGTCGCGCGCGAGATCGAGGCGGCGGGCGGCGTCGCGAAGGAGTTCAACACCATCGCGGTCGATGACGGCATCGCGATGGGGCATGGCGGTATGCTGTACTCGCTGCCCAGCCGCGACCTGATCGCGGACTCGGTCGAGTACATGGTCAATGCGCATTGCGCGGATGCGATGGTGTGCATCTCCAATTGCGACAAGATCACTCCCGGCATGCTGAACGCGGCGATGCGGCTCAATATTCCGGCGGTGTTCGTTTCGGGCGGGCCGATGGAGGCGGGCAAGGTCATCTGGAAGGACGAGAAGACCGGGGTCAGCAAGGAGCACAAGCTGGACCTGATCGATGCGATGATGCAGGCGGGCGACGATCGCATTTCGGATGAGCAGGTTGCGGCCGTTGAAGCCGAGGCCTGCCCGACATGCGGATCGTGCTCGGGCATGTTCACCGCGAACTCGATGAACTGTCTCACCGAGGCGCTGGGGCTTTCGCTGCCGGGCAATGGCACGGTGGTGGCGACGCACAAGGATCGCGAGCGGCTGTTCAAGCGGGCGGGGCGGCTGATCGTCGATATCTCGAAGCGCCATTACGAGAAGGACGACATGTCCGTCCTGCCGCGCAATGTCGCGAGCAAGCAGGCGTTCGAGAACGCCATGGCGCTCGACGTGGCGATGGGCGGTTCGACAAACACTGTATTGCATGTCCTCGCGGCGGCGCGCGAGGGAGAGATCGATTTCACGATGGACGATATCGACCGCATCTCGCGCGCGACGCCCTGCATCTGCAAGGTGGCGCCGGCGGTGGCGAGCGTGCACATCGAGGATGTGCACCGCGCGGGCGGCATCATGAGCATCCTTGGCGAGCTGGCGCGCGGCGGGTTGCTCAACACGGAAACCAGCACGGTGCATTCGCCGACGCTTGGGCACGCCATCGCCTACTGGGACATCCGGCAGTCCAACGATGAAGAGGTCGAGACGTTCTTCAGGGCGGCGCCGGGCGGCGTGCGCACGACGGTGGCGTTCTCACAGGAAAAGCGCTGGCCAGACCTCGACCGCGACCGTGCGAAGGGCGTCATCCGGTCAAAGGAGAACGCGTTCACGAAGGACGGCGGTCTTGCGGTGCTCTACGGCAACATCGCCGAGAAGGGCTGCATCGTCAAAACGGCCGGGGTGGACGAAGAGATCTGGACGTTCAACGGCGTCGCGCGCGTGTTCGAGAGCCAGGACGAGGCGGCGGCTGCGATCCTCAACAACAAGATCGTTGCGGGCGATGTCGTGGTCATCCGCTATGAGGGTCCCAAGGGCGGGCCGGGGATGCAGGAGATGCTGTATCCGACGACCTACCTGAAATCACGCGGGCTCGGGAAAGTGTGCGCGCTGCTTACGGATGGCCGCTTCTCCGGCGGCACGTCCGGCCTCTCCATAGGCCACGCCTCGCCCGAAGCGGCGGCAGGCGGCCTCATCGCGCTGGTGGAAGAGGGCGACCGGATCGAGATCGATATCCCGAACCGCTCGATCCGGCTGGCCGTGGCGGATGATGTGATCGGGCATCGCCGCCGTGCGGAGGAAGCGCGGGGCAAGGACGCCTACACGCCGCACAACCGCAAGCGCGTCGTCTCGGCAGCGCTGCAGGCCTACGCGGCGCTGGTCACGTCGGCTGACACGGGCGCTGTGCGCGATCTGGGGCAGATCCGGAAGTAGGGCGACATCCGGCCGCTACGCAGGCGGATGCGGCAAAGCGCTTTGGACCTTCTGCAAGCGTGCTAAGCAGTTGAACGGGGCAAACGACTCGGGGCGGTGATGGCCGAAAAACGCGAAATCCTGTCGCTGAGCGATGCGATGGAGGGGCTGCCGAAGGATTTCGGCTTCTTCGCTGACCGCTTCACCGGCACGATCCAGCCAGCCCTTGCCGGGCGCGAGACCGAACGGGTCAAGGCGGTCGAGCGCCAGCGCAACTTCATCGCCATCGGTGTCGTGCTGGGCGTGGCCATCTTCGCCGGCTTCACGTTCCTTATTCCGGAAGACGGGATGATGTTCGGCGGCTTCATAGGCGTGTTCGCCGCGATCGGCATGGGCGCCTGGGGTTCGATGGCGCTGAACAAGCTGGGCAAGGAAACCAAGCTGATGCTGGTCCAGCCGGTCGCGGAGCAATTCGAGATCGACTATCAGGTCACGCCCGGCCGGCCCGCAGACATCACGAATTTCCGCTCGCTCGATCTCGTGCCCGGCTGGGACCGGGAAAAGTTCGAGGACAGGCTGTCCGGCACGCGCAACGACACGCCGTTCGAATTCTTCGAGGCGCACCTTGAAGAAAAGCGGACGACGACGGACGGCAAGGGTCGCACGCGCACCACATGGGTGACCGTGTTCAAGGGCCAGTGCCTTGTCGCGAACTTCCACAAGCAGTTCAACGGCGTCACCAAGGTCTATCGCGACGCGGGCGCGCTGAACTTCTTCAAGAAGCTGGGGCAGATGGGCAAGGGCCAGCGTGTGAAGCTGGAAGACCCCGTCTTCGAGAAGGCGTTCGAGGTCTATTCCACAGACCAGATCGAGGCGCGCTTCATCCTGACGCCAGATTTCATGGAGCGCCTGATCGGCCTCGAGCGCACCTTCAAGGGTCGGCAGGTGCGGTGCGCCTTCTCCGGCGGCTGCATGTTCCTCGCCTGCGAGGGCAAGAACCTGCTGGAGCCGGGATCGATGCATCGCAAGATGGACGATCTCGGCCGCGTTCGCGAAATCCTGCAGGACTTCGCGGCGATCTTTCTCCTTATCGACGCGATGAGCCAGCGGCTCACGCCTGATGCGTTGCGGGAGTCGCAGCCGTAGGGTGGATAGAGCGAAGCGAAATCCACCATCTCGCGGGCGCGTCGAAACGGTGGATTTCGCTTCGCTCTATCCACCCTACGTTCGCCCGCCGTGTGATTCTCCGCGCCACAGCGGGCGGGAATCGCGATAACCCCTGCCGATAGCGAAACCGACCGGGACCAATATGGCCAAGAAACACTTCCTTGAGAGCACAATTGAAGGCGGATTGTTCGCCTCGCGCTGGCTGATGGCGCCGTTCTACATCGGACTCGTTGCGGCGCTGGTCGCGTTGATGGTGGTGTTCTTCCAGGAGCTCGCCCACCAGATCCCGATGCTGTGGACGTTCGACGCCGTCACCCACGCCTATGCGATGACGGCGGACGACGCGATCATGCTGGCCCTGTCGCTGATCGACCTGTCGCTGGCGGCAAACCTCGTGCTCATCGTCATGTTCTCCGGCTACGAGAACTTCATCTCCAAGCTCGACGTCGGCGACCACAAGGATCGTCCGGACTGGATGGGCACGGTGGATTTCTCCGGCCTGAAGCTGAAACTGGTCGCCTCGATCGTCGCCATCTCGGGCATCGCGCTCTTGAAAGCGTTCCTGGATCTTGGCGGCGAGGAAGATATGACGCCCACGGCCGAAAAACAGCTGATGTGGCAGGTGATCGTGCACCTCACCTTCGTCGTGTCCGGGGTGCTGCTTGCCTTCATGGACTGGCTGACGGGCCACCAGAAGGGCTGAGCCGAGACCCATTCCGGACAAGAAAATTCCCCGTCGGCTGGGCCGACGGGGAGCAAAAGGTGATTCTCGGGGGAGAGAATGAACCTGCTTACGCACGGCACGCGGCGCTGGATCGTTCGCAAAGCGGCGATGCGGGGAAATTTTGCGGCGGGAATGGGGCCGATAGCTAGCAGGGCGACCAGGTATTGCGCTCGCCGGTCGTCCGGTTCTCCAGCACAAGGTTGAAGTTACGCGGATCGGACGTGGCGACATACTCCGGGCTGAAGATGTATTGCTGGCCGGCCTCTGAATTCGGCTCGATCAACCGCGTTGTCAGCTGCTGGCCGCTGTCGGCCTCGATCGTGTGCACGTACTGGCTGGTCCCGGTGGCCGTAAAGACGAGACGGCCTTCGTCCATCGTCACATTGGGACCCTCCTCGCAGGCAAGCCCGTCCCAGTTCCAGCGACCGAGTATCTTGGTCGCGAACAGGTCCGTCGTTGCTGCGCCTCCGCCCAGCACTGGCGCCGGGGGGACTGGCCGGGCGCCGTTGTCGCAGACGCCATCCACCGGTGTTGAACCGTCCAGGCATTCGGCAGCGGGTGCCGTCAGCACCCGGCTTGGATCAAAGCCCGGGCATTCTCCTGTCGTCAGCCGCGGCAGGCCGTTCGAGCAGGCCATGCTTGTCAGCGCCGGCGACACCGGCGTCTTCGGCGAATAGATCCATTGGGTGAGCCCCGTCGCGCCGGCGACCAGCACGACACCCACCGCGACGCCGACCCAGTTGATCTTGCGCTGCGGCTGGGTCGCCGCCGCCTGGATCGCGCCCGGCGTGCGCCGCCCGACGCGGTTTTCCACCTCGGCAACCAGCCGCGCCAGTCCCGCGCTGTCGGGATTGCGCCAGTCGGTGAGGCTCGTCGCCTGGACGACATAGAGCCCCATCGGCAGATCTTCCGCCTCGATCGGGTCGATCATCGCCGGCAGCAGCTTCTTGGCCTTGCGCGCCACCAGGGCCTCGTGGCGGACATTGTCGCTCTTCACGCTCTCGCGCGACCACAGCACGATCGCGACCTTGCAATTGGCGAGCTTCTCGCGAATCCACGTGTCCCAGTCCTGCCCCGGCGGCGTCGCCTGATCCCAGAACACGTCGATGCCGCGGGAAGTCAGCGCCTCCTGCACACGCTGCGCCGCTGCGCGGTCCCGGCTGGAATAGGAGAGAAAGACGTCGGCCATTGGAGTCTCCCTCAATCCGCAAACGTCGCCAGCACCGGCACGTGGTCCGATGGCTTTTCCATCGCCCGCGCCATCCGGTGGATCGCGATCGACTTCAGACGGTCCGCCGCCTGGGGCGAGCACATCAGGTGGTCGATGCGGATGCCCCAGTCCTTCTGCCACGCACCGGCCTGATAGTCCCAGAAGGTGTATTTCTGGATACGCGCATCGCACGCCATGAAGGCGTCCGTATAGCCCATCCATTGCAGCTGGCGGAAGCGGTCGCGCGTTTCGGGCCAGGCGAGCGCATCGTCGCCCCATGCTTTCGGGTCCCAGCAATCCTCATCGCGCGGGATACAGTTGAAATCGCCCGCCAGCACCACAGACTCTTCCAGGGCAAGCAGTTCCTTCGCCCGTGCATTCAGCCGGTCCATCCACCGCAGCTTGTAGTCGTATTTCGGCCCGGGACGCGGATTGCCGTTGGGCAGGTAGACTGTCGCGACGCGAAACGGCCGGGGCGCCTCGACCAGCACTTCAAGATAGCGGCTCTGCTCGTCCTCGGACTCGCCGGTCAAGCCGCGCACTTCGTCTGACAGCGGATGCTTCGAGAGGATCGCAACGCCGTTGTAGGTCTTCTGTCCGAACACCGCGCAGTTGAATCCCAGCGCCTCGATCTCGGCGCGCGGAAACTTCTCGTCGACGCACTTGATCTCCTGCAGGCACCACACATCGGCGGGGCAAGCGGCCAGCACCTCCAGCACGGTCGGGAGCCGCGCATTGACCGAGTTCACGTTCCAGGTCGCGATCTTCATGGCGACAGTGATAGCGGGGCCGGCGGGAAACGGAAGGACTTGCCGCGCGCCTCCGGAAAGATTACAAGTGTAATATCTTATCTGGCGCGCAATCGGCATGAAGCACCAAACCGAGGAGGCCGTGATGGCCATGAACGTGGGCGAAACCCGCGAAGGCGAACCCTTGTCCGACATCAACACCACGCCGCTGATAGACGTGATGCTGGTGCTGCTGATCATGCTGATCGTCACGTTGCCGCCGCAGCGGCACGCCGTGAAGCTGGATACGCCGATACCGTGTCCGACCTGCGGTCCCGATGACCCGCTCCCCGAACCGATCACCGTGGCCGTGGCGTTCGACGGCGCCATAAGCTGGAACGGCGCGCCCTTGCGCCGTGAGGAGCTCCGCCAGCTCTTCGCGCGCGAAGCCAGGCGAAGCACGCCGCCCGAAGTTCACGTCCGAGCCGACCGCAACGCAGCCTACGGCGTCGTCGCCCACGTCATGGCGGCGGCGCAGCGCGAAGGCATTCGGAAGTTGGGCGTGGTTGGCGGGGTGTGATAGTGCGCTGCCAGATGGTCTGGGGGGTTGGAATGACTGGACACGATCTTGACGAGCTTGAGGCTCTGGTTTTGGCTGCCTCGCCTTCCCCATGGCAAGTTGATCGCTTTGACGACGAACTGTGCATGAGCGCAGTGGCCATCACATCCGAAGGTCCGATACTGGATGCCAATCGTAGTATGCGGGCGGGCACATGGCCGAGTAGCCAAGTTGTTGCCGCCACGCTGATACAAGCGCCAGCCTATGTTGTGCCGCGCGATGAGCGCTGGGATGAGAATGCCCAGCTGATCGTCGCCTTACGCAATTTCGCGCCCGAACTGATTAAACTGGCGAGGTTGGGGCTCGAAGCGGCCCTCAAAACCCCCTGAACTCCACCACCTCGGCCTGCGGTGCGCGGTCGGCGTAGATGTCGTTCACCGGGTCGTTGAGGTCGGGCACGCCGATCGCCATGCCGGAGTAGACCATGTGGTTGTCGTCCAGCCCGAAATGCGCGTGCAGCTCCACGCGCAGGCGCGCCCAGCATTCCTGCATGCACGTGCCCCAGCCGCGCTCCTCCGCCAGAAGGGCGATGGTCTGCATGTACATGCCCATGTGCGCCCACTGTCCGTGGCCCATGCGCCGGTCGATGATCATGAACAGGCCAACCGGCGCGCCGAAGAAGCGATAGTTGTTGGCGAACCACCGCATGCGGCCCGCGCGATCTTCCTTCGGGATGCCGATCTTGTCGTACATCATCTCGCCCACGCGCTTGCGCCGCTCATTGTAGACCTGGTCGATGGCGGTGAGGTCGGGATAGACCGGACGGTCGCCCGGCACGGGCCCCATCGGGTCCGACGCCAGCACGCGCTGTGCGATGGCGATGATCTCGTTCTTCGCCGCGCCTGCCACCGCAATCACCTTCCACGGCTGCAGGTTACCGCCCGAGGGCGAGCGTTGCGCGGTCTGTAATAGGTCCGCCAGCGCGTCCTTTGGAATCGGATCGTCAAGAAACGCCCGGGTCGAGATGCGCTGGCGAACGGCTTCGGTAACAGTCATGCGTGAACCCCGGTTGGCCGGCGCGGATCAGGGCGCAATCGTGGCCGGCAACATGACCATTTGTTCGCTTGACCCAGCTGATGGCAAGCGGCGAGTCTGGCGCCTTGGGTAGCGGGATCGAAAGAGCGAACACATGACCCAGCAGATGATCGCGGCGCTCATTGCTGTCGGTGTCGTTGCGTTAGCCCTGCTGGCGGTGCTTCGCCTGATGCGACCGCGAATCGTGACGTTGCCCGATCTTCCCGAACTCCCCGCTCCGCAGCCGGAAGATCCAAACCCGCCGCGGCCGGGCTGACAAGGAGCCAGATCTCAGCGGGACCGGCCTCCGGGGCCGAATCGGTCTCCCGTAGTTGATCTGGGCCAACATGACTGCTCATCCCCGCAACGATTTGCAGTTCCACAACGGTCCGTTGTGCTGTGTTCAGGTTGCGTGAGCAAAATGACAGTTATGAAAAAGCGTTTCGCCCTTGTGGCTCTGCCCCTGGCCCTCGTCGGGCTCGGCGCCTGTTCGACCTACGGATACGGGTACGACGACTACGGATACGGCGACTACGGCTACAACACCGGTTACGGCTACGAGGACTCCGGCTACGGCTATGGCAGTTCGTATGGTGGCGGCGTTTGGCACGACGCGTACTACGACAATCACTACGGGTCGGTGCACGGCGGTTACTGGGATCTGGATGGGTTTTTCTGGTATCAGTCGCTTCTGAACGGGCCGTACATCCGGGACCATAATCGGCACTTCCGGCGCGACTACTGGAATGGCGGCAAGCACTACCGGTACGCTGATCGCCGCAACAATGGCGGGCGCGACTGGAACGATCGTGACCGCAACAACACCTATCCGCCGCTTTTCTCCGGGCAGCAGGGCGGCAATCGCGACTCGAACCAGAACCGCAACAACGACAGCAATGGCGGACGCGGCAACGACGATCGCGACCGCAACAATGATCGTGGCCGCAACAACGACAGCGCGCGCAACGACGGCGGTAATCGCTACAACCCGCCGCTGTTCGGTGGTCAGCAACAACAGCCGCGCGCGAATCCCACGCCGCCCGCGCAGCTTGATGGCGCGCCGCGAGGCGGCAACAATGATCGCAACCGTGATCGCGGCGAGAACAACGATCGTGGCCGCGGCGATGGCGGCGGACGGAATGATGATCGCGCCCGCGGCGACGATCGCGGCCGTGACGGCGGCGGCCCCCCGCTGTTCAGCGGTCAGCAGCAACTGCAGCAACGCGCCAATCCAACGCCTCCGCCGCAACAGGCGCCGCAGGCCCAAGCGCGTCAGCGCAACAGCGACAACGACGATCGCCAGCGCGGCGGCCAGCGCAGCAAAGATGACGATGGGCGTGATCGCGGCGGTCAGCGGAGCGCGCCGCGCAGCAACGACGACGGTAAGCGTGATGGTGGCAGCCGGGACCGCGGCGGCAAGCGTGACGACGACTAGATCGGCATCAGTTCGGGCCTAGACTTGCAACCAGGCTCGCGGCTCATCAAACCGAAAAGCTCGTCCCGCAGCCGCAGCCGGATGTCGCGTTCGGATTGTGAATTCGGAACGACGCGCCGATGATTTCGTCGATGAAGTCGATTTCCGATCCCGCGAGGAAAGGCAGGCTGGCCTCGTCCACCACCGCCTTCACCCCATCCCGCTCGATCACCCGGTCGTCCGCATTTGCCTTGTCCGCGAACCCGAACCGGTAGGAAAATCCCGAACACCCGCCGCCAATCACCTCGACACGCAGCATGGTCCCCTCCGGCTGTCCGGTGACGATCTTCGCAATCCGCCGCGCGGCAGAGGCGGAGAGCGTAACTTCTGGCGATGTTGTCGCAGTATCCGGCATGACGCCCCGTTTAGGTGTTTCAGGCGATTCAGATATGAACTCCGGAGGCTACATGGAAGGCGCCATTATGGCCAAACCATTCTCCCCGCCGCCTCGGGCGGTCTTTGCCAGCGCTCCGGACCGGTCGCGGGGGCGCCTTCATGCCGAGGCGCCGAGCGCCACGCGCACGGATTTCCAGCGCGACCGCGACCGGATTATCCATGCCGACGCGTTCCGCCGGTTGAAGCAGAAGACGCAGGTGTTCGTCGCCCATGAGGGCGATCACTACCGCACGCGCCTTACCCATTCGCTGGAAGTCGCCCAGATCGCGCGCACCGCGGCGCGTGTGCTGGGTCTCGATGAGGACCTTGCCGAGACGCTTTCGCTCGCCCACGACATCGGGCATCCCCCGTTTGGCCATGCGGGCGAGACGGCGCTGAACACAGTGATGGCGCCCTATGGCGGCTTCGACCACAACGCGCAGGCGCTCCGTGTGCTGACGAAGCTGGAGCAGCGCTATCCGCAGTTCGACGGTCTCAACCTGACGTGGGAAACGCTCGAAGGCGTGATCAAGCACAACGGACCGCTGGTGACGCCGGAGAACAGTATCGACAGCCTGCCGACTGCGTTCCGCGACTATGACGCCCTCCAGTCGCTTGGCCTTCACACGTTCGCAGGCCCCGAGGCGCAGGTCGCGGCGCTCGCCGACGACATCGCCTACAACAATCACGATGTGCAGGATGGCCTCCGCGCCGGCCTGTTCAGCATCGACGACCTGATGGACGTGCCACTTGCAGGCGACGTGTTTCGTGATGTGTTGAAGCAGTATCCATCCATCGAACGCGACAGGCTGATTTCGGAATCCGTGCGCCGGCTCATTGGCGTCTGGCTGGGCGATCTTATCGCCGAATTCCACCGCCGCGCCGCCGCCGAAAAACCGAAGACGGTGGAGGAGGTGAGGGCGCTGTCCCGCCCGCTTGCCGCCTTCTCCGACGACATCGCCGAACGCCAGAAGCCCCTGCGCGCCTTCCTGTTTCAGCGCATGTACCGCCATCACAAGGTCAACCGCATGATGAGCCAGGCGCGGCGCATCGTCAGCGAGCTCTTCACGCTGTTCCTTGCCGAGCCCGACACGCTGCCGCCACCGTGGAGCAATCGCGCCCACGCCCCCGGCGCCGACATGACCCGCCGCGCCCGCGTGGTGTGCGACTACATCGCCGGCATGACCGATACCTACGCCATCGATGAACACCGCCGTCTGTTCAATCTGGAACGGTGGGTGTGATCCGTAGGTCGGATCACCAATGCTTGATTGTGATTGACGATCGAAGCACGCGGCCTTGCGCTGCGACCGAAAGACGATTTTGGTGCGACAAGCGTGCATCCGAACGCGGGAGCAATTCAATGAGGCTAGGCTTACTGATGGCATCCGGCGCAGCGCTGGCCTTGATGCATTCGACGCCCGTCGCGCATGCCCAGCTCGCCTATGAGCCGCCGCGCACGAGTGATGGCCGCCCGTTGCTCGAAGGCCATTGGAGCAACACCAGCCTCACCGTGCTGGAGCGTCCGCGCGACCTTGCCAGACTGGTGATCACCGAGGAGGAGGCAAGGCGCGCAGCGCAAATCCGAAACCAGATGGCGGATCAGGATTCGCAACCGACCGATCCGTCGGCTCCCGCGCCGCGGGCCGGGCAGAATGTCGGCGGCTACAATCAATTCTGGATCGACACAGGCACATCGTTCGCGAAGATCGGCGGGCAGTATCGCTCATCCTGGCTGGTCGATCCGCCCAATGGCAAGCTGCCCTACACGGAGGCGGGGAAGAAGCGCTTCGATGCAGCGTTCAACCAGCAGCGCAACGCCACGTCCGATCCCGAATTGCGTTCGCTGGGAGAGCGATGCCTGCTCGGCTTCGGCTCCGCCGCGGGCCCGCCGATGCTGAACGTGTCCTACAACAACAATTACCAGATCGTGCAGACGCCCGAGAACGTCGTGATCTTCGCCGAGATGATCCACGATGCGCGCGTCGTCCGCGTGAACGCCCCGCACCTGCCTGACCCGATGCTGCGTTGGATGGGAGATTCCGTTGGCCGGTGGGAGGGCGACACGTTCGTGGTCGAGACCGTCAACATGCATCCGCAGGAATCGACGCGGGTGTATTATGGACAGTCTTTCCACATTTCCGAGCATGCCAGGATCACCGAAAGACTGACGCGCATATCTGACACGCAGCTGCTCTACAGCTTCGAGGTCGATGATCCGGAAACCTATGCGCAGACATGGCGGGCGGAGATGGTGTTCAACGCCACCGCCGCGCCGAGCTACGAATACGCCTGCCACGAAGGCAACTATTCGATGCCGGGCATTCTCGCGGGCGGCCGGGAGGAGGAGCGTTTGGCGGAGCAGTAGGCGGAGTCCGGCAACGGGTCGCGGCGCTATTTCCCGAAAATCAGCTGCACGATTTTCGGGGGCAGGCGTTGCGACTGCACGATCTCCTGGCTCCGGGCGCGCACGTCGGGAAAGGTCGCGTAGATCGTCTCAAGAGCCTGGTCGGCCATGATGTCGTCGTCATTGAGCCGCAGCGCGGCGGCGAGCATGAATCCAGCCATCGGTGATCCATCCGGCGCGCCCTTGCGGGCCGCGTCCAGCGCCTCCTTCCTGTTGCCGTTCAGCAGGTGATAGTGGACCAGCGGCCCGTAATACCAGGGCGGATGGCCGGGGTTCATCGCGATCGCCTTCTCCGCCAGCTCTCGTGCGCGCTCCGATCCGTCCAGCAATGCCAGCATCTGTGCGGCGTCCGCGAGGATTTCGGAGTTGTTGGGGTTGAGCCGCAGCGCCATCTCGATCGACCGCCGGAATGCGTCGTCATCCAGTAGTTTGAACTGCGCGATGGCGAGATACTGGTGCCCCATGGCTGAGTTCGAGTCCGCGGCCACTGCGCGTTCGGCCGCCGCCTGTGCGCGCACGAACGGAGCATCCCCCTCCAGCCTGCGGTTGAAGCCGTAGCGCTCCTCGTCCCCATACATCCAGGAAAGCTTGGCCCATGCGGGCGAATAGTTCGGCGAATGCTGCGTCACCTGTTCGAGGCAGTCGCGTACCTCAGCGTGTTTCTGCTGCGTCTTGGCCCGTGAATAGTCGTAGGCTTCGAGAACGCAGAGATAGTCTTCCATCGACACGGCGCGCGATGCAGACAGGTCTTCCTTCAGCCGCTCCTGGATCACGCCATAGGGCTGGCTCAGCTGTCCGGCGACGTCGCCCGCGATCTGCGCCTGGACGTCGAGCATCTCGGACGCATCGCTTGCCTGCGCCCGGTCCGTCCGCGACCACACGACGGTGTTGTTGACTGTCTCCAGAAGCTGGCTTGTCACGAGCACATCGCGCGCCGTCGCCTGCACCGATCCCTGCAGGATGAAATCCGCCCCGTACAGGTTGCGGCCCGGGCCTCCGCCCGGTGCGCCATAGACCGTGTCGATCCCCAGCACCGAGAGTTCGGGAAAGCGAGAAAGGCTGTTGATGAGCTCGTACTGCAGGCCGTTGCGCAGGATTCGCGCGAAGTCCGGCCCGTCGATCAGTTCGTACTGCGCGACGAATACGGTCGGGCCGGACGGCAGGGTCACCGCCGGATCACGCCCCTGGCTGCCGTTGAACATCCCGAAGATGGCCAGAGCAACGGCCAGCACCCCAGCGCCCGCCGCCGCGGGCAGGATCCATCCTGTCGTCAAAACCCTGCGCCAGGCCTCCTGTGCGCGGGTTGAAAGGTCGACCGTCTTGCTGGCGCCGCTTGACGCGGGGGCGACCGCCGCAACCGGGTCCAGCCGAACGAATCTCGCCTGGTAACCGCCCGCCGGCACCTCGAGAGCTATGCGCGAAAGTTGGTGACGGCGTGAAGGGGTTGGGCGGCGTATCGTGGGGGTGCTGAGTCTCCACTTTTCCATCAAAGGAATGATACGCCGTGACAAAAAGTAACGTGATTGCGCTGCCCCAGCCAGGGGCGTT
>JANOKS010000073.1:0-3112 GCA_031419455.1 Alphaproteobacteria bacterium
CTCGGCGATCTTCTTTTCGAGATCGGCGACTGGTTTTTCAAATTCGAGATAGGTGGATACGGCCATGGGGAGGCTCCGCAAATCGAGACGGCGACATACCCCCCGCCCCGCGTCCCCGCCAGCATATGCCCCCCAACTCACGGAAACGACTGGTGTTTCGGGCTCTATGCGAGGGTAAACATTCCCTCAATCACCGTCCGCGCCCGGCCGATCAGCTTGACCCGGTCGCCCTCCAGCCGGGTCGTGATGTGCGCTCCCCGCCCCGGATAGGCCTGGAAACAGTTCAGCTCGGCCTTGCCCAGCAGCTTCGAGAAGTACGGCGCGATGATGCAGTGTGCCGAGCCCGTCGCCGGGTCTTCCGGGATGCCGGAGCCCGGTGCGAAGAAACGCGAGACCACGTCGAACCCTTCGCTGGCGCCCGGCGCCGCGCAGATCAGGTTGCCGCGTCCGCCTGTCGCCCCACCCGAAATCTCGTTCACGCGGATCAGGTCCGGCTTGAGCGCCCTCACCTCATCAGGCGTCGCAAACACCGCCATCAGGTACGGCCCCGCCACAACTTTCTCCGGCCACGCGTCCAGCGCCTCGACCAGCCCATCTGGCGTCAGCACGGCGCGCGGCGGCTGCGCCGGGAAATCCATCTCCAGCCGGCCGTCCGCAAGACGCTTCACGGTCAATCGCCCCGCCTTCGTGTCGAAGCCGATCTCCGGACCATCGAACCCAAGATGTGCATAGAGCGCATGCGCGCTCGCCAGCGTCGCGTGACCGCACAGCGGCACTTCCAGCAGCGGCGTGAACCAGCGCAGGTCCCACACGCCCCCATTCTTGTTTGAGGAATTCTTCGCGACGATGAAAGCCGTCTCGGCAAGATTGTTCTCGGCCGCGATCGCCTGCATCACATCGGCCGGTGGAAAAGCGTCCATCGGCATCACGGCTGCGGGACCACCTGCCATCGGCTGCTCGGCAAAGGCGTCAATCTGGAAAAAACGGTAGGCGCTCATGCTGCGCTCCAGTCTCGGAATGGTGCGCGATCTACGCCTGGCGTTGGGCGCTGGGAAACGATATCTGCTGATGGATCGATTAGCTGCGCTCGTCTCGCCTCAGCTGTCGCACGCGCGCTCAAGAGTCCACTTGCCCGTGTCGCCTTGCGTGTTCTTCATCGTGCCGCTGCCGCGCTCGCCGTCGAAATCACCTTCATAGTCCGCGTAGTGATCGTTGGTGTCGAAACCCAGCCTGCCGCCATCGATTGACCAGTTGCCGTTGTCGTAGGTCGTCCCCTCATAGGCGTAGACCATCACGCCATCCTCACGGAACTGGGTCGCGGGGCGGTAGACGTCGCCATCCTGCCAGGCATCAACCAGCAACCAGGGCGACCAGTCCTCCGCATTCGCGCAAGCCCGGAGCAAGGCGGGGCGGTAGTCCGGCAGAGGCGGCGTGCTGGCGCAGGCGGAAAGCCCTGCAATGGCAAACGCCGCGATCATCACTCTCGCCCTCATTTCCCGAACTCCCGTGCATCCCACCAGCCCAGGCTGGGGTGATTCTTCCCGCCTCCAAAAAAGAGGCGGCGCTCCGATAGACAGGGTGTCATTTATCCGTCACATTAGTGTCATGAAACTGATACATGCGATTCTCGGGGTTGGCGCGGCGAGCCTTTTGCCGTCCGCACTGGCCCAGGCGCCTGCCTCGAAAGAGGCCCGTGGTTACGCAATCACTATTCAGTCCGAGGTGAAACCGGTCGGCGAACCCGACCTGCGTTATCCCGCCTATGCCGGGATGCGCGCCCTTGAGGGATCGTGCCGCGTGACCTTCGCGATCTCCACGGCTGGCCAGCCGGATGCGATACGCGTCGGCGCGTGTTCGTCCGAGGCGTTCCGCCGTTCGGCAAAGACCACAGTCCAACAGATGCGCTTTGCACCGCGCACCGCCGTACTCGCGAACGCCAGCATGCAGATCAGCTGGGCTTTCGAGGACGCAACCGTCCAGACCGCCAGCCTGAACTAGGTCGCGACCCCCTTCAGTGAATTCTCAAGGGCGCGCCTCTCCGGTGCGCCCTTTTGCTTTGGGTCTCAGGACGTCTGGGTTTTGGCCGGCCGCCACTTCGCGAACATGATGGCGAACGTTTCCGGGTCGCGTGACGGCCAGCCGTGATCGACCGGACCATTGCCCTGCCCCAGCCCGGGCGCGCGCGCAATCGCCTCGACCAGATAGGCGCGCGATAGCGCGGCGGCGTCCGTCAGCGTCAGTCCGCGCGCAAGTCCTGCTGCTATGCCGGACGCGAGCGTGCACCCTGTTCCGTGGGTCGCCTTCGTCACAATGCGCGGACCGTCGAAGAAATGCTCGCCCGACTGGGTCGCCAGCACATCGACGATGACATCACCGCCAACATGCGCGCCCTTCACCAGCGCCGCGATGGCGCCCATGTCGAGCAGCTTCTCGGCCGCGCGGCGTTGTCCGTCCAGCGTGTCGACCGCCTTGCCGGTCAGCACTTCGGCCTCGGGCGCGTTGGGCGTCACCAGCGTCGCATGCGGCACCATCAACTGACGGACGGCGTCCACCGCGTCCTTCGGCAGCAGGATGTCGCCAGAACTTGAAACCATCACGGGATCGACCACCCGCGGAATCGTCGCGGCGAAATCCGAAATGGCCTCTGCCAGCGTTTCGACGAGCAGCTTGTCGCCCAGCATTCCCGTCTTCAGCGCATCGGCGCCAATGTCCTTCAGCACCGCCTCCATCTGCGCCCGCACGGCCTTCGGCGGCGTCGCCACGACGCCGCTGACGCCGAGTGTGTTCTGGATCGTCAGCGCGGTGATGGCGGTCGCTGCATAACCGCCAAGCATGGTCACGGTCTTGATGTCCGCCTGGATGCCGGCGCCGCCGCCGGAATCAGACCCCGCGATGATCAGCACGCGGCCTTTCGGGCTCTCCGTCTCTTGCTGCGCCATGCGTCGACCCTCGGACTTGCTGTCGCGATCTTCCTAGAGCATCGGGCGGTTAATCCGCAACATAGGCGTGTGCCCTGAAGAAGTTCCAGCACTCTTCGGATGTGAAGAGGGAGCAGATGTCTCCAACGGCGCGCCAGAGGGCGTCGATGGTGCGTGCGGCTGCCTTGCGCAAG
>JANOKS010000074.1:0-9980 GCA_031419455.1 Alphaproteobacteria bacterium
CACTCTTGTGAGCGCCCAACCGAGGCTCGTATGAGCGCTCATCTGACTGGTCATCGTCCATCACGCCCACCTCGCTATACCCGGAGCAGGCGATCACATCCGCGCTACAGGCCGCAAGGCGGGGATCGGATGACGCTTACGCTAGGAGTTCGCCCCCGCCGAGTGCTCAAGCTTAGGTCGATAGTCGCGCGAATGCCACCAGTGACATTCCTAGCCAGTCACCATCGCGGCTCAGGCTGAAACGCCGCCTTGGCCACGACTTTGTTGGCATCGCCACGCCGCTGGTATTGGCCAAGGAGTCCCCCTTTTTCGTCCTCAACGGATTCCACCCGGTAGAGCTTCCACCGCTGGTCCTGGCCCCGCTGGACGCGGTAGAGGCGGCCGTTCATACGGCAAAACAGCTCGTTGGAGTTCGATAGAGAAGTCCATTTGCAATCGACCCCGGAAAGTAACCGCTGCTTCAGCGCGTCACGTTCTTCCGCTCGCGTCCGCTTCCAGGCTTCCTCCCGTTCAATTCGAATCCGGTCCCGCTCGCGTTCCACGAATTCTTGCAGCTCACCGATGATCGCCGGCATTTCGGTCCCAATGGCTCTTTCGCGATTATAGAGAGTCAGACAACTCTCCTGGAGCGTGTCATCGGGGTATAGGCCGAAGCCATCCTCCTGGATTGCGCGAAGCCTCTGGGACACGTCTGTCGATGTGAGCTTTGGGCCGGGCAGCGAATTGAAATAGTCGCGAAGTTCTTCGGCGGGAATCCATGTGGTCGCAGCAGCCTTCAACAGAGCTTCGCGAGCGCCTTCCCACTTTTCCCAAGGCCCGGTACCCCGATCCACGACCCGAAGAATGTCCTTGGCCAGCTTTGCGACGAAGATTGGTTCACGGATGTGTCGAAGGGAAGGGCTTTTGACGTATTCGAAGATCAAGGATCGGATCGAATAGAGACGGTCGTCGTCGGGCATTCGAGAATCGCTTCCAGCAAGAACTGATCGGGACACGCCCTCTCCCCAATGATCTGCGACGGCCTTGGCGCGAGACAGATCGAAGAGAAAGTGCGAGTCTGGACAGGGCAAACGCGATGCCATGCGGCTGGACCACGTGCTGGACCAAATGTGGATTTTACTAGGTTCGATTCGGTGCAAGCGGGCTTTGGGGCGGCGAGCAAGAATGCCTTGTCACATCGTGCTATTTTGCACTCGGCGACATTAGCTTGCAGCGCTCGGGTACACTTTTAGGTCCGTTGCGTCTAACAGTTCAGTCTCGCCGCCGTCGCTATCGTCACCGAAGCCGTCGCCCGTCTCATCCATCGGCAGATTCAATCCCGTAAACGCCTTGCCGTATGCGACCTCAATTGTCCCGACCTCCTCATCGGTAAGAGGCGCGAACTCCTTGGCCCTCCCCCTCCCGGATAGCTTGCCGCCGTTCTGCTTCAGGAAGCGATGCAGCAGGTCGACCATGCTGTTGGGCATGTCGACGGTTTGCAGTACCTTTCGGGAGAAGTGATCGTAGGCCTCCAAGTAGGCAACCTCGTTCGGCAGATCGCTTTCAACGGTTTGTTTCACGCATTCATACAAGAACTCAGCATGAGCCGTTGCGTCGAAGTAGCGGTAATAGGCGACCGTATCGTTCAGGACATCGACGTTGTGATCCGGCGTCGGCTTCCAGTCGATGAACTCCAGCAGCGGTTGTGAATACGACTCCAGAACGCGCTTGTATCCGTCGATCCTCCTGTAGATCGTCGAGCTGATCGGAAACACGACACCGGGCGGATTGTATCCCGCGCCGCAGAGGACGTGGTGGAAGAGCCAGCGATGGACGCGGCCATTTCCATCCTCGAAAGGGTGAATGTAGACAAAGCCAAATGCGAGCGCGGCGGCCGTTGTGACGGCGTCAACCTTGTTGGCTTTCGCGCGGTCAGAATACGCCACAAGGCCTTGCATTAGACTCGGAAGATCTTGCCACCGCGCGCTTAGGTGGGCCGGCAAAGGACTTCGCGTCTCACGATCATGTTGGCCTATGAAGCCGCCGATCTTGCGAAGACCCGGCCTGATAAATCTCGCATCGGCGAGGACGATTTTCTGGAGCCGTTCGAGTTCCTCGACGGATAGCGGGCGCGACCCGGCCTCTGCGATTGCCTGTGCCCATCTTGCGACGAGCTTCGCGGTCGGCCGCTCATTCTCGATGAAGAAGGACTTTTTGCTGTCGTCCAGAAGGAGGAAGGCGGCGGCTCTCGCGATTACGTCCGGATGGGTCCGCCCGACGACTTCGAGCGCGCGCTGGTCGAAGCCTTGTGCTTCGAAGGCATCGAGCTGAGGCGTTCTCCATACGAGCGGGCAAAATTCTCGCGTGCCGGGGAGATTGTCCACGATGCTATGACGCGCGGAGCGGTTGCCACCATCCAACCCAAACTGCTTGTTTCGGTCGATCACGGGCACCGCTCGGATCTTTGGTACAGGCGGGACATCGAGCAATTGCTCTGTCATCCATTCGTAGATGAACCAGATACGACGCGTGTTGGCGCCGCCTGGCGTAGCGCTTATCCACGCTTCGAATTCCTGCTTCGGTGCAGCGCCAAACAAGGCGCTCAGCACAGACAGATTCACGCCTTCATGCTTGAGCGCAAATTCGAGCTGCTCGCCGAGAGAAGCCGGAGCAGCTTGTCTGTTCGTAAGGAGTCGCCACCTCCCGAAGGATGATGGATTACGGCGCATCCCAATTGCCGCAAGCTGCCGAGGCAGAGGCATTTGAAGATCGTACTGGTCGATTAGAGCGCTGTAGCCCGCCAGCTTGGCGGGCTCAGGAAGAGGAACTCCTCTGAATTCCACGACGGGTTGCCCAAATCGCTCAGCAAGTTCGGTCATCTGTCCAATCCGGTCACGGCCGTGTCAGTTTTGGTCACCGCTGAAATAATTTGGTCAAGCCAAGTCACCAACTTGGCAATTTTAATCACCAAAAACCCTGAGATGCCTACTTTGCTCACCATAAGTCAGAACTGGTCACAAATCAATAAGATCTGACAAAAGATGTCACCAAACCAGTCGCCTTAGCCATTCCCACGCATCGGCCCACCTCCTCTAAAGGCAAGTTTGCTCCTCTACCTGTCGTTTGCTATCATTTAGCATCAGGAGATGAAATGGCCGATTCGACCTGGCTTTCGTTGGACGATGCCGCAGCATTTTTGGGTATGGGAAAAACCGCGCTGTACGCGTCCGCGCGCGAAGGGCGCATTCCAGCGCAAAAACTGGGAAAGAAGTGGGTTTTTGAGAAGTCGCGCCTTGAAGCTTGGCTGCGCGGCAACCAGCCGATGAACTCGTTCTTCCTGCAGCTCACGCCGCAAATCGACGGAAATCCGGAACTTCGCGATCCCCAGCGCGAAGGTTACCAGCGAACCTATGAGTTTTTTCGTGCCGGAAAGAACAAGGCACTGCTGCAAATTCCGGTCGGCTGCGGAAAAACCGGCTTGGCCGCCATACTGCCCCTGGGGATCGCGGCAGGGCGCGTGCTCATCATTGCCCCCAATCTAACGATCAAGGAGGGCCTGTTTGAGGCGATGGACATCACCAATCGCCAGAAATGCTTCTGGCGAAAAGCGGGCGTCCTGCCTCCGGCCGAAATGGTGGCTGGCCCGCTCGCCTGCACGCTCGAGAGCGGCAACATCAGCGTCGTCAACAAATGCCACATCGTCATAACGAACGTACAGCAACTCGTGACCAACGCCGAAAAGTGGCTAGAGCAATTCCAACCCGACTTCTTCGACATGATCGTCGTCGACGAGGCGCACCACAGCGCCGCCATGAGCTGGCAGGTCGTCTTCGACAGATTTCCGAAGGCCAAGATCATCTTGATGACGGCGACGCCGTTCCGCAGCGATCGGCAGGAAATCGACGGTGAGTTGATCTTCCGCTATCCGTTCAGGAGCGCGACACTTAAGGGCTACATCAAGCGGCTCAAAGCCAGTTATGTCGCGCCATCTGAGATAGAGCTTGGCTTCACGGACGAACGCGGTCGCGTCTACACTCTGGAAGAGGTCCTGAATCTCAAGACCGAGGATTGGTTCAGCCGAGGCGTCGCGCTCGCATCCCTTTGCAACAAGCACATCGTCGACAGCAGCCTCGAGAAGCTTGAGGAGCTGCGATTGACCGGGACGAAGCATCAACTGATCGCGGTTGCTTGCTCGATCAATCACGCGCAACAGATCCGCTCTCTATATGTCGAACGTGGCTTCAGCGCAGAGGTAATCCACAGCAAGCAAAAACCAGAAGAGCAAGCGGACATCCTCGCGGCGCTTCGGAACGGCACGTTGGACTGCATCGTCCAGGTCCAGATGCTTGCGGAAGGGTTCGATCATCCGAAGCTGAGCGTTGCCGCAATCTTCAGACCGTTTCGCTCGCTCGCGCCGTACATTCAGTTCGTGGGCCGCATCCTGCGCACCGTGGTACAAAACGATCCGAACCACCCCGACAATATGGGACATATCGTTACGCATCTCGGCATGAACCTCGACGAGCGGCTCAAGGAGTTCAAGGAATTCGAAGCTGATGACGAGGCCTTCTGGGAGAAGGTCATCGGCGGCGAAGAACCGGAAGTCCCGAAGGCGGTCACTGACGGGGACTCACGCCTTCGCGCGGGTGAGCGTGTCGTGGTTCATGGGGAAGTTGTGGATGCTCTGTGGGAAGAGGACTTCACCTCCGTCGACGACCAATACGTGATCGACGATCTGAAAGATCGCCTGAAGTCATACGGACTCGACCCCTCCCAGGCGGAGACATTGTTCAAGGCTGCGCAACAGCCGGCGATGCGCAAACACAAGCCCGCAGAACCCTTCGCCGTGCTGCCTCAGCGCGAGTGGGAAGAGGCGCGCAAGCGGCTCAACGAGCAGGCCAAGCATCTGGCGAAGATCGTGCTCAACCATGTGCAGCTGAACCCTCAGGGTATCGAGCTAACGTACAAGTACAAAACACTGAATCTAACCGGCAAGAACAACTTCGTGTCTGCACTGACGATGGTGAACAAGGAAATCGAAAAACGACTTGGAAAAGAGCGAAGCGCAGCGAGCACCGAGGAGTTCAAGGCCGTCATGGCGCAGCAGGACGACATTCTCCAGCTTCTCGCGCGCCGGGTTCGGAAAGCAAAGGCGATCTATGAGCAAAAAGAAGCCGAAGGGTAAAACGCCCTCGTTGATCGGGGGCTCGAATGGACGTCCCCGGCTTGCCGATGTGAAGAGGCTGTCGCACTGCTATCGGTGCGACGACGATCTTCTCTCGGGCACAACCTGCGTCGAAATCCCTGAGTTGGGAGGCGGCCACTCTTCTGCCCGCAGGGTGTGTGATGAGTGTTACGGCCTGATCCTGGATCAAACCCGTGCCGATCTGGAAGCGGCGCGGCAACTGCGAAGCGCGTCGTAATTCCTGATCCTAGCATATCGATTGTCGCCGCCCTTAAGGGCCAAGTCCTTCACTTCGCGACATGCGACAGGATCCGTTCGACCCATTTTAATAGCGTTTACGAAGCGCCATCGAGGTGCCGGCAGAAGGACCCATGCTTTGTCGCTGCACCTATTGGCGGGCAGACGAGACCGCAGACGGACAGCAATTGGGGTGGCACATGCATTGAAACGTATCCGCACGCATCGAAAAAAATCTGCAGCGGATGAATGCCGTGCCCCAATCCCACCCCAAAACATAAAACGGCTTCGCCGCACTCGTTAGAGTGCCGCTAACCATCTGTTTTTAGGATAATTTTGGAGCGGGCGATGAGATTCGAACTCACGACCCCGACCTTGGCAAGGTCGTGCTCTACCCCTGAGCTACGCCCGCATCCTGGGTAGGAACAGGCCCGGAGGCCTTGGGAGGGCGGTCTATAAGCCGAAAGCCGGTCGCGGCGCAAGGGGCCGGATACAATGGCCCTTTCGGCTACTCTCCGCCCAGCCCCGGCAGCGGCTTGGCCACGGGCTTCGGCGCCTTCAGCCGGCGCTTGGTCTGGTGAGTTTCAGCTTCGCCGCCCGAGACCTTCTGGCCCTTCATGTAGTGGCGCTGCCACCCCTGCTTGACCGCTTCTGCGTCCAGCTGGACAAGTTTCTTGTTGAAGTCGCCGCGGCTTTCCGCCCACGCCTTGAATTCCTCGTTCAGCTTTGGATTGTCCGCCAGCAGCTTCAGGCTGGGCTGCACCTCCTCCAGCGGCTGATCCTGAACCAGCGTGAGGAAGCAGAACGGCTCGCCCTTCTCGAAGCGAACCTTGCCCGGCCGCGTCATCTGCCAGTTCATGGTGAACGGAAACGGCAGCCATTCCGTCTCGACCAGGCCCTGCAACGGATAGATGCCGTCCTTGGGCTCGTTCGGCGGCCCCATCGTCCACACCCGCCAGCCCGGCTCGGTGCGAAACAGGTGCCCTGTGTGGAATGTCACGATGCCGCGCCGGAAATGGCTGTCGGCGATACCCTGGACCGGCGGCCAGGGCTCATCGCTCGTGATCTTGATGCTCTCCTTCGCGACGCCGCCATTCCATTCGATGGTGAGCCCCACCGGGCAGAGGATTTCCCAGCCCGTGCAGTTCGCCATGGTCAGCGGCAGGCAGCGATAGGGGTGCCGGTCCTGGAAGGCGTCCATCCAGGCGCGCCTGCCCTGCCCCGGCACGATCTCGGGCGCCCAGTCGTGGATCTTGTAGCAGTCAAAGCGCATCTGACGGTTTCCCACGCATGTGATCGGACATACTCCGCGAGAGGGAGTCACTCTACGAAGCAGCCCCAGAACAAGTTACCCTGTCGTTCGGTGACGCCAAACGCCTTAGCAGGCATCCAGCCCGGTGGCATCTTGCCGCCCGACATTCGCAGCGGCAAGCCGCTGCGCGTTCACCACTTCCCCGCGTTGAAGACCACATCGGCGCGCTGCCGCACGAGATCGTAGATCGCACAATCTACGGGATGATCCCTGGCGACCATCTCCTCGATCTGCGGATCAAGTGTCAGGCGTATCGGATAGTGGCGACCGCCGACGCCCCATCGCTCTTTTGAAGCGGGTGGAACACCTATGTCGGCATGGAGCTTCGCGGTGAACGCTTCAAAATGCGGCATCGTGCCAAGCAGCCAGAAAAGGTTCAGCGCCGCGGCGATCTCCTCGAACAAGGCTTCGTCGGTCTGTTGCTCATCGAAAGGAAGCGCAAGGAATTTCGTTTTCATCCAGCGCGAGATGAAATTCCGCTTCTGTCCGCGGTACCACCAGGGCCACTCAGGCACACCATTGCCGATATCCACCCACTTCCGCTGCACGTTGTAGTTGTAGTTGCTCACGATCCGGGCGGCGGGCTCGCGAAACATGCCGACAAACTTCACCGTGCGATCGCCCGGCACTAGGTTTGGCGTGTGGATCGACAAATCATGCCCCACAATGGCACGCGCTTGGGCCCGCTCCGCCTCACTGCGCTCGACCCAGGGGGTAAGCCCATTGTCGCGAATATGCTTGTCGCCAACCGGACCAATGTCAACGCACTCGACGTCCCACAGCAGATGCTCACACAGCTGGTTTCGGATCGTCTGGCCCCCGGTCTTTGGAATATGCATGATGACGTGAAGGTCCATTCAGCTTGTGTCCTGCAGGCGCTTCGAGTGAGTCATTTCAAGCATAGATAATCGCTCCATCCGCGCAATCGGCCCGAGGCCGCCGCAGCGTGCAGCGGCGGATCGAAAACGAAAATTTGCGTGATCGTCGAGCGTCGTCCGCGCCGGAGGCTGGGTTGTATTGCATGCTGAATGAATGGATATGAAGCCGGCAGGCAGCGACAGTTCAAGCAGGCGGGCATGATCGCCAGATGGCTTCCCGGCATTTTTTCGCGTGACCGCGGTGCGGGGTAGATTGGCGACCTCATTGCAAAGCCGGTGCAGTTCGGCGCTGGCAAGGATGGCCAAGGCGGCGAGGTGTTTGTGTGGTCGGGAGCACTCAGCATCATGACCACCCTCCTTCCACGCGGCCCCATTCTTCCACGCGGCGAGATGCCCGCGCCTGACGACTTCTCTCGTGAGCCGGAAAAGCCGCTCTTTGCGCTCCTCGATCAGCTCGGCATCCGGACCAGCACCATAACCCACGACAAGGTCTTCACCGTCGCCGAAAGCCAGAACGTGAAGGCCCACCTGCCGGGTGGCCACACCAAGAACCTCTTCATGAAGGACAAATCCGGCCAGCTGGTGCTGGTCTGCGCCCTGGGGTCCTCCACGCTGCCGCTCAACCAGCTGCACAGGGCCCTGGGCTGCCAACGCCTGTCCTTCACCGACGCGCCGCTGCTGTGGGACGCGCTCGGGGTCACCCCCGGATCGGTCACGGGTTTCGCCGTGCTGAACGACACCGCGGGAAGGGTCCGACTGGTGGCCGAAGACGCCCTGCTGGCCCATGATATCCTCAATTTCCACCCCCTCCGCTGCGATATGACGACATCGATTTCACGGGCGGATTTCCTTGGCTTTGCCGCCGCCACGGGCCATACCGTCACGCCCGTAGACTTCACGAAACTGGGCGCCGGCTAAGGCGTTGCCGTTTTGATGGCCAACGCCCGTCTAGGGCCAGAAACCGTTAGTGCCGAACGACAGGAGCTCTTCCCGTGGACATCATTGGCGCAGGCGCAGGCCGCCCCCCGGCTGGCGGACCCAAGAGCCCCCACGTCTCGGACGGCACTGACCAGAGCTTCCTGGCAGACGTCATCGAGCCGTCGAAGACCGTCCCCGTCATCGTCGACTTCTGGGCCACCTGGTGCGGCCCCTGCCGCACGCTCGGCCCGATGCTCGAAAAGATCGTCGGCGAGAACAACGGCGCCGTGAAGATGGTCAAGATCGACGTCGACAAGAACCCCGCCGTCTTCAGCCAGATCGCGAAGATGACCGGCTCGCAGTCGATCCCCACCGTAGTGGCGTTCAAGAACGGCCAGCCGGTCGATCTCTTCATGGGCGCGCTGCCCGAAAGCCAGGTCCGCGCCTTTATCACCAAGATCAAGGGCGCCGCTGGTCCCGATGCCGGCCCGACTGTCGCCGAAATGCTCGCCGCCGCCGAGGATGCCTCTGATGCAGGCGACTTCCCCGCCGCCGCGGATATCTACGCCGTCGTACTCGAACAGGAGCCGGAAAATATCGAGGCCCTCGCCGGCCTCGCCCGCTGCTACCTGAAGGCCGGCGATGTCGAACGCGCCCGGCAGTTCGCCGAGATGATCCCCGAGGCCAACCGCAAACACCCCTCCGCCTCTGCGATCTTCGCCTCGCTCGACCTCGTCAGCCACACGCTTGCGCCCGACGAGACGCTGGAGCTCAAGACCCGCGTCACCAACACCCCCACCGACTGGGACGCCCGCTTCGACCTCGCCGGCGTCTATGCCGCGCAAGGCAAGCAGGAAGAAGCCGCCGACCAGCTCCTCGCCATCCTCGAGAAGAACCTCAACTGGAAGGAAGGCGCCGCGAAGGAACAGCTGCTGAAGATTTTTGAAGCCGCCGGCCCGAAGGCCGACGTCACGAAGGAAGGCCGCAGAAGGCTGTCGGCTATTCTCTTTAGGTAAGCACCGCCGTCCGTCCTTCCCCGTTTACGGGGAAGGTGGACGCGAAGCGGACGGATGGGGACGCGGCAAGGGGATAGCCAGCTATCGCGCCCGAAGCCACTCCACCTGTTCCTCCAACGCCATCAGGATCGTCGTCCGCACGCCTTCGCGGCTCTTCTCCACCTCCAGATTCGTGAATCGAATCACGCGCCAGCCATCCGATTCCATGAACCGCGTCCGCCGCTCATCGTAGGCGATCTCCTCGGCCGTCCCGTGCGTCGCGCCATCGATCTCGACCACAAGCCGCGCTTCGATGCATGCAAAGTCCGCAATGTAATACCAACCGCCCTAGATCCTGACCTGCGTCCACTCGCGTGAGGTAACGGACGTGACGAGGGAAGGATTGCTGGCGAAGGCGTTCCATGCGTCACAGCAGGCAGCGACAATGTCGTCCCAAGTCTCGAACACCCTGTTGG
>JANOKS010000075.1:0-5229 GCA_031419455.1 Alphaproteobacteria bacterium
CTGCATGTCGAACGCCACCGCCCTCGCCATGGTCTTCAAGCTGATCGAGGCGGCCCAGCGCAATTGGCGACGCCTCGATGGCGCTCTCTTCTTGCCAAAGGTCATCTATGGGGTGAAGTTCAAAGACGGCATCGAAGAGCAGGCAATCTCGCTTGACCCTCAAGCCGAAGTCGCCGCCGCTTGATCCTCAGCGCGTCACCAAGATTCGGTCATAGCTCTAGACCTGCGCCTGCGCGGTGGATGCCGGCTGCGGGGCCTCTTGAGCGAAAGCGGGCGAGGCGGCGTGGAGAAGCGCGAGCCCGCCGACCAAAGTCAGCCCGCCCGCACGCGATGCGCCTTTACGTATGATCGGCATTCCTCATCCCCGCGCGGCTTTTTTGCGGTGCGCTTCGTCGAAGGAAGCGATGCCGCCCGGAATGCGCCGTTCATTCCAGATATCGGATACGGCGCAGAGGCCGCATCAGGAAGTTGTGGTTCGGTCTTTATCGATCGTCCTTAAGCCGCGTCAACGCGATCTGCGTCAATGCGCCGTGGGCTTCGATGCGACAGCACCCTTGCTGCGGAGGTAAGCGGAGATTTCGTCATCTCCGTGGCGATCGGCCAGATCGAGGGGCGTGCGATTGCCGCGGGTGAGCGACTTGCGGTTGATATTCGCGCCTTTCTCGACCAACGCCTTCACAATCGCGAGATCGCCCTCGCTGATGGCTTCGACGAGCGGCGTGTCCTGGCCGGGCAGCGACGCATCGACGTTGGCGCCGCGGTTCAGCAGCAGCTGCACGACCGAGAGGGCGCTGCTCGAGGCTGCGATCGACAGCGGCGTGCCCCGTCCCGGAAAGCCGAGGTTCACATCGGCCCCGGAGTTGATGAGCATACGCGCGCCGTCAGCGCAGTTGGCGTCGGCTGCGGCCATGAGCGCCGTGCCATGGCCAGGCATCAAAGCGTTCGCGTCGATCTTCTGTTCGACGACCAGCTTGTTCAGTTGTTCGACATCGCAATCGTCGGCGGCTTCGATGAGGGCCCGCGCCTTGCCGTGCGGGTTGACGCTGAACTGCTGTCCACGCGCACCGTCAAGCGACGCGTCGTCGAGCGAGATGCCGGCCTTGCGCAGGCTTTCCATCACGTCCGTGTCGAAATCGAAATCGAACTTGATGCCATCGGGACCAAAAGCCTTGAAGTCCCCACGTTCGCGCGCGGCCTTGAGTTCGTCGCGGGCTGCGGCGAGCGCCTGCCCTGCGATGGCGAGGCCGTCGTGCTGTTCGCGCATGGCTTCGGCGATGTTCTCGCGGTTGGCGGCTAATTCCTGGCGCGCCTCGTCCATCGCAGCGCGGATCTCGGCCTGGAGATCCGGTCCGAGCGCCTGCTTCATCTCTGCACGAGCCTGCTCAAGATCCGCGCGAAGTTCTTCCCGGTCGATGTCTGACAACTGGTCCCAGCCATCGACATTGTCGGCATCGATGCCGGCTTCATCGAGGGCGCGGCGGACCTCCTGCAGGATTTCCGGCATCTGCTCCATCACTTCGAGGCTGGCCATCGCGCCGAGTTCGACACCCATCGCGGCCAGCTCGGTGGAGAGACCGGCCATCTCGGCTTCGAACTCGGGCCCGAGTTCGGCCATCATGAGTTCGAGTTCGGGGCCAAGCTCAGCCATCATCGCTTCGAGTTCCTCGCCGAAGGCAGCGAACTCGTGGCTGTCGAAGTCGAAGCTGAAGTCGAGCGGATCCGGCGGCGACGGTGCGTCAGGCGGGGACGGCGGGTCGGGCGGCTGGTTGTCATTGCGCGCCAGATCGGCAGCGTCGGGCGAGGTCAGGTCGATGGCGCCATTGCTGTCCGCCTGCTGCGCGTTGGCGGCGAAGCGCGGTGTGACGAGTGCGGCGACACCGACAGCTAGCGCGAGGCCAGCGAAGGCGAGGCGGCCGGAGTAGCGGGCTGGCGAGCCGCCGGTTTTCGCGAGGTCGATGAGGCGGCGGACGCGGCGGCTGAAGTGAGAGCGCGGACCGATGGCGCCAACGGCGAGCCGCGGGGCCCGCACCCACAACTGGTTTTCTGCCTGGCTGGTCAGCGAGCGTGCGAAGGCCTTCGCGTCGCCCGTGCGATCAACAGCAGCTTCGTCGCAGGCGACTTCGCGTTCCTCGTCCATACGGCGGCTGATCCAGTAGAGCGCCGGGCTCCACCACAGGAGGGCGAGCGCGATGCGCTGGCCGAGGGCTGCGAGCATGTCGTGGCGGCGGATGTGTGCGTGCTCATGCTCCAGCAGCGCAGCCATACCGGGCGAGCCCAGCGCGATCGCTTCGGGCAGCACGATGGACGGGCGCAGGAGGCCAGCGGCCATCGGGCCGGGCGCATCGGCGCTCACCACGACGCGGACGCCAGCGAAGCGTGTCTTCAGCGCAGACGGCAGGTCGGCGGGGCGAGCGCTGGCGACCAGGCGCTCGACTGCGACGAGATCGCGGCCGGTGCGGATGAGAAGGAAAGCAGCAACGCCGAGCCAGATCACGAGCAGCGGCAGGCCGATGTCAGGCATGCTGATCGCGGGCAGCGTGATGAGCGAGGCGGGCGCGGCGGGCGTGATCGTGGCGACGGGTTGCACCGGCGCCATCGGTACAGACTCCATCGTGACGGGAAGCAGCTCAACGCCATCGACGATGACGGGCGCCGCCGGCGCGACGGAAGCGACCGGCGCCTCGGCCAGCACGGTCGGGCCAGCGATGGTTTCGATGACTGGCGCTGAAGCCGCGATCGAGACCGGCGCGTTCAGCTGTTTCAGGAGCCCCACGACAATCGTCTCGCCCGGAAAGAAGACCGCGAGCGGCAGGGTGAGGCTGGCGAGAAAGGCCGCTACGCCGAGACCGTACCGGGTCGCGCCGCGCATGCGCTTGCCGATGATCAGGGCTGCGGCGAGCACCGCGGCGATGGCGACGCTCTGCCAGAGATGGCCGAACACCATTGTCTGAGACAGGCTCATGTCAGTCATTGCCGTCCTCCGGGGAGATGCTGTCGAGTTCGTCCTTCAGCGCCTGGAGTTCATCCGTGCTGAGGGTCTCGCTTCTGATGAGGTGTTGCGCAAGTGCGGTCGGCGATCCTTCAAAGAAGGTCGACACCACCTTGCGCAGGGCGCGCGAGCGAGCCTCGGCGCGCGATACGGTCGGCTTGTAGATGAACGCCCGCCCATCCTGGCGCGGGACCACATAGTCCTTGTCGGTGAGGATCCGCAGGAGCGTGAGCACGGTGTTGTAGGCGACGGGGTAGGTTGGCTCGAGCGCATCGGTCACGTCGCGCACGCTCGCCTCCCCCTTCTCCCAGAGCACACGCATGATGCGCTGCTCGGCTTCGGTCAGAACGTCGGATTTTGGCTTCGGCATGGCGTTTTCTCTTTTTCCGGGGCCCGGTTGTCCGGGTCGTCTCCGTGGCTCTCTGTGGCCTTTGGCTTCCGCTTCGACGTCCTGACCTGCGCCGGAACAACTAGTTCCTTAGGTGTTACGAGCCTTGCCGTTTATCGATATGCCTGTCAACTAGGTTTCTAGTTGCTGCTGAGATTTATTTCCCGGCGGGTCGATGAGGCGGCTTCCTGCCTATTCGACGGCTGGCTGCCTATTCGACGGCTGGGAAGGACAAGAGATTGGCGGGCTGTAACCCGAACGATCCTCTCGGCGTGTCGTAGTCGCCCATGAGCAGCTCATAGTGCAGGTGGATCGGAATCTGATAGCTGGCCGAATTGCCCATCAGGCCGAGCGCATTGCCCGCCCTCACCGTGACACCTGGCGAGAGTCCTCTTTTGAACGAGGCCAGGTGCGCATAGCGCGTGTAAACGCCGCCGCCGTGATCGATCAGGATCATGTTGCCATAGTCCTCGCGGTACATGATCTCCACGATCTCGCCATCGCCGCCAGCCAGCACGGGTACGCCCGTGTCAGCGTGGAAATCGAGGCCCTTGTGCAGGCGATCATTGCGCGGACCATAGCCCGACGAGAGACACGCGCCGGGCGTCGGGAAAGTCGCGATGCGCGCATCCTTGACGCGCACGATCTGGTGATAGCCGCTGACGATCCCGTTCGCGCTGGATGGCGCGTTGGAGACTGCCATGCGGGGGCAGAGTTCGAGCTTCACCGGGAAGATCTGCGAGGCTTCGGCGGTCGGGACAGACGGCGCGATCACCTGTGTCGTCGAGGACGGCGCAGGCAAAGGCGACGGCGTGACAGATACTTCCGGCTGGGCCGGCGCAGGCGGCGGCGCGGCGGGCACCGTGATCGCCTCCATCCCTTCGGGCACAGCGGTTGCTTCGTCGAGCGCGAGATTGTCGAGCTGTTCTTCCAGCGTGCCGGGCGATCGGTCGATGACGATCATCTCGCCTGTCGCGACGGCCAGTTCGGTCATCTCCTCCCTGATCGCGGCGAACCGTTCCTCGGGAATGAGTTCGCGCAGGCCATCGAAACTGACATTCTCGAGGCGGAATTTCGTGCGCAGGTCGGTGGCCGCGCGGTCGACCGTGTCGGTCCATTCGGGCGGGGCGGGCCAGATGCTGCCCCCCAGCCAGCCGGCAAATCCCGAACCGCCAGCCACAGCGGCAACAAGCAACGCCTTGATCATAACCCCCTCCATCGTCCCCATGGGCAGTCGCCTGAACGCCGCCCTTATCGCTCCAGACTAGGCCGCCAGCCCGCCCGAGTCAGCCCGGCCATGCAGGGCCGGCTGAACCGGACCGGATCACACGCGTTCCTGAAGCGGATGGGACTGATGCAGGCGACCGGAGCAACTGATCATGCCAGCCCCCTCCAGAACGATGCTGATCGTCTCGGTGATCGGTGCAGCGTCCCTGGCTTTTGCGGGCGGCTTTGCGGCTGCATCGGCGACAGCTGCGCCAGCTGCGCCAACTCCCGCGGCGCCCATCGTGAATGTGGACGCCTGGAATGAAACCGCCCCATCGGCGCTCTTGCAGCCAGCGGCGTCCGTGCAGATAGCGGCAGCCGTGACCTCGAACCAGTGCAATCCCTGGGACGTTTCGGACGCCGCCATGGAGGAGATCCTGCGCGAGATGCAGCGCCGTGGCTGGCGGCAGCCAAACCAGGGCGAGGCGGCCGCTTCACTGGTGTCGCTAGAGCGTCGTGCTTTTAATCGCACGTATAACCTGCGGCCTTGAAGAAGTTCCAGCACTCCTCGTCGCTGAACAGGGTGCAGATGTGGCCGAGAGCTTCCCACAACGCTTCGAAGGTCCGGGCTGCGGCTTTGCGCAAG
>JANOKS010000076.1:0-13672 GCA_031419455.1 Alphaproteobacteria bacterium
CTGGCGGCTGTTGCCGCCAAAAGCCTTCAGCCACGCGCCATATCGCCCCGCCTCGGACGCTTCATCCCCGGGCAGGCGCAGGCCATCCAGCCGGTCGCCTACCTGGTCGAAGACAGCGTCCATACTTTCCATTGCTGCGACCTGCAGGCCGCGCGACGTCGACGGCGACATTTGCTCCAGGGCTGCGACCTGCTGGGCATCCGTCAGAATGGCCAGGGAGAGCAGCTGATCCGTGAGCGCTCCAGTCCCGGCTCCCAGGGTGTCGAGCGCCGCGGCGGCACCCTGTGTCCGCGCGCTGAGTCCGGTATTGCCCGCAAATGTGAAGCGCACCAGGTTGCCGCGGATTTCGCCGGCCGGAAACATTACGGAATGAATGTTGAAATAGGCTCGGCCGGCGTTCGCTCCCGCAATCAGTGCGGCCTGGGCGCCGGCGGTAGTTCCGCCATTGGCGTTGATGAAGGCCGTATTCCACGTGCCGGCCTGCGTCATGTTCAAAGCGGCGTTGAAGGTTCCGCTTCTTACACCGGCTGGGAAGCCGACGAAGGTGGGCGTGGTGGTCGCGACGCCGGCGTTCCCCGGCTGAACCACGCAGCAATGAATGTGGGCGACGGAGGTGTTCGACACCAGCCCGGTGAAGTTCGATTGGATAGTCATTTGATTGGTGGTGGAATTGAGCGCGACGACCGCCGTGCCTGAACCGGTTGTGGAAACCGGAGGGATTTCCTGTCCGCCTGACAGCGTTGATTTGAAAATCTGCGCCTCGGCCACCGGCGGCAGGAGCCCAACCAACGCCGCCGTCGCCGCAATAAAGGTACTGCGCCGCATGTTCGTCTCCCTCTCTTTTGCGCGTTATCCGCGCGTCTATACTCCTCACCGCATAACGTTCCGCGCCGCAGGATTTATACTTCTTCAACGAGGTGGCATAGCAATTTAAGTCCGTACTTATTTTGAGGAGTTGACACGGACCGTCAAGACCAGGTCGGCGTGAGTTTCAGATATCGCTCGATGCCGACACCCGCGCCCGAAAAGTTTCGCTCACGGCCCGCAACGCCGGCGCCGCATCGCAGACCATCACCATCTGCGCGGCCGTCCATGAAGGCTCTGCTCCCGAGACCGTCGCTCTCGCGCGCGGAAAGAGCGCGAGACGCTCCTGGTCGGGTGCTGTGAGACCTACGGGTGCTGACAAGTTAAGTGCGCTTCGGTCCGGATTGGCCGATGTCCTATCGAAAATCACTCGCGTTTTCAGATGGCATTTTCGGCCGCCGAGGGCCGAAGCGGGTCGTTTTGGACTTAACATGTCAACACCGCCGCTATCTCTCCCATCGTTTAGCCGCCGCCTTCTTCGCGATCTCGCTCCGCTTCTTCGGCGTCAGCGCCTTGGCCCGCGCTGCCCCGCCCAGCTTGCCGAGCGTCGCCGCTGCCTCGCTCTTGGCGGGGCGCTTGGCTGGCATGGCCTCGTCCTCTTCGCCGGTCGCGATCCTTGCCACCTTGATCGCGTTGCCGATGACGTCGGCGGGGCGGCTTTGGCCTTTAGGTCCTCTTGGCATTCGTTTTCCCCTTCTCGTACTCCTGCCGCGACGGGAGGGACGAATAGCGAGGCTTGTACTCGCGGTCCTCGTAATCGCTCCGTTTCATCGGCATTGTGTATTTTCCGTCGTAGCTGACCTGAACCCAGCCCGCGTTGTCTTTAAACATGCCCGTTGCCATCAGCGCACTCCCTGCTTGCCGCCAAGCATATAGTCGCGGATGACGTTGTCGAGGACCAGAAGCCGATGACGCAGCGCGGTTACGTGCAGCTCCGCGTCGGCCAAATCCAGCGCCGTCTGTGATCGGAGCGCGCGAAGGTGTTGACAAGTTAAGTCCAAAACGACCCATTTGGGGCCTCGGCGGCCGAGAACGTCATCTGAAATCGCAAGTGATTTTCGATATGACATCGACCGATCCGGACCGAAAAGCACTTAACTTGTCAACACCATCGCTACTCACAATCTGCCTGTGCGATGGCCGCTTCCGACCATAGCGGGGCAAGTCTGAAGTCCAAGCATTAGAGCGGAACCGCAGCTCCAGTGCGATGGTGCACGAACCAGGCAGTCGTGCTGAAATGGAGCGTACCGGCGGGGAGAGTAGCAAATGGCGAGGGCATTCAGAGCGCGAACCGCGCTTGCGCTGTTCCTTGCGCTGACGCTTACTCCGAATGCATTCGGACAGCCCGGCGGCTCACCCCCAACGGCCGTTCCAAGCGGCTCGCCCCAGGGCGTAAGCGTATTCGATACGGCATTCTTTGCTCCTTACAATCCAGTCAACGCTGCCGACATGGTTGGGCGTGTGCCCGGATTCGAGATCAACGATGGCGACGACCGCCGGGGTTTTGGAGCGACGGCCGGCAACGTGCTGATCAACGGCGAACGCCCAAGTTCCAAGGCCACGATCTCCGAGCAGCTCCGACGCATACCTGCCAGCGCAGTGCTGCGGATCGAGCTCCTGTCCGGAAGCGCCAGCGGCGTCGATGTGCGAGGACAGTCGCGGCTCGTGAACGTGATCCAGCGCCCGACCGCGGACAGCGGCAGTCCCACGAGCTGGGTCGTCGGCGCGCGCCAACTCCAGTACTCGGATCGGATCGGCTATACACTGCAAGTCTCGAAGTCCTTGAGGCTCGCGGACAATATCGAGCTGGCCCTCGATCTCCAGGCCCCAAACATCCGTGGTCGGACCGTCGGGTTCGAAGCGGTGCGCAACTCCGAGGGCGCCCTCACGCGATATCGCGAGCAATACAACCAGCCAAGCTTCATTGGCCTTCAGGCGGCGGCAAACCTCACCTGGCGTCTCAATGCCGCCGACACGCTGAACATCAACGCACTTTACAATCCCAGCGACAATTCGATCGGCATTGGCAATATCGAGTTTCTCCCCGCTGGCGTCCTGTCGAGCTCGACCTATGGCCGGACGGAATTTCCCACCCAGCAGCGCGGCGAACTCAGCGGCGACTGGGAGCACCGCTTTGGCGACGATCTCAGTATGAAGCTGATCGGTCTCACCACATTTTCCGAAGCCGACCAGGAACAGGAGCTCAGCACTTATCTGCCGACCGGACTCGCAAACGTCCGGCGGCAATTCAACGGCTCGGAGAATGGCGAACGCGTCGTCCGCGCGGCAATGACCTGGAAGGCCAGCGACGCGCATAGTCTGGAATTCGGGATGGAGGGGGCCTTCAATTTCCGTGCAAGCACGCTGTCCATTTCCAACCAGGCGCCCGGCGGCCCGGTCGTTCCCGTTGCCCTCGACGTAGCAAACACACGGGTCGAAGAGGTGCGCGGCGAAGCGTCCGTGGCCGATATCTGGCAGGTTGGCCCGGGCTTGACGCTTGAGACGGGCTTTAATTTCGAGGCCTCGCGCATCACCCAGACGGGCGACGAGAGCAAACAGCGCGAATTCACCTACGCCAAGCCCAGCATCGCCGCGACGTGGCAGCCGGAGGCTGGCACCACCATCCGCGCAAGTCTCAAGCGCGACGTGTCACAGCTCGATTTTTCGGAATTCGCGACTTCGGTGAATTCGATCGACAACGTAACGCTCGTCGGCAATCCGGACCTTACACCGGAACAGGCTTGGAAGGGCCGCATCGAATGGGACCGTCGCCTGGGCGCACGCGGCGCGGTGACGGTGGGCATCTTCCACGATGAGGTCGAGGATGTGCGCGATCTTGTCGTCCGTGACATTGATCCCGGCCCGGCGGTCCGACTCGCCGACGCCGTGGGAAATCTTGGCGGCGGCACACGCACCGGCATCGACGTGCGCGGAGCATTGCCGCTCGACTTCCTCGGGATCAAGGGCGCTGACTTCCGTTTCAACACAATCTACCAGCAGACGCGCGTCACCGACCCGCTGACTGGAGCGACGAGGTCGTTCTCCTCGGGGGACAACAGTAACCAGGGCCCGCGCAGCGGGGGGGGCGGCAATGGGCCGCCTCCACTCAATGTCGGCAACCGCGATTGGGGTTATGTTGTCTCGGTACGTCGTAAGCGGGGCCGCGTGGCCGTTGTCGGCGTGGCTTGACGATCGGCAATAGCGTGGTCAGGCGGCTTGTTTCTGATTGAGCTCTCGTGCCGAGCGCTTGGTGTAGGCGTCCGCCCAGGGCAGCAGCTCTTCGAGCTTCGCCTCCGGCCATCCGTTGACCAGTTTGGTGAGAACGTCGGCGAGCCAACTCTCGGCGTTGACCTGATTCAACTTACAGGTCTCGATGAACGACGGTCGGATAGGAGGCTACGGCCAGTTCGAATGGGCGCCGTCGGATACCCTTTCCGTGAACTTGTTTGCCTACGACAACAACGGCGATGAAACGAGCCTGGAGGACGGTCACTACGCTTGGCGCACCCGCTTTGCTCAGGCGGCGCTTCATTGGGACGCCTATGATGGCGCCGAGGTTCTGGTTCAAGTGATGACGGGCGAAACCCGAATGGGCGGACTCATCAGTGGCCAGTCTCCAGCCAACGTCGGGTTCATCGCCGCTTACGGGCTACTCTCTCAGGATCTCGTGACGGGGATGGCGACTGTTCGACTGGATTACTTCGCCGTCAGCGATCGCTCGTTCAAGGGTCTGGACAACAACGCCGAAAACGGCTGGTCAGCCTCCTTGGCGTGGGTGCAGCCGGTTCGCGACCGGACAGATCTTGTGCTCGAAGGAATTGTGGCGTCGAGCGAACGTCCAGATCGCATGCGCTTCGGACTGGACCGGGATCAGACAACCGCGCAGGCGCGAGTGGCTCTCCGCACTGGGTTTTAGCGCTTGATCGGCACCGCGCTTGTCTAGCCCAGAGCCTTGGCTGTCTCGAGAACGAGGTCGTTGGGCGGGCGGTCCTGATAGCGCTGTTCGTATAGTTTGGCCGGCGCTGTCAAGTTAAGCGCGAATACTCGTCAAGTGAATTGAGCGACCGATCAGCGGTACATGTTTTCGCTTGGGATTTCGATCTCGCGAAGCAGCCAGACGAACCAGAAAACGGCCTCTACTTGGCTAACTTCACAGCACCCGAATCACGGTCAGTCAAGAATTTCGCTAGTTGGCTTTGGTACTCAGCACCGAGCTGACGTTTGGCAAACGCCTCAGAATTCCTACCCCGTAGACCGGATCGCGGCCGGGGGCTCCGGCGTCTTCGGCGAAGGACGCAAGCAGCGCGTCAATAGACGCCTGTCCGCCCGCAGCCTGCCGACCCGCCAGCATGGCGCTAACACGAGGCGCGGCATAGGACGTGCCGATCAAGTCTCGACCTGACCCTGCCGGCGATTGCTCAACGCCGAGTGCTGCGATGTCCACGTGCGGACCGCGCCCTGAATACAGGTATGGACGTCCGCCGCTGTCGACCGCCGCTACGCCGACGACTTCGTCATACGCCGCGGGGAAGGCTGGCGGCGCTGCAGGGCCCTCATTGCCGACAGCGGCGACGATCACCATGCCAGCCCTGAGCGACATCTGGATCGCGCGGCGAAGCGCAGGATGGTCCGGCCCCGCAAGACTGAGATTCGCCAGACCGATGCGCGCCGTCACCAGCCGGTCAAAGGCCACGACCAGCGCCGTCACGTCCGCGGCGGCCGAGTCGCCATGCTGTCGCATGACGTCGAGAAGCATCAGGTGATCCGGCTTCATGCGATAAGCGCTTGAGAGGTCGCGCAGCAGTATGGTCGTCACCGCTTCCCCGTGCCCCTTCAAAGCGGGTCCGTCGATCAGCCTTTCAACCGGCCAGTCGGCGACCGAGTTTGCTAAGAATCCGTCGACGATGCCGACGCGCAAACCCGCGGCCACCTGCGGGGACGCGTCACCGCGCTGTTCCTCGACAAGTTCGTCCAGCCGGTCGCCCGCCGCGCGATAGATGTAATTGTATCCGGAAGGCGATGCAGGCTCCCGAGCCCTCAGCATCTCCAGCGCCTGACTCGAACTTACCCCTTCCGGGCGGCGTAGTCTCGCTACGATGCTGCCGACGGAGACGAGCTCACGCGCCTCTAAAACGCCGAAGCCCAGAGCCTCTGCGCGCGCCACCAGACCGGCGTCGTCGGACATGATGACAAGTTCGCCCTCGCGATACGGATTCCCCGCTTCGTCGTTCTCGACCGGCACGATCACGCCCTGCAGGTCGCGCTGTTCGTCCTTGTCCTCAGACTCTTCGGCGTCGTCTTCGTCCTGTTCCTCGTCGTCAGACCCGCGGCCGGAGTTGTCCTCGAAATCATCCGTTTCAACGTCGTCGGATCCCGAGTTCGAGCCGGAATTCGAGTTGGTATCATCCACGTCGAGCGCTGCGTCGTCGCTTCCGTCCGAAGCGGACGCGAATTCGCGTCCAGCGCCGCTGTCACGTTGCTGGTTGTCGCGGTCACTACGTTCGGCGTCACGCTCGCGCTCTTCGCGCTCTTCGCGCTCGGCTGCGCGTTCGGCGGCCTCATCTGCGCGTTCGACCGCCCTGGCGGCACGCTCGGAAGCCCGTTCGGCGCGATCCATCGCCTCCTCTTCGGGAGGTTTTGCGCCGGCCTGGCTGGCGAGCGCCAGAGCAAGGCCCAGTGCCGACACAAGGGTTAACCGGCGCGACTTCATCTGCGCCAGAATACGCCGTTTCTTGCGCTTGCGCTAACCGAATATTTCATGCGCGTGTGAGAATAAGATCGTCGCAAGGCCGTTGTCGGGACAGAACTGAATGAGCGAGGGCGACAACAGATTCAGGGTCGAACTGCGCGCGCTTATTCCGAGGCTCAGGCGGTTTGGGCATTCCCTGACCGGCTCTCCCGATGATGGCGATGACCTGGTCCAGGAGGCATTGGAAAAGGCCCTGTCGCGAGAAGGACAGTTTCAGGTTGGAAGCAGGCTGGACAGCTGGATGTACAAGATCATGCAGAATGCCTGGATTGACCAGAAACGCTCCGCAGCGCGGCGGCGTCAGGTCATTGAGCCGATGAGCGACGATGTTGTCGCCATAGGTGAAGACGGACGCGACGCGTTTGATTCACGGATCAACCTGCGCCAGGTGCGCGAAGCGATGCTGCGGCTTCATCCGGACGAACGGTCTGTCCTCGCGCTCGTTTCAATCGAAGGTCAGACATATCGGGAGGCCGCGGAGACTTTGGGGATACCCATCGGGACAGTGATGAGCCGCCTGTCCCGCGCGCGTTCGAGACTGTTGCAATTGCTCGACGGGGTCGATCCTGTTTCGTGGAAGGACTGAATCATGGACAGATTGTCCGATGAGCTGATCACCGCCTGGCTGGATGGTGAGGTTACGCAGCAGCAACGCAACGAAATTGAAACGTCGATCGCGGCGTCACCCGAACTAGGTGTGCGCGTCGCGCGGCTGGCGCGCGCCGATCGGTTGCTGACGCCGGCGTTTGCTGAAACGCTGAATGCGCCGATCCCGCAACGCTTCGAGGCGGTGATCGGAAGATCTCGCCGGCGCAGCGGGTTCGGGGGCTTCCGGGCGGCCTTGTCGGGCCTGCTTTTGCCTCGCCCCATGGCCATGGTCGCCGCCTCCCTGGTTCTGGGCGTCATGCTCGGCGGCGCCGTGCTGTCCGGGTCGCCGACCGGGGCCGGCATCGCGGCGGATAGCCAGGGGCGAATGATTGCGAATGACACGATGGCGGCAAATCTGGCGTCTGTGGCGTCGGGCGCGAATGTGGGGCCTCTGCGTATCCGGCTCAGCATGGTCGATAACAGCGGGCGCTATTGCAGGCAGTTCGAGACGGCAGCTGCGGCGGGACTCGCATGCCTTGAGAATGAAGGGTGGGTCATCGACACGCTGTCTCGCACGAATGGGACCTCCAGCGTCGATGTAGCCTATGTCATGGCCGACGGTTCAACCGATGCAGCTATCTCCGCTGCGCTCCAGCGCCTGGGCGTTCGGAGCGTGCTGGACAGTCGCGAAGAGTCAGCTGCGATCGCGTCAGGCTGGACGGCGCAGGCTGACTGACTGACTGGCGGCGACAGGATCGGAAACAGTAACGCCCGGCCGTTGACTGGCCGGGCGTACTTGTTTCTTGCGCTGCTCAAGTGAGGCGCTTCGATCAGTCCTCGGTGGGGCGGCGGAAGTCTGCGCGCCAGGTCAGCCTCAATCCCGCTCCGAAATCCGGTGCATTGTCTGTAAGTCCGGTGAGGGCGTACAGCGAGATGCGCCAGTCGGGCGAGACGGTGAAGCTGCTATAGGCTGTCAGGTCAGCAGACTGATCGAGGCCATTGATGGACGACTCCGACCACCCGGCGTCAACGCCTGCAATTACGCCATCTACCGGCTTGAAATAGCCTCCCGCGCCGAACTGGGCGCCGTCATCACGCGTCGCGCCGCCACGAAACTTGTAACCTCCGAACGCGTAAACGCCGGCGCCGTCGAAGTCGTGACCAAACTCTGCGAGCATAGTGAAGTCCGTCTCGCCCGTGCCAAGGTCTTTGGCCACATCGCCCGTGGGCAGTGTTACACGCCCGGTCAAGTCAAGATAATTGTCGTCGCCAATGTCCTGCGACCATGTCGCCGAAAGCGACATATCGGCTAGGCCAGACGAGTTGACCCCGCCGATGACCTCGCCGAGATCGTTCTCGATCGGATCATCTTCCACATCATCATCGCCACCGGGGCCGCTACGGTCACCGCCATTGTCATCGACCCCGCCCGGCACGACGCCGCCCGGTCCTTCGATGGAGGCGAAGGGGACGCGAACCCGGAATGACCAGTCGCCTGCGCGGACGCGAAAAGTGATTGGAACTTCGTAGATCTTTGTTTCGTCAGAGCCGCCATATGTACCCGTCGAATACTCTGCGCCGACGCCAACCTGGACGGTCTGGGCGGAGGCTGTGCCTGCGAAGATGGACGTGCTGGCCAGTGCGACCAGCGAAAACGATGCTCGAAACTTCATGAAACTCAACTCCCCGACAATTTGTACAATCTAGCAACGCTCAATCGGCGCTGCTGCCCCTCAACAGGCGAACAGCCCGGAAGCGAGTACAGCGTGCGCGAGACCATGGTCCGGGGCAATTTCGACCGCGCGCCGCGCTTCGGCGACTGCGCCGGTCAACCTGTCCGAGAACATCGACTCCGCTCGCAGCAAGATCTGGTGGACGGTCAGTTCTCCGGTCGCCTTCAACGCACGTTCGCCCTCGAGAATGCGCACTTTGACGTGAAGATGCGCTGCGACTGCCGTGACCAGTTGCTCCTGAAGCGCCACCAGTTCTGCCAAAGGCTGGTCGAATTTTTGCGTCCAGAGAACCGCTCCAGACTCTGCCTCGATCAGCTGCGCAGTCACCCGCAGCGCATGGCCGATCCGCCGGACGTTTCCCTCCAAGACGTAGCGCACGCCCAGCGCTTGACCCACCTCGCGCAGATCGAATGCCTTGCCGCGCCAGGCGGAAGCGGCGCCGGCGGCGAGAACTTTCAAATCCCGGCTGAATGCCAGGGCAGCTACGACGTCCTCAACCATACCTACGGCGAAGGCCTCGTCCTCTGGCAGGCCTGAGCGGTTGGTGAAAGGAAGGACCGCGAGCGAAGGTGGCTCACCTCGTTCGGCGAGTTTTGCTGGTATCGAGCGCGTGGCAGACGGCGTGGGTGGCGCCTGCACGGCCCCACGGTCCGCTGTCACGAACCTCTTCACATCACCAAGAAACGCCAACCAGGCGGTGTCGTCGGTCGCGCCCTGCCAGTTCTCTAGCTCAGCGGTCTGCGTCAGTTCGAACATGATTGGTCGCTCGCAGGGCTCGATCATCACCGGCAGCAGGGTCTTGTTGCGATCTGCGAGGGTGGCTTCGGCGCGCACCCAGCGGCTATCAACCGATCGCTTCGACCAGAGAACGACAACGGCCTTGGCCTCGCGGAGAGCCTTCTCAGTCACCTGGTCGTAGGCCTCGCCTGTCCGCAGGCCGACATCCCACCAGACCTTAAAGCCCTGCCGTTCGAACGCCTCGGCGAACACCCTGGCGCGCGCCTGATCCTCGCGGTTGTAGGAGAGGAAAATGTCCGGCACGCTCCACCCCGCTGGTATGAATTTCAGGGTTACATGACCGGCCCGGGAAGGTCGAATCTTTGGCGCGAACCTGAATTGTTACGACCGGCGTCCAACAACGCTAAAGAGATACTGCCGGTCGCGAAGGCTCGGCTGACGGGCAATCGTCCCATTTGCAGTCACTCTCTTCGGTTCGAAAGGTTCGAGACTCGACTCGCGTAGAAACCATCGGAATAGAGAGATTTCGTTGGTCTTTCTGCTGGGCTAGTTTGCCCGCAAAGGGGAAGCCTCACGAAGCTCAAAAGGCGACACACCAAAGCGGGCCCCGATGTCGGTCGCGATTGTCCGGGGAGCTCCGGGAAGGCCGAGACTGGATTTGAGTTGAGCCACCGTCAGGTGTTGGATGATGGCCCATCCAGTTTCCGTATTGAGGTCTTCCTTGCGGCAGCCATTCTGGGCGAGGTCGAGGAGGGGCGCCGGGACCGGGAGGCCCATCTGCTTCACGGCGGAGATCAGGTCATTGCCGCTCTGTATCCCGAGGCAGGAGTCGCTGAAGGCGTTGTGGCCCATGCGCGGAACGATGGCCAGGCGCTTGGGCGCTTTCAGGGAATCGTAGGCCGACGCTAGCGAAGCCACCGGGATGCCGGAGTCGATCTCGGCGGCGATGATCATGGTCGGCTTGTTCGTGGCTCCCGGACCCTGCGGCGGCACCGGCGCCCAGCCGATTACGGTGTCAATACGCGGGTTGTCGATCTGCGCGAACATCGTCCCGCCTCCAGCGGAGTGTCCCATGGCCGCCACCTTCGACATGTCGATCATACCCGCAAGCACGCCTTCAGGCGATCTTGTCGTGCTGTCGAGCAGGTCAAGCGCAGCCTCGACCGCCGCAGCGCTGGCGGTGCGGCGGGCGCCCATGTCGCGCGTGCCGCCACCTGCGAAGGACGAAAATCCGTACTCGGGGAAATCGATGGACGCGACCACGAAGCCCCATGAGGCAATGCCCGACAGCAGCTTGCCGTGCCCGCTGCGCCATCCGCCAGCACCGTGAGAGAAGATTACGAGGGGATAGCTGTGCCCGCTGGCTGCGGGGGCATCGCGGAAGGCAGGCACCGTGACCGTGAGATCCACGCCTTCCGAAATCTTCGCGGCCAGCCCCTTGAGCATGGGTGGCAACGGATCGGTCTGCAGGTAGACCTCGTTCTTTCTGCCGTTGGCGGCGCCCGGGGCCGCAGGATAGTAGACCTCGATCTTGCGATCGTTCAGCCTGAGCGTGGTGATCCCCACCTCGAACGTGCCCCGATCCGTGAAGATCTGCGGCACGCTGGCCTTGCCCTCGCCCTCAGGTGTGGCGCAGGCCGCCAGCAAGAGTCCAAGCGCAAGCATGCCCGGGCGAAGTAATGTGGGGAGAATGCTGGTGATCATTGGCAACCTCGAAACCTCAAACGGTGAGTCTGTCTTCGCGATAGAACGAGTGGGTCATGGCAGCAGAGTCAAATCAATCGCCGGAGCCGCAAGTGTCGTGTGGTCAGGACCGGTCGCCACCATCAGTCTGCGCCCAGCTTCAGGAGAGGTGTTCGCGCAGCGCGGAGCGCCGGAAAGATCCCACCGGCGAGGCCCAGCAGCAGCGCCAGCTGCACGCCGGCCAGGACTTGCGCCGGCCCGATGTTAAAATCGAACACGACCTGCGTGAACCCGCCGCCAAGCGTGGACGCCGTAAAGCCGTTGAAGAGCAGGTAGGCCGCGCCCGCCCCGACAAAGCCGCCGGAAAGCGCGAGGACCAGCGACTCGGTGATCGCGCCGGCGAATGCGGGGAAACCGCCAAAGCCGATTGCTCGCAGCGTCGCCAGCTCCTTGCTGCGCGCCTCGACCGCCGCATACATGGTGTTCAGCGCGCCAGCGAGCGCGCCGAAGCCCAGCGTGATGGAGATCGCCCATCCGAAATAGACGAGATACTGGAGGGATTGCGCCTCGCTGGCGAAATGCTCCTTCTCAGTCTTCACATCGACCTGCAGTCGCGGCTCGCTTTCTACGAATGCCTTCACCTCCGCCAGGGAGGTGGGGGACTCAAGGCGTGCACGCAGGGCCTGAACCGATGGACCGCGATTGAACAGGCTCTGCACGACGGGCAGATCGGCCCACAGCTCGCTGTCGAACACCGTGCCGGGCACTTCGAAGATGCCGACGACTTTCCAAGCGCTTCCGCCAAGCTGAAGCACCGTGTCGAGGTCGAAGCCCTTGAACTGCCGCACGACGCCGGCGCCGACGATCATTTCGTTGGTGCCTGGTTCAAACATCCGTCCGGAGCTGAGCCGGAAGCCGGGACGCAGGTCCGGCGCGCGCAATGTCACACCCCGCAGCGAGACGTTGGCCTCGCCGCCGCCCGCCCGCCGATTGGCGCCGACGACGACATAGAGTTCGGGCGAGGTGATCGGTCGCCCAGACGCATCGCGCGCAAACCCCGGCGATTCCTCGAGCAGGCGCACGGCCTCGGACGACATCGTGGAGTTGAGTTCTGCTTCCGATCCCGTTCCGAGGATCATGGCGATGTCGTCGGATCCCGTGCCGGCGACCGTCTTCGCAAAGCCGTTGGACATGGCGAGGAAGGCCAGCAGCGTCGCGACGACCAGCGCGATCGAGAAAATGGTCGTGACAGAACCCCAGAACCGGCTGGGCAGCCCGCCAATGGTCATGGCGACGACGGCGGAGATCTGGCGGAAGAGAGAGGTCACGCCTAGATCCTCCGGAACGCGGTGATGACGTTGACGCGCATGGCGTTGAAGGCCGGGACAGCGCCGGTGATGAAGCCGAGCGCCGCCATGAAGCCGACCGCCGACAGCGCGATCTGTGGCGTGATGCGCATGCCGCCGAAGAACTGGTTGAGGGCAGGGATGCCGCTCAGCGTGTTGGTGAGCAGGTTTGCCAGCACGAGGCCGAGCAGGCCGCCGAACAGGGACAGCAGCAGCGTTTCGCCCACCACAATCCGGGCGATCCGGCCCGAGGTGAAGCCGAGGGTTTTCATGACCGCGATCTCGCCAGTGCGCTCGCGGATGGCTCCGGCCATGGCGTTGCCGACGATGAGCAGGATCGTGACGAAGGCAGCGCCGGTGACGCCGAGGATGATCAGGCCGATATTGCCCTGCTGGTCGATGAAGGCGGCATTAAAGGCTTGCTCGGACAGCGTCTCGGTCTCGGCCCGCGAATTGGCAAACTGCGTGTCGACGCGCGCGGCCACCGCATCGTTCTGCGAGGCGACGGTAATAACCTTCTTTCCGATTCCGGCACTGATCAGGCAAAATGGCCGGTCAGGTATCGATCATCCACCGCCACCAAATGTACGCGAACACTGGACAGAATGGTTCCGGGATAGGGCTGCTCGACGCTTCGCTGCAAAGCCACCGGTTCGAGTCGCGGTCGAGATTTCGGATCGCCAGGTATTCTTCGAACATTCTGGGTTTGACCTGCTCGCCTGGCTTCGGGAAGACCAGGCTTTCGATTCGGCATGGCAAAAAGCAGGGCTGGAGAAAATTGGCTCTCCCATAGAGTGGAACGGCCGCATCTATCAGATGTATGCCGCCACGACTTATACCAGCTGCCCATGATTGTGACTCGATGGGGGATTCCCAAGCTCGGCGAATGCTGGCGCTCTGCTTTGAGCAGGGAGTCTCTGTTTATGGCCCATGGATTGAAAGTTACCCGGAAGGATGCGTCTGCGGCCAAG
>JANOKS010000077.1:0-10947 GCA_031419455.1 Alphaproteobacteria bacterium
TTCATGCGGCCGATTATACGCCCGCATTTGACCCCGCCGATCCTGTGCCTCTGTTTCCCCCAAATTTTTGGTGCAAGTCACTGAATTCACGGGCGAAGATTTCTGAGTTTCCCCCAAACTTGTACAACGAGTTTCCCCCAATCTCGGCGCCATTTCCCTCGCTGTGGGCAGCCCCCTCCGGCCCTTCGGGCCACCTCCCCCGGCTTCGCCGAGGGAGGACGTCGCGCCACACGGGGAAGTCCTCCCTCGCACGGAGTGCGGGGGAGGTGGCGCGCGAAGCGTGACGGAGGGGGCTGCCGCAGCGGGGGGAGCTTGTGAAAAATTACTGCCGCCAGGACTGGCGTTTGCTGGCGCCTCAGCCCCAGGGTCCGGGCTTGCGGTCCTGCTTGTCCCATGGGCCCTGCGGCTTGTTACGGCGAGGCGAGACGAGTTCCGGTTGCGGCGCTGGCGCGCGTCCGCCGAACCGGGCTGCGAGCGCTTCGACGCGGTTCTGCGTGCTCGGGTGGGTCGAGAACAGGCTGTCGGCGCCGCGCCCGGCGAGTGGGTTGATGATGAACATGTGCGCGGTCGCCGGATTGCGTTCGGCTTGCAGATTGACGCGGCCGCCGCGCGCGTAGGCGTCGATCTTCTGCAGGGCCGAGGAGAGCGCGGCAGGGTCGCCGGAGATTTCCGCGCCGCCGGCGTCGGCCTCGTATTCGCGGCCACGGCTGATCGCCATCTGGACGAGGGCAGCCGCCATTGGCGCGAGGATCATGATGGCGATGACGCCGATGACGCCGCCGGGGCGCTCGCGGTTATTGCCGCCGAAGAAGAAAGCGAAGTTGGCCAGCGCCGAGATCGCGCCGGCGATGGTGGCGGTGACCGTCATGGTCAGCGTGTCGCGGTTCTTCACATGCGCCAGTTCGTGCCCCATCACCGCCCGGATTTCGCGGCGGTCGAGCATGGCGAGCAAGCCGGTGGTGGCGGCGACGGCGGCGTGCGCCGGATCGCGGCCGGTGGCGAACGCGTTCGGCTGGTCGCTTTCAATGATGGTGATCATCGGCATCGGCATGCCGGCGCGCTGCGCCATCTCGCGCACGTCGCTGGCATAAGCGCGGACGCGGGCGTCGGGATGGTTGGGCGGGACTTCCTGCGCCTTGTACATGGAGAGCACGATCTTGTCGGCGTTCCAGTAGCTGATCAGGTTGCCGACCAGCGCGAAGGCCAGGGCTATGGCCATGCCGGCGGGACCGCCGATCAGGTAGCCGACGCCGACGAACAAGGCCGTCATCGCGGCCAGGAGCATGAAGGTCTTGATGTGGTTCATGCACCTAATCTGGCCCTTCGCGGCGCAGGCTCAAGATGCCGGGCGGGGGCGGAAGGTCACAGAATCGCCAACTCGGCGGTTCCGGGCCTACTGCACGTTGACCGTGATCTTGTCCGACATGATCGGCGTGGGCTTGTGCAGCTCATGGTTCAGGTCGCCGAAAGCGAGCTGGAGCGTATGTGGTCCGGGGGCAAGCTGCAGCACCACTTCGGTCTGGCCGCCGCCGAAATGCATGTGCTGCTCGTCGTTGGGAATCGCGAACTGCTTTTCCTCGTCGCTCAGCTCGGTGTCGATGAGGAGGTGATGGTGGCCGGTGGCGGGCTTGTCGGTCAGCGCCGGCGCAACACCGATGCCGCTGGCCCCGAACACCACGCGGAAGGATTGCGGCACGGTCATGCCGTCGCGCAGGTTGACGAAGTAGACCAGCGGACCGGGCGCGCCGTGAATCGCGACCCCTTCGGCGTCACGCGTGGCGAGCGCGTCGGCCACAGCTGCATCTGTCGCGACCTGCGCTGCGGCCGGATCAGGCGCCGCGGCGTCCGGCGGGGCGCTCGCGCCATTGCAGGCGGCGAGGGACATGGCGAGGGCAGTCGCGGCAATGAGGCTGGCAAGACGCATGGCAGGTTCCCTGTTTCACCGTTGCATAGCATGTGCAGGTCATCCGGCGAGAGGGGGCGGGATGAAATCGGACAGGCCGCGTGTTAGATCACGCTTATGCGATCATTTCTCGTAGCCGCCGCACTCTCCAGCATGGTGTCTCCCGCGCTGGCGCAGGATAGCGCCGCCGCGCCGCGCACCTCGTTCGGTGCACCCGATCTGGAGGGCGTGTGGTCGACGTTGACCGCGACGCCGCTGGAGCGCCCACCCACATTCGACGGCCCGACCACAACGGAGGAGCGCGCCGCGGTGTTCGCCATGGCGAGCCCGGATGCGTTTACTTCCGACATGAGCGACGGCGTCGGCGCGCGTCAGTCGGAATGGTGGGAGTTCGGCGGCGGCATGACGCGCATCAATGGCGAGATCCGGACATCGCTGATCGTCGATCCGCCGGACGGCCGCATGCCCTACAGCGACGCCGGCCGCGCGACGCTCAGGCAATTGCAAGGCGAGGTGATGACCGGGTTCGACGGGCCGGAGGCGCGGCCCGCGACCGAGCGGTGCCTCGCCGGCGGCTCGGGCTCGACGGGCGCGCCGCTGTTCGTGCCGCGCTACAATGCCAACTACCAGATCGTGCAGACGCAGGATCACATCGTGATCCTCGCCGAGCAGAACCATGACGCGCGGATTATCCGGCTCGACAAGAAGCCCCAGCCAGACGGGATGCGACGCTGGATGGGATACTCACTCGGCCGTTGGGAGGGCGATACGCTGGTCGTCGAAACCACCGGCTTCGTGCCAGGCGACGCGTTCAAGCCGGCGACGCCGATCCTCGTCGGCCACAATGCACGCGTGACCGAGCGCTTCACGCGGATTTCGGAGAGGGAGATCCTCTATCGTTTTCATGTCGAGGATCCCGAGACATTCTCGCGCCCATGGTCTGCCGAGATGCTGCTGGCCGCTACCGCTGGGCCGATGTTTGAGTATGCCTGTCACGAGGCGAACCTCTCGATGGCCAACATGCTCGCGGGCGGACGGGCGGTCGAGCGTGGGAAGCCGCGCTAGAACCGGCTCAATTCAGGATCGCCGCCAGCAGCAGGCCGTCGCCGCGGGTGAGCATGCCGAACCGGCCCCACGCATTCAGCGTCACCAGCTTGCCCTGTTCCAGATAGGGCGCGATCGATGCGCCCTGGATGAGCAGCGCGACATTGAGATCGGGCGGGTCGGTCAGCAGTCGCCGCAGGTTGATGCCGACACCCGTGGTCGCGCCTTCAGGGCCTGGCGGCGTGCGCCAGAAGGGGATGAGGGCGCGGCCTTCGAGCATCTCCTCGAGTTCGGCGAGGACCTCCTGCCAACCCGTAGCGACCTCGGCCGTGATCTCGATGCCGAAGGGCGATGTCTGCGACGGGTTGGGCAGCCATTCATGGTCGTTGTCGGTTTCGGACATCAGCTCGGGCCAGAACTTCCTGTTGTGCGCGATCATCGCGCGGAAATGGTCAAGCGCCTTGCGCGCGCGCGCCGCATCCGGCTTGCCGTCCAGCGCGACAAGCACGGCGGCGATCTGGTCGATCAGGTCATCCGTTCCGAACAGCGGGTCGGGCGCACCGATCGCGCCGGCCTCCGCCATTTTCTGACGGCCATCGAAGACGGTTCTGATTGCTGACGTCGGATCGACTGACAGCACCATCTCGCTCGTTCCGGAAATCAGGTGGACGTAGGCGGCCAGCCACTCTGCGTCTGCCGTGTCGAAGCGGATCGTGCCGTCGAAGCTTGCCCAGTCGGCCTGCGCGCCGAGGCTTTCGAGGATCACACGAAGCGACTCCCACTCGGCGCGCTTGTTGTCGCCGTCGATGTCGAACCACAGCGCATCGAGCGGCAGCTCGATGGCGAACTGGCCATCGGTCGCGGCGACAAGCGCCGTGCTCGCGCCGTCGAGATGTTGCAGCGCGCTCTTGAGTGCTGTCTCGATGAAGTCGGGGCTGAACTTTGCGTTGGGATTGGGCGGCAGCGGCGCGGCCATGCCCGGGATGAACGGCACGCTGCCGTCATAGCTGTTGTAGCGGGTCTGCAGGATCGCCTCGATCGCGCGCAGGAAGCGGATGCCGCCAAGCTGGAAACCGGTCTCCGCCGTTCGCGCTCGGCTGGCGAGGGCGGCGTCGGCCGCGGCAAGGCCATCGCTCGCCAGAATCACCTCGACCGCTCGCTGGTCCTGCGAAACCGGCGTCGTTGCCGGCCCCTGGCAGGCGGAAATCACGAGCGCGAGGCAGGCAACCCGAATCGCTTTCATCACACGTCCGTCCCTGCGCCCCAGCTGTGGGGCTGTGGGCACTCTAACGCCCCCACCGCTAGGCGTGGCCAAGAAAGTCAGCGGCTCCCAATTTTCATGCTTTGTTCACGAGAACATTTGTAGTACACACATCAAAGATGAGCTGGGAATCGGACGGATTTGCCGCCCCACCACCAGCATGGCACATGAGGAGTCGAACATGGCGGGCGCCGCTCTGAAGCTGGTGGAAGACAAGGGCATGGACAAGCAGAAGGCCCTTGAAACGGCGCTCGGCCAGATCGAGCGCAATTTCGGCAAGGGCTCGATCATGCGCCTTGGCGAACAGCGCGCCATGGATATCGAGGCGCTGTCCACCGGCTCGCTGAGCCTGGATATTGCACTCGGCATTGGCGGCCTGCCGCGCGGCCGCATCATCGAAATCTACGGTCCGGAAAGCTCGGGCAAGACGACGCTCGCGTTGCACGTCATTGCGGAAGCCCAGAAGAGCGGTGGGGTCGGCGCCTTCATCGATGCCGAGCACGCGCTCGATCCTGTCTATGCCGGCAAGCTCGGCGTCGATCTCGACGACCTGCTGGTCTCGCAACCGGACACGGGCGAACAGGCGCTTGAGATTGCGGATACGCTGGTTAGGTCCGGCGCGGTCGACGTGCTGGTGATCGACTCGGTCGCTGCGTTGACGCCGCGCGCCGAACTTGAGGGCGAGATGGGCGACAGCCTGCCGGGCCTGCAGGCGAGGCTCATGAGCCAGGCGCTGCGCAAGCTGACGGCGTCGGTCTCCAAGTCCAAGACCATGGTGATCTTCATCAACCAGATCCGCATGAAGATCGGCGTGATGTATGGCTCGCCGGAAACCACCACGGGCGGCAACGCCCTGAAATTCTACGCTTCCGTGCGCCTCGACATCCGCCGGGTCGGCTCGATCAAGGACCGCGACGAGGTGATCGGCAACGAGACCCGCGTGAAGGTGGTCAAGAACAAGGTCGCCCCGCCATTCCGCCAGGTCGATTTCGACATCATCTACGGCGAAGGCATCTCCAAGACGGGCGAGCTGATCGATCTCGGCGTGAAGGGCAATATCATCGAGAAGTCGGGCTCCTGGTTCTCCTACGGGTCGCAGCGGATTGGTCAGGGCCGCGAGAACGCCCGCAAATTCCTCAAGGAAAATCCCGCCACGGCGGCGGAGATCGAGGACGCCATCCGCCGGAATTCCGGTGTTCTCGGCGAGACCCTGCTGGTCGAAGGCAAGGAAGAGGAAGACGAGGAATAGGACCTGGCGGCTCTGTCCGCGCGGGTTTGTTGTTTCCAGTACGGGAAGCGCCGGCCTCTGGCCGGCGTTTCCTTTTTTCCGTTCTGGGCAGACCGGATTATCGGCCCGGCGGGCGGGTTCGCCGCCTTGGCGGATTAGCGGGGCAGCCCTATACCGCCCTCAAGGTTCCCGCGCCGGGCTGGGATGGCTGGCGCCGGAACCCCAACTGACCGGACGTGGGACACGTGGACCCGCCAACCCCATGGCGGCTCCGCAGCCTGCGCCCCTATCTACGCCTGCCGATTGCTGGAGCCGCCGATGACGTCCAAGACCCCGCCTGCCCAGATTCCGCCTGCCCAGATCCCGACTGCAAAGTCCGGAACCACCGCGGGCGTCAACGCCATCCGCGCGGCCTTCCTCGACTATTTCGCGCGCAACGGTCACGCGGTGAAGCCGTCGTCCTCGCTGGTTCCGCAGGGCGACAACACGCTGCTGTTCACCAATGCGGGCATGGTGCAGTTCAAGAACATCTTCACCGGCGCCGAGAAGCCCTTCGCGCCGAGAGCCGCCACGTCGCAGAAGTGCGTGCGCGCCGGCGGCAAGCACAACGATCTCGATAATGTCGGCTACACCGCGCGTCACCACACCTTCTTCGAGATGCTCGGCAATTTCTCGTTCGGCGATTATTTCAAGGAGCAGGCGATTGAGCATGCCTGGACCCTGATCACGAAGGACTACGGCCTGCCGAAGGACAAGCTGATGGTCACGGTCTACCACGACGATGACGAGGCGGCTGAGTACTGGAAGAAGATCGCGGGTCTGCCGGAATCGAAGATCATCCGCATCGCCACCAACGACAATTTCTGGATGATGGGCGACACCGGCCCGTGCGGTCCGTGCTCGGAAATCTTCTACGACCATGGCGACCACATTCCCGGCGGTCCACCCGGCTCGCCCGACCAGGATGGCGACCGGTTCATCGAGATCTGGAATCTCGTCTTCATGCAGTACGAGCAGTTCAACGACGGCCGCGAGCGCGTGCCGCTGCCCAAGCCGTCGATCGACACCGGCATGGGCCTCGAGCGCATCTCGGCGATCCTGCAGGGCGTCCACTCGAACTACGAGATCGACCTGTTCGCAAACCTCATCGCGGCGGAAGAAGACCTCTACAATGTGAAGGCGCAAGGCGAGCAGCTCGGGTCTTTCCGCGTCATCGCGGACCATCTGCGCGCATCCAGCTTCCTCATTGCTGATGGCGTCACGCCCTCGAACGAGGGCAGGGGCTACGTGCTTCGCCGCATCATGCGCCGCGCCATGCGCCACGCGCACATCCTCGGCACGCGCGAGGCCAATATGCACAAGCTGGTGGGCGCGTTGGGACAGGAGATGGGCGAGGCCTATCCGGAACTGATCCGCGCCCAGCCGGCAATCGAGAGCGCCTTCAGCCAGGAAGAACAGAATTTCCAGCGCACGCTTGGCCGCGGCCTCGCGCTGCTCGACGAGGCGACCTCGAAGCTCGGAAAGGACGGCGTCCTTGCCGGAGATGTCGCCTTCAAGCACTACGATACCGATGGCTTCCCGCTCGACCTGACGCAGGACGTGCTCCGCGGCCGCGGCATGACTGTCGACGAAGCGGCTTACAACGTCGCGATGGAAAAGCAGCGCGAGGAAAGCCGCGCCAGCTCCAAATTTGCGGGCGGCGACGGCGCGGGCGAAGTCTGGTTCGCGGTGCGCGATGCGTCGGGCGCCACGAATTTCCAGGGCTACGACGCAGAAGAAACCTCGGGCCGGCTTGTCCACGCGCTCGTCGGCGGGAGCCAAGCCAAGGCGATCAACCAGGGCGACAGCGCGGAACTCGTGTTCGACCAGACGCCATTCTACGCCGAGTCCGGCGGCCAGGCGGGCGACAGGGGCGAAATCTTTTTCCCAGGCGGCGGGCGCTTCCGTGTCGATGACGTGCAGAAACGCGCCAGCGACGTGTTCGCGCATGTCGGCGAAATGGCGTCAGGCTCGGCGAAGGTCGGCGACGTTGTCGAGCTGAAGATCGATCGCATGCGGCGTGCGAAGATCCGCGCCAACCATTCGGCGACGCACCTGCTGCACGCGGCGCTGCGCAACCGTCTTGGCAAGCATGTCACGCAGAAGGGTTCGCTGGTCGAAGCCGACTATTTCCGCTTCGACTTCTCGCACACCGCGCCGATGACGCGTGACGATATCGAAGTTGTCGAGGCCGAGGTGAACGCCGTCATCCGCCAGAATGCGCCGGCGGAAATCCGCGTGATGGCGCCGGACAAGGCAATCGAGGCGGGAGCGATGGCGCTGTTCGGGGAGAAGTATGGCGACGAAGTGCGCGTGCTGCGCCTTGGCAATTCGGTGTCGGAGGCGAACGCGCCCTACTCGGTCGAACTCTGCGGCGGCACGCACGTCGCCCGCACGGGCGACATTGCGGTGTTCGTGATCACCTCGGAGGGCGGCGTTGCGCAGGGCGTGCGCCGTATCGAGGGCGTGACGGGGGCGGCCGCGCTCGACTTCCTCAAGGCGCGCGTCAACATCGCGCGCGAGATCGCCGACCAGTTCAAGGCGCCGATCGCCGACGCGCCCGCGCGCGTCGCCGCTCTCACCAGTGAACGCAAGCGCCTCGAAGCCGAACTGGCGGATGCGCGCAAGAAACTGGCGATGGGTGGCGGCGGCGCGGCTGCCGGGCCGGAAGACGTCAACGGCGTCAAGTTCATCGGCAAGGTCGTCGATGTCCCCGCGAAGGATCTCAAGGGCCTCGCGGACGACGCCAAGAAGTCGCTCGGTTCCGGCGTTGCGGTGTTCGTTGCTGTCAGCGAAGGCCGCGCCACCGTCGTCGTCGGCGTCACCGACGATCTCACCAAGCGCTTCCCCGCCGGAGACCTTGTCACCAAGGCCGTGCAGGCCGTGGGTGGCGCCAAGGGCGGCGGTCGCCCCGACATGGCGCAAGGCGGCGGCCCGGACGGGGCGAAGGCCGACGATGCAATCGCTGCGGTGAAGGCGGCACTGGCGGGTTAGCTACCGGACCCGCCTTGCGGAACGCCAGGCGCCCGGCGTTCCGCGGTACACGATCGCCCCTAGGCCTTCGACATCGCTTCCTGGAAATTGGCGGCGACCTTCTCGATGAAGCCTTCGGTGGTCAGCCAGGGCTGGTCCGGTCCGATCAGCAGGGACAGGTCCTTCGTCATGAACCCGGCTTCAACCGTGGCGACAACGGTCTTCTCGAGCGTGTCCGAGAACTTCTTGAGTTCGGCATTGCCGTCGAGCTTGGCGCGGTGCGCAAGGCCTCGCGTCCAGGCGAATATCGAGGCGACCGAGTTGGTCGAGGTCGACTTGCCCTGCTGGTGGGCGCGGTAGTGACGCGTCACGGTGCCGTGGGCAGCTTCGGCTTCCACCGTCTTGCCGTCCGGCGTCATCAGCACCGAGGTCATCAGGCCGAGCGAGCCATAGCCCTGCGCCACCGTGTCGGACTGCACGTCGCCGTCATAGTTCTTGCACGCCCAGACATAGCCGCCCGACCATTTCAGGCAGGCCGCGACCATGTCGTCGATCAGGCGATGCTCATATGTGCCGCCAAACGCCTTGAACTGATCGGCGAATTCCGCGTCGAACACTTCCTGGAAGATGTCCTTGAATCGGCCGTCATAGGCTTTGAGAATGGTGTTCTTGGTCGAGAGATAAACCGGCCACTTGCGTTGCAGGCCAAAGTTGAACGAGGCGCGCGCGAAGTCGCGGATCGACTTGTCGAGGTTGAACATGCCCATGGCGATGCCGGCGCCGGGGAAGTTGAAGATCTCGTGCTCGATCGGCTCGCCGCCGCCTTCGGGCTGGAACTTGATGGTCAGCTTGCCGGGGCCGGGCACGCGGAAGTCGGTTGCGCGGTACTGGTCGCCGAAGGCGTGGCGGCCGATCACCACCGGCTGCGTCCAGCCCGGCACGAGGCGCGGCACGTTCTTCATCACGATCGGTTCGCGGAAGACGACGCCGTCGAGGATGTTGCGGATCGTGCCGTTGGGCGACTTCCACATCTTCTTCAGCTTGAACTCTTCGACGCGGGCTTCGTCCGGCGTGATGGTGGCGCACTTGACGGCGACGCCATATTTCTTGGTCGCCTCGGCGCTGTCGATCGTCACCCGGTCGTTGGTCGCGTCGCGGTTCTCGATCGAGAGGTCGTAATACTTCAGGTCGATGTCGAGATAGGGCAGGATCAGGCGCTCCTTGATCAGCGCCCAGATGATCCTTGTCATCTCGTCGCCGTCCATTTCCACGACGGGGTTCGCAACCTTGATGACGGCCATGGGACAGCTCCTGAAACGCGATTCCGCGGGCTATAGCAGACATGGTTGCGGGCACAATGGGCGGGTGGGGCCGTTCCGGAAGGCCGTCATTCTCACGATGGTAGAACGAGCATTCCGCTCGCCGGGGTTCCACCCTAAAAGGCATGCATGACCCCTCCCGCCTTCATCCTCGTCGCCCCGCAGATGGGCGAGAACATCGGCGCTGCTGCGCGTGTGATGGCCAATTTCGGCCTCACCGACCTGCGTCTCGTCGCCCCGCGCGACGGTTGGCCCAATCCGGCGGCGGAGACGATGAGCGCCGGCGCGCTGCCGGACATGGTGACGGCCACGGTGTTCGACACGGTCGAGCAGGCGATTGCAGATTGCGCGCTGGTGGTCGCCACGACGGCCCGGCCGCGCGGGATGGAGAAGCCTGTGTTTGGGGCAGCGGACGCGATCACGCGCATACGTTCCACGTCCTCACGCGCCGGCATCCTGTTCGGGGCCGAACGCGCGGGCCTGCCCAACGAGGCGGTGGCGCTGGCTGACGCGATCCTGTCCTTCCCGGTGTCTCCGCGGTTTGCCTCACTCAATCTTGCTCAGGCGGTGGCGCTGGTTGCGCATGCCATCGCCGAAGCGGATGTCAGCGGCCCGCCGCCCGCCGTCGAGGGCGTCGACGCCCCTGCTGCGCGAGACGAGCTGATCGGCATGATGGAGCATTTCGAGGCGGAGCTTGACCGCGCCGGTTTCTTCTACCCGCCCGAAAAGCGCGCGCCCATCGTGCAGAACCTGCGCAATGCGTTCACACGGGCGGGGTGGACAGCGCAGGAAGTCAGCACGTTTCGCGGCGCCATCAAGGCGCTCGCGCTGGGCCGTGGCAAGGCGCGGGTAAAACGCGACGCGTAGATACTCTACGACGGCGCCTGCATGGTCCGCTCATCGACAATCAACTGGTCGAGCGTGATCTGTTCGGTGCGAAGTTGCTCCGCCTCGTCGTCCGTCAACACTGTGATGAGCGAGCGGCCATCGCCTCCCACCGTCATCGGCGCGTCCGGATCAACCGGACCTATCCCGTGAACGCCTAGAGCGACGTGCCTGAAATAGGAATCGAAAGGGGATTCCCGACGGTCGCGAAGTCTGATTCACCGAGTGTGGAGGTGGATCATGGGCAAGAGCTACTCCTCTGACCTCAGGAAGCGGGTCGTCAGGTTTGTCGATG
>JANOKS010000078.1:0-4726 GCA_031419455.1 Alphaproteobacteria bacterium
CCCCCCCTTCCCCCGGGGTTACATCCCCTCGAGGTTGTTGCACGCCGCCCACCTCCCTTGCGTACACGTCGGGGCTGGGCCGGCGCCCAACAACGCAAAAGAAGACGTCCGGCCTGATCAGTAGGGTAGAAGCGACCGGCAGTTCACGCGCGACCCTGCCATTCGTAACAATGCCGGAAGGGCGTGGAGTGGGGCCCCAAACTGCCGGCCGCTCGTCGGCTATCTTGGACGCAACATCGTTCGTGACTTCGTCGCACGTGGTCATTGTCTGACCTCAGAGGACTCGACGCGCTAGGCTCAGAGACCAGCCGCGACAGAACTTCGATCACGCGCAGCTAATGAATACGGCCACCGACCTCGATGGCGAGACCTTCGTTCTTCTCTAGTCGCTCACCGTCAGACACTTCAGCTTCCGCCCGTTGGCGCATCCGACGAAGACGACGTCATAGCTCCATACCTGGTTCGGTCCGTTTGAGGCGTTGGGGCCTGCGCGTCCACTGTGACGCTCAGCGGGTCAAGGCTTCGGAGATGTTTGATTGATCTCGAGAAGGGAAGCCGGAAATCCAAACTGTTCAGGCCAATTTTCCCAAGCTACGTCAGTTGGCCCCAGTGCGTATTCGACCTTGCTCCAGCCCGTCTTTGGTTTGCGTTGGAATAGCAAATAGCTTGTTCCGTGTCCGTCGATCATGTCGTCGGCGGCATCGTCGGCATATGGCGTGGTCGCGAAGTCAATAAACTGGCCGGACGTCGTAAGCGGAAGCACTTTGATGAAAGCCCAATCCCCTTCGACACGGAAACCTTCGACCCGAACTTGAACCGCCTGATGCAAATCATCGCCAATGATGGTTGCTGAAAGCGAGGCCAGTTTACTTTGAACGGCGTCTGCGGTTTCGGGACCACCAGCGGCGACCATTGTCGAAGCACCCATCGCCGGAGCGTCGGTCGAAGGCGAGCAACTGGTGGCGAAAATCGCCAGAACCGACAACACAAGATATCGCATAGGCGTCCCCGGATTTTATTGCATTGAACATCATGTCTTCTCCGGCGCAAGGTGCGGGGCGTCACCTCGTCTTGGCTGAATGGGCCGGGCATAGCACCCGGGGGGCGGCTCCGGCCCAGATTTCAGGCGACTACTCCTAAATAAGGGAGCAGGCGGATCGGTATTTTCGGACCAGCTGTCGTTTGGGGGACGCGATCGCACCCAACTACCGGTTACGGGGGCGCTTCATTTTGAGATGATTCAATGATGTGCCAGTTATAGTCCCGGAACGCGCGAACTGGACCTTCAGCCCCTGGTCGCAGCCAAGAGTAGCGCATGAACATTCTCTCGCTTTTTACTGTCCCCCTGTGCGCCGCGGTCATCACAGGGTGCCCTGCGGCGGAGATTGACCGTGCGCCGGTCGTCCTCGAAGCCACGCCGGAAGGATGGGTTCGAAGCCCTCCAGTAGCGGGCGGGCTAACCTTCGCCTACCCGCAGAGGGTTGGGGGGGAGTTTGTGATGCTAGCAGCTGGGCCGCCCACCATGGAGGCCGTCCAAGACTATGCCTGCGTGGCTGGGGACGAAGAGAATTCGAGCACCGAGCGCCGCGCGGTCGGTGGCAAGACGTACTGTGTCACGAAGACCTCCGAAGGCGCGGCGGGGAGCACTTTCAACACCTATGGCTACACGACCGACATTGGCAGAGCCGTGGTCCGCGTATCGTTTACGGTCCGCTTGGTTGAGTGCGGAAATTTCGACGAGCCTACGCAGGCAGCCTGTACGAAGGAGCAAGCGAGTTTCGATCCAGATGCGCTAGCAAGCTCCATCGTGGCGAGCATTCGGTAATGAGTGGTCACCTCCTCAAAGCGCGTCCAGAGGGCGAGCAGCGAAATAAGTCTCGTATTCCGCCATGCACGCTTCGCCGTTGGGCCGGCCAAGGCGAATACTCGCCGGGATGTGGCGACGGGATCGACAAGCGACGTTGGGGGCGCATCATTTGCTTGGGGATTTGCGATGCCAGTTAGGGGATAGCAATGTTATTGAAAACCTTCACTTGCCTCCTTGCAGTCGGCATCTCGACGCTCGCCGCGTGTTCACCGGTTGCGCCTGCGTCCACGGCAACAACGGCTTCGGCAGCGCCATCCCAGGAGCAGGCGCCATCCGAGACACGGCCGCCATCGGAGGCGCAGGAGAGCGCGGCCATCGATTGCGCCGCCGGAGGCGCACGTTTGCCCATATCGAACATCTGTATGGGTCTAGCAATCAGGGATCTTGGCAAGACGATCGGATCGCTGCCTGAGACGCCTGCCGAATGCACGTGGACAGTCAATGAAACCGCGTTCCCTCTGCCGCAGGGCGAGGGCGTGCTGCTTTACCGCGCGTTGACCTGCAACAGCGTGACGACGAAATTGGAATACAGGGCGGGGGCGCCCGCCGTGAAGCTCGGATATGTGGCCTCCGCGCTCGAGTACACGGGCAACCCGGTTACGATCTTCGGTGGCGGCGGGCAGGACCCGCGAGCGCGAATTGAGGCGCTGAAGGCGGACATTCCTGACAAGGCCCTGCGCGAGTCGTGTGAGCTGCAGCCGGCAGGTGTAAAAGGCTGGCCGACCGATGCGCTGGTGCTCGAACAAAGCGTCCAAGCGCGCGCGAAGGCGCCGAAGGACCAATTCCCAGTTCCCTGCGGAGAGTACGGGGTCTACATTGACTCGGACACCTTCTGGCGGGTGGCCCAGGGTTACGCTTGGTATTTCGACCTAGGTCCGGATTCGATCGATTTTGACCCAAGCTCTTTCCTGCTTCTGAAGAAGACCGCCTTCGGCGAATGGAAAGCGGTGCAGTAGAGAGCGTCTACTCGGAGTAATCCGGCCTTTTGAAACCGCCTGCCCCGATCAGCAATTGAGATGTCGAGGAGACACTTTGCCGATCATTGGGCGAGCTACCGCCTGATCGTCAGAGTGGCCACGAACGGCGGTTCACGGCCGACTGCGCCGCTGGTAACATTCTATCGGCACGTCGCGACCGGGGCCCATAGCGGTCATTCGTGTCTGGGACCAGCGACGTCAGCGAAGCGGCACATAGGCGGGTGGAGACTGCGTTGGTCTTGGTGCACCATTCGACGCATGCCTTCGCGACCAGATCAGCCTCGCCAAACGCCCCAACCCCATTTGCTTCCTTACCGATCGGCAGATTTTTTGGACTTGCCGCCGGCCGTGCTATCATCTGACGATCAAGACGGGGGATCGCATGGCACGCTCAAACGCTCTGGCGGGTCATTCTTTCCGCCGCGCCAAAGGTCTCGCTCGCGCCGTGGCCGCCTTGAGCATTTGCGCGGCTGCGGCTAGCTGCGAAAGCGCGGCGATCCTTGCCGATGCGGCTTTCGCGAGCTGTGGAACTTCGACCGCCTATCTCAGCGGCTGGTATGCCGATCTGCCGGCGCAATCACAGATCGATTATGATCCGTTCGGCGGCTATGTGTTCGCGTACTGGATCGATGATCTCGGCAACGTGTGCAACGGCGATCCCGGCCGCAACGGCGAGGTCGGACCCGCAGTCATTCCCGCGGAGACACCCGCCGCACGTGCTGCGATCGCTGCGAATTCGCAGATCACACCGGCCCAGTTGTCCGCGTTTCAGGAGATCCCCGTTCCCTACGCGAACTATTCGTCCGCCGGTCTGCACTTCGTCCAGTTCTACAGCACAGCCTTCAGGCTACGATCGGATGGATCAACCTGGACGACCAAATCCAACGGCACGTTCGGCGCGGCGACCGTCACCGATATCGGCCAACGGTCATGCCTGAAGCCAATCGCCTTCAAGGTGAACCAGACAGTCTTCCTGCTGTCCAATCCGACTTCGGGCGCTCAGGACCCAGTGCGCTGCCGCGTCAAGGCGATGCCGACGACCGCTGCGATGAGCCAGCATGAGCTGCAGGCCTTCCACGTGGTCGACCTCCCGCATGGCATGGCCTTGCACGACATTCCACAATGAAGCAGACGCTGGCTGCTGAGTGCGGCCCAATCGGTGCGGCACAGCAGTTGATGAGAGGGTAGGCTGAGCGGCTGAAGCCCACCGGCCCACTACGGTCATTCGACGACGTTCAGCACACTCAGCGCAGTTTTGAGATAGCAAGGCCATCTGCCTTTGCGCGGTCCCGTGTCGACTCCTCGCTGCGTGTGAGGGCCCTAGCGATCGCCTGGAGCGACATGCCTTTCTTAGCCAGCAGGTGAAGTTTCTGCACTTCGTCGATTGTCCACGGCTGTCGGTGGCGCTCAAATCGTTCCGCCATTCACTCGTCCTCCTCTAAGCGACGCTGCATACTGCACGGATGCCATCCGGATGTCGCAAAATGCGAAGCGCGGATCAGGTCGGTGTCGTCTTACACCGATGGTACTAAACCGCTCCCGCGGTAGGCTAAGCGTACGCCTACGCCGAGGGCCGCCTTGCGCGGCTTGAGCCGATCCGGAGGATGGCGGCTTCGACTAGTTTGGATGTCCTCCCTAACGGGTTCCACCGCATCCGCCATGTCGGGTTCCTCGCCAACGCTCAGCGCGCCAGGCAGATCGCTCGCGCCCGCGAGTTGTTGGCCGACCGGATGACGCCGCCATTGCCTGCGCCCGAGCCTGCAGAGCCGATCGCCGAGGCCGCGCCTCTGCCGGCGCCATGCCCGTGCTGCGGGGGGAGGATGATCCTCAGCCAGATCATCGAACGCGGCTCGATCGAGCGCAGCCTTATCGCAAAGCCGCC
>JANOKS010000079.1:0-4993 GCA_031419455.1 Alphaproteobacteria bacterium
GGCGCAGCGCACTGATCGGCCTGGGAAGGCTGCCGGTGGGAGTATTGCTGGGATCGTCGGCCATGGGCTCTCTCCTCAAGCGCCGTGGACAATCCACGCGCTGAAGGAGAAGGGGGCCGTCGTCACAGCCGCTGGCCTAGCCGTTTAGGCTACCGCGCGAGCGGTTTAGTAGTGTGCCGGGCATGCTCGGTAGCTTGGAGGTGAAAGTCTTCTACCCAGCCTGATGGAGGCGAAGGGTTAGCGAAGCGCAAGGGCCGCCGCCGCGAGGTGGGGTCTGAAGGCAGCGTGGAGCAAAAGTGCGAGTTGATGAACAAGAACCGGATATGAGGCGCAAGCGTCGGACGAGCGGGCTACTAATCGCGAAGTCCAGATCCATCAAAGGCGCGAAGCGTAGATTCGGCAATTGCGCACGGAAGGCGACCGAACTTACCCCGGGAGATCTGCGTCGTGTTCTCAAGTCGGAACTGAGGGACTCGTAAGGGGCCCTGACCGCGGCGCAGAAGTCAGCAGAGGGCGTATTAGACCAAGCAGTCGGCAAAGCTAGTGAGGCACTCCAAGCCGAAAGGCGGAGCAACAGATAGGCCGAGCCGGAAACGAGGGTCGAAGGCCCGAACGATTGGAAGCGGCAAGTAGGACTGACGACTCGTGAGTGGAACGCGACAGAAAAATCCAAGCAAGCAATTGCGACAGACCTTGGAAGCGGAAGGTCGGGGTGAAACCCCGAACGCTGCGCCCGAGGGCGTCGAACCATCGACGGCGTCGTCAGCAGCCGAAAGCCCAGCCTTGCCGGAACAACGACTAATGGAGGAAGTGTGCGACAGAGGGAATATCCTACGAGCGTGGCAACGCGTTCGAAGCAATAAGGGGAGTCCTGGCGTGGATGGGATGACCATCGTCGACGCCAAGGACTACCTGCGTGAGCATTGGCCAAGCATTCGGTCTAGCTTGCTCAAAGGAACCTACCAGCCGCTGCCGGTAAAACGGGTCGAAATACCCAAACCGGACGGCGGAATCAGAAAACTCGGCGTACCTCGCGTCGTCGACAGACTGATTCAGCAAGCGCTACTGCAGGTTCTCCAGGGCAGATGGGATCCGACGTTCTCCGAGTACAGCTACGGCTTCCGACCGGAACGCTCCGCTCATCAGGCGGTGGCCCAGGCGCAAGACTACATCGCCGAGGGCTACAACTACGTGGTCGATCTTGACCTCGAGAAATTCTTCGATCGAGTCAACCACGACTGCTTGATGGCGCGCGTCGCCGCAAGGGTGTCCGACAAGCGCGTACTCAAACTCATCCGGGCCTTTCTAACGGCCGGGGTGTTGGAAGACGGCTTGGTTCGTCCGGTGGATGAAGGGACCCCGCAAGGCGGTCCGCTTTCACCCCTTTTAAGCAACATCATGCTCGACGATCTCGACAAGGAATTGGCGCGACGGGGACATCGCTTTTGCCGGTACGCCGACGACTGCAACATCTATGTTCGCAGCCGCCGCGCAGGCGAGAGGGTCATGGCCTCGACAAGCCGGTTCCTGACCAACAAGCTTCGGCTGAAGGTCAACGAGGCCAAGAGCGCGGTGGCGCGACCGGAGGAGCGAAAGTTCTTGGGCTTCAGCATCTCGAATGACGGGAGCGAGCGGCGGATTGCGCCAAAAGCTCTCGCCAAATTCAAGACGCAAGTCCGGGCCATGACACGCCGGACCCGCGGGGTCAGATTGCAACAGGTGATCAAGGATCTGCGACCCTACCTGATTGGTTGGCGCGGCTACTTTCGCTTCTGCCAGACCCCACGTGTGCTCACGCACTTACCAGACCCCACGTGTGCTCACGCACTTAGAAGCCTGGATCCGCCGAAAACTGAGAATGTATCTTTGGCGGAACTGGCAGAACGGGCCCAATCGCTTCAGGGAATTACGCCGTCGAGGCGTGTCAAAATTCCATGCAGCGGTCGCCGCCGGTTCACCGACGGGATTCTGGCGCATGTCAGGACACCCTGCGGTCCAACAGGCCTTGCGCAACCACGACTTCGACTCCCTCGGTCTACCCCGACTCTATGTCTCCGCTGAAGCCTAATCCGATCGAACCGCCGCGGTACGGATCCGTATGCCCGGTGGTGTGGGAGGGGAGACGCCGCGAGGCGTCCCCCTATCCCGATCCTTCCGACGGAATGCGTCGTTTGTAATTCAGACCGGTTAGCGGTGGATGGAAGCCGTGCGTTGAATTGGTTGCAATTGGTAACCTATCAGACGCGCAGCCTACCGGCCTCTTGCGCCGTCTGGCCCATGAACAGGGCGGCAAGAACACCCGGGCGCATCATGGTTATTGCAGGCGCCGGCCAGTGCGGTCGGGCGGCGACTACCAGGCGTGGCGCAGGCTGAGCCAGACGGCGGTCTCGTTTTCCGCGTTCGCCACATGGTTCGGCTGCGTCGCAAGCGCGGCCGCCAGCTCGAGCGTGGTCATTTCGGCAAGGCGCGTGCTCCATGCAGCTTCGAGGTCAAGCTCGCGGCCCGAGGGCGTCAGGCCCGCCGTGCGGTCGGCGAAGATCAGTTGCCCGGAGCGTGTCAGCTCGACCGGCGCGCGGAAGGTAAGTTCGCCGCCTTCGGAGCGGCGCGGCTGGCCTGCGGTGAAACGGAGCGCGCCGCCGGCGAAGGGGTGCTGCGCCGACACCGACCATGAGCTGGTCCACAGGCCTGAGACGTCGAGGCGTTCGATCTGAACGTCGGCTGCTTCGACCACGCCGGAGAAAGTCCACGACCCGACATCGCGGCGGCCTTCGAGGCTGAGCGCGCTCATGCGCGTCTGGTCCTCGCCGCCAAAACGGCTCTGCAGCGCGCCGCCGAGCGCGGTGTTGGCGTCGCGCAGCGTGGCGTAGCCGAGGCGCACGGCCCATGTCTCGCCCGGCGCGGCCTCGCCCTGCGTGCCGATGCCGAAGCCATTGGCGCTGCGGCCCGAGCCTTCGGACGTGCGGGCATCGAACGTCATGGGACCGAAGGCGTGGGCAACGCTGGTCCAGGAATCGCCCGAGCCGAGCATGGGCGGACCGGAGGGATCATCGACTAGCGAGAGGCCCGGCGTCAGGCGCTCCGCTCCGCCGCCGCGCCCGACCGAGACGCGGGTGTCGCCGAAGGCGTAGCTGAACTGGAAGGTCGGATCGGGCTCTTCCATCCATGGCGTGCGCGGATCGTAGGCCGGCTTTGGTGCATTGAACCAGGAGAGTTGCGCATCCCCCATCTGCGCGGCGCGCGCCTGGCCACGCGCATAGTCGGCGCGGATGCCGAAATCGCTGAAGGCTGCGCGGCCCGTCATCATGCGCGTGGTGTCGATCGCGAAGCCCCGCTCGTACATGTCCTGGAAGACGAGGCCGTCGAATGCGCCGGAGGCTTCCATCCAGTCGCCGAGCGCGCCGCCCGCGGGACCCAGCGCCTCGCCAAGCGCGACCTGCTCGCCGTCGAAGGTGAAGCTGCTCGTGCCGATCGGCGCAAAGGCGCGTGCGAGATTCATGATGCCCCGCCCGCCCACCGTGTCCGTGCCTGCCGCCGCAGCGATCCCGGCAATCGGATCCGCGATCGTCGTCACATAATCATCCGCCGTGGAGAGCAGGGCTGCGAGCGCGTTCTCAGGCGTGATGTTGGGGAAAAGGTCGAGCATGAGCGCGAGCGCTCCGGCAACAGCCGGCGCGGAGAAGGACGTGCCGGAAGCCCGCCAGTAATCGCCATCGTCGTCGAGATCATTGCAGTTCAAGGTCACGCCTGGCGAGCAACTCGCTGCGGTGGGCAGGCGCACATTGTCATCGACGCCAGCGGTAACCACGGAAACGCCCGGCGCCAGCAGGTAGAAGTTCGCGGTCGAGCCGGCGCGGTTCGAGAAGGTCGCCATGACGCCGATGTTGTTCACCGCGCCGACCGCCACGACGCGGCCGTTCACCGCCGGATCGCCGGCAATGATGGCCGGTTCGGTCGGCCTTGTCCCCTCGGCAGCCGCAGTTCCGGTCGGCGCGGCGGCGTCATTGCCGGCGGCGATCGTGAACAGCACGCCCTGATTGGTCGCCGCCACGATGGCGTTGCGCAGCGCCGTGGAGATGGCGCCTTCGCCGCCAAGCGACATGTTGATGATGTCCGCGCCATTGGCGACGGCGTAGTTGATGGCTCTCACCAGATTGGCGTCGTTGAACGAACAGTTCTCGTCCGGGCCGGTGCGCTGGCAATTGCCCGGCGTGTCGGCGCGGACGCCCAGGATCTGCGCCTCGAAGGCGATGCCGTGGATGCCGGTACTGTTCTTGTTGGCGGCAATGACGCTCGCGACCATCGAGCCATGGCCATCAATGTCGATGTCGGTTGCGGCCCGGCCCGCCCCGCAGGACGAGATGGCGGTGGCGCAGACGTCATGCGTGCCGGCGATACGGCCAGTGAACTCGCTGATCGTGGTATCGACATTGGTGTCGATCACCGCGACGACAATGCCCTGCCCCGTCGCGCCAGCCGCATAGGCCGACGACGCGCGCGTCAGTTCCGTGCTGGTGTCGAGGTCGGGCGACGACGTGAACAGCTGACCGAGATACTCCCGCGTCTCATAGAACGACGCCGGCTGAGTGGGCGGCGGAGGCGAAGGCGGGGGCGGTGCAGGCGGGGGCGGTGGTGGCGGCGGCGCAATCGGTGGCGGCAACACCGGCCCGCCGCCACCCCCGCTGCCGCCCGCACATGCAGCGACGGACGCGGCGGCGAGCGAGGCGAGCAGAGCGGCGCGGACGAATTTTGTCGCGGGTCGATGCGCGTCCTGCATGCAAAAATCTCCTGGCGCCTGACCACGCTGCGGGGTGCGCCATGCTGGCGCGCGCCGGATGGCGGGGTCAAGCATTCACCTAGAGCATCGGGCGGTTAATCCGCAACATAGGCGTGTGCCCTGAAGAAGTTCCAGCACTCTTCGGATGTGAAGAGGGAGCAGATGTCTCCAACGGCGCGCCAGAGGGCGTCGATGGTGCGTGCGGCTGCCTTGCGCAAG
>JANOKS010000080.1:0-10338 GCA_031419455.1 Alphaproteobacteria bacterium
GCATTACGCACGCAGGGCCATCCGCGCGGCCAGTCTCTCGCGTGGCTACAAGGGGTCGCTTGAGGGCGCCCACCGCGTTGATCCAGCGCGTCACACCGTTGGCGAGGTCGGCGATGAGCCGTTGATGCTGTCGGCTTCCGGTGAAGCATGGGTGTCAAAGGATCGTCCCGCAGGCGCGCGCGCGATGAAGGCGGATGGCGTGCAGCTGATCGTGATGGATGACGGCCACCAGAACCCGACGCTGAAGAAGTCGCTGTCGATCGTTGTGATCGACGCGGGCAATCCCTTCGGCAACGGCCATGTCTTTCCGAAGGGACCGTTGCGCGAACCCGTGGCGACGGGCCTTTCCCGGGCGGATGCAGTGATCCTGATGGGCGAAGGCGAGGCGCCCGCAGCTTTTGCGAGCTTCACTTGCCCGATCCTGCGCGCGCGCCTGACTCCGGCCAGCACATTGCCGCCCGGCCGCTATGTCGCTTTCGCGGGCATCGGGCGGCCATCGCGCTTTTTCGATGCGCTGGGCAGGCAGCCGGGAGTTGAACTCGCCGAAGGCGCGCCCTATCCCGACCACCACGCTTTCACCCCCTATGACATTTCATTCCTGATGAAGCTCGCCGCCGATCATGACGCCCGCCTCGTCACCACCGACAAGGACCATGTGCGGCTGCCCGCCGACATGAAGGACAAGGTCGCGCGCGCCTCTGTAAAAGCCGTGTTCGAGGACGAGGCGGCGCTCACGCGACTGCTCGACCGTGTTGCGCCATGAGCGAGGACGACATCCGGTTCATCCGTCCAAAAGACCTCGACAACGCACAGCGCACCGGCTGGACGGCGCGGCTTGCCTGGCGCCTGGAGGCGCTCGCGTGGGACTGGCTCTACTGGATTCCCATGGGCCTCATGCCGCTCACCTGGGCGTCCAACTCCGTCGCTGCGATCCTCAAGGCAGCGGGTCCGTTCACCTCGCAACACCGGACGATGATCCGCAATCTCCGCATGTCGTTTCCGGAGTGGACGCGGAAACAGGTGGACGAGGTCGCGAAAGGCGCGTGGGAAACGCTTGGCCGGACGGCGGGTGAAATGCCCCATCTTGCGCGCATGAAGCCCTACGCGCCGAACAGCCGCGTGGAGGTCGTGGGCGCGGAACGGCTCGATGCGATCCGCGAGTCCGGCAAGCCGGCTGTTCTCATCGGCGGCCACTTCGCCAACTGGGAAGTGATGGCGTCGGCCATCTGCAACCGTCCGCTTGACGCGCAGATCACCTATCGTTCGGCGAACAACCCGCACATCGACCGCCGCATCGCGAAGGCGCGCCATGCCTATGGCATCAACGTGCTGACGCCCAAGGGCGCAGGCACGCGCGAGCTGATGCGGGCGCTTGGCCGCGGCCAGCCAATCGCGCTGATGAACGACCAGAAATTCAACCAGGGTATCGCTGTCCCCTTCTTCGGCTACGACGCGATGACGGCGCCCGGCCCCACGCGCCTCGCCATCAAGTACGGCGCGCCGCTGGTGCCGATCTCGTGCCTGCGAACCGCTCCCGGCTGCTATCGCGTGACGGTGCACGAGCCCTTCATGCCGGACGCCGATCCCGACGAGGACAAGGCGATCTACAACACCGTGCTGCGCATCAACCAGTGGGTCGAGGCCCGCATTCGCGAAGCGCCGGACCAGTGGTTCTGGATGCACAACCGCTGGCCGAAGGAAGCGTGGGTGAAGGCGGGGGTGCTGGACGGGTGAGACCTAACCCATGATCCCGATACTATCGTCGATCGTGCGCCGCACAGCGCCGACATAGTCGATCAGCTGGTGGCCTTCGATCATCGCTTCGTAGAGCATTTTCAGCGCGTCGCGCACGACGTAGGGGCGCTCCATCGGGACGAAGTGCGTCGTGCCTGGCACGCGGGTGACGGCGGCGTCGGGGCGGATCGCGTGGACGCGTCCGTCGGCGTCCGGCACGGTGGTGGAATCCTTTTCCGCCTGGAGCAGAATGATGGGGATGCGCTTCTTCCGCAGCCGACGCAGCGCCGACCACGGCCGATAGCGGTGCGCCGCGAATACCGCGGACTCCCATTCGGGCGTGCAGGCCAGCTGGAATTGTCCGTCGTCCTGACGCAGCACGCCATCCACCACATAGTCATCGAGGAATGGCGCGCGCCATGTCTTGAACGCGCCCCGCCCGCGCAGGCTTTCGGCGGCGTCGCTTGTTGAAGCAAAATCGCGACGGCGGCGAAGCGCCTGCTTCGACATGGCGTTCTTCTGGATGAACATGTTGAAGAGCGGGATGTTGTAGGCGCGGTAGACGCTCCGCCGCATCAGCACCGGATCGGCGAGCACGAGACCTTTCACGAGGTCGGGCCGCTTGCCCGCCACCAGCAGCGCCACCGTGCCGCCCATCGAATGGCCGCCGAGGATTGCGCCGTCCGGCGCCGTCTTCTCCAGAACCTGGATCACGTCATCGCGAAACTTGCTCCAGGACTTCATCCGCCGCGGATTGGCCGGCAGGCGGGAACGCCCGTGGCCGCGCAGGTCGATGGCCGCCGCATGCATCTGGCCGCCCAGCGGCTCGAGGATCGACTCGTAGGTGATGGCGTTGAAGCCGGTCGCGTGCAGGAACAGCACGTCGATAGGGCGCACCGGATCGCCAAAGGCGATGCCAGCTGCTTCCCCGTCCTTCAACTCTACACGAAACCTGCGCATGCCGCGCGTCTAGCCTCCAAACACCTTGCGCAGAAGATCGCTCGTCCGCTTCACGGGGTCGCGGCGAATCGCCTGTTCTTCACGGGCGAGGTAATAGAACAATCCGTTCAGGGCGCCAGTCGTCGCCTCCTCGGCGAGCCAGGTTTTCGTGTCGGTCTTCAGCACGCCCGCGCCGTATTTGATCACCGTCCCGTCCAGCGCTGTCAGCGCGCCGGAGGATTGCAGCGCCTGCGTGAATTGCGGTTTCAGCGCCTTGCGCAGGTTCGCCTCTGTCTTCTGGCGCAGGAACGTGGTGGCTGCGGAATCCCCGCCGCGCAGGATCGTCATGGCGTCATCGAACGTCATCGACTTGACCGCATCAGCGACCAGCTTGCCGGCCGCAGGCGCGGCAGCTTCGGCCGCCCGGTTGACCCGCCGCTGCAGGTCGTCCAGCGGGCCGGCCATGCCGAACGGGGCGAGTTGTTTGTGCGCCTGCCCCAGCACGCCCGGCAGCGGGATACGCACGGCGGGATCGCCCATATAGCCGTCCTTGGCGGACAACCGCTTCGTCGTCAGTCCACCCGCCACCGACAGAGCCTCTTTGAGCCCCGCCGCCACGTCACCCTTGGTCAGGTTGCCCTTATCCCCCGGCATCGACTTGTGCAGGATGTCGGATGCGATCTTGCCCAGATCCTGCGCACCTGCCGGCAACGGCGTCGCCAGCGCAACGCAGAGCGCAAGACAGATTCGAGCCGTACCGGCGCGCATGCAGCCTCCCGAGTTCCCAACCGGGCGGATAGGACAGGCAAAGCGCCGCCGCGTCAAACGGGTCGCGCTGCTGGCTCTGGTTAGCTAGGCTGGCGCCAGAAACACAATCCAGGGACGGAAACCATGTCAGCCCAGCCTTCCTGCTTCGAGGTCTCGATCACCGATCGGATCGCCCATATCCGCTTCTCGCGCCCCGAAAGGCTGAATACGTTCACCCCCGAGGCGTGGATAGAACTGCCCGCGATCGTGAAGGACATCGACCGCAACGCCCGCGCGCGCTGCATCGTGATTTCCTCTTCCGGCAAGCATTTCACCGCCGGCATGGACCTCGCTGTCTTCACCAAGCCCGAAGGCCTCACCAGCGAAGCGCGCGACCCGCACCTGCGCGCCGAGAAGTTCCGCGCTGACCTTTCCGCGCTGCAGGACGCCTTCACCTGCCTCGACCAGGCGCGCATGCCGGTGATTGCCTGTGTGCAGGGCGGGTGCATCGGCGCGGGCGTCGACATGATCTCCGCCTGCGATATCCGGCTTGCAACGAAGGACGCATTCTTCTGCATCCAGGAGATCAACATCGGCATGACTGCCGACGTCGGCACCTTCCCCCGTCTCTGCAAGCTGTTGCCGGAAGGCTGGGTCCGCCAGATCTCCTACACGGGCGAGCGCTTGCCCGCGACCCGCGCGCGCGACCTCGGCCTCGTCAACGAGGTGTTCGATACGCCCGAAGCGATGCTTGATCACGCCATGGCGCTGGCCCGCGAGATCGCGTCGAAGAACCCCCTCGCCGTCACCGGCTCCAAGGCGATGATCAACTACGCACGCGATCACACGATTGCGGATGGCCTTGACTATATCGGCGTCTGGAACGCCGCGATGCTGTCGGGCGCCCACATGAAGGAGGCGTTCGTGTCGAAAGCCGAGAAGCGCGAGGCGGCCTTCCCGGATTTGCTGGCGCTGCGAGACGGGCCGATCTGAGGCAAAAGTTGGAGGCCGTGGCGGGGCATCTAGCCCCGCTCATCCCGACGAACGTCGGGATCCAGGAACGCTGGCGCTGCTTGAACGGAATTGAAGCTGCAAGGCGGAACAAAACTCATCGTCAGCCCTGGGTCCCGACGTTCGTCGGGAGGAGCGGGGATGGGCCAGCGCTCCAATTCGACATCACTGGGTCCTAACCCGTCCGACTGAACAGGCCCTGCGCCGAATACACCAGCCTGCCATCCGACCGCGCCTCGATCGAGGCGAACACGATCGAACGCGCCCGCTTGTCCACACGCGTTGTGACCTCAACAGGCGCCTCGCCCAGTTCATGAGACGTCACGTCCAGCGATAGCGAAGCGAGACGCATGTCCACTCCCGCCGCCGCGCCCAGCGACGCCAACGCATGCGCAGAACATTTCTGCGGGTCGGGCGCGCCGGGCCCGCCGAGGCGGTCTGGGGAAATTGTGGACAGGGTTGGGTCTGTATCAGCCATCGCTCAGGCCTAGATACAGAAACGCCCGCTGTGAAGCGGGCGGTCCACTCTGCCGAGGGCAGAGGAAGTGACTTCCCGGCGGAGTGGTCTCGGGGGGTCGGGGGGGACGGATAAGACCGCCACCACCGGGAAGCACATCGGATCAACGCGACCCCCCTTGCCCGGTTCCGCCCTGACCAAGATTTTTTCGCAATCCCGCGCAGGAACCAATGACCACAGCCAACGCATTGATTCTGAGCGAGAAGAACCAAACAAAACGGGCGGTCCGACAGGACCGCCCGACAGGTTGTTACGCTAAAACTACGCTTAAACTACGCTACGCTACGCACTGCACTGTCGGAAGCGTTGAGCGCTCCGAAGATGTCGCCGAGGTGGCCGACACCCGAAACACCGAACGCGGATTGTGAGAACTTGCCGATCGCCGGAAACAGGCAGCCGATTTCATTGGGACCTAAGCCCACAGCATGCAGATCGGTCATCAGACGCTCGACTACGGCCATCCTGCCGCCCGGCGTGCGTTCGATCAGGCGGGCGAGCACCCCGGTGGGCGCGCCGATCTGGCTGCCCATGCTGGCGGCCAGCGTGCGTGCGCCGGGAATACGCTCGAAGAATTCGTCCGCGATCGGGGCGCCCTGCCGTTCTGCGGCGTTCAGCACGATGCCGATGGCGGCTTCGGCCTTGGCCTGCGTGAGCCCGGCAGTCTTCGACACCTCGTTGATGAACGCGTTCAGCATCCGGACTCCGCAATCAACTTGAATGCGATAGTGCCGGGCTAAGGTTGCCGGGGTCTTAAGGCCGTAAGTTCCCTGCGGAACCCGTCGGGTCACATGCCCCGTAAAGTGCAGCTGGTTCGCCGCGCAGCTTCGCCCACATCTGGTCGCCCCAGGAAAAGTGCCACCATTCCGTGGGGTTGTTGGCAAAACCCGCTTCCGCCATCACCCAGTAGAGAAGGCGGCGGTTTGCACGCGCCTCCTCGTCAGACATCGAAACCATAGGCTTGTTCTCGAACGCGTCCGTCCATGCGTCCTCGGTCACATCGTCGAACAGCCCGCCCATGAACAGAGATTGGCCCGTTGCGATGAATCGCAGCGTGAGGTCGACCGCTCCCCCCGTCGCATGTGGCGATGGCGAACCATCGCCTGCGCTGGGCGCCGCCCAGTATTTCTCCACCTCATCGACAAGCTGCTGCCCGTCCAGATGTGGCGCGCGCTGCCTGAGCCACGCTGGAAACCACACGTCGTGAAAGTGGCGCTGCACAGCCTGCGGCCGCCATGCGTCGAACAGGTAGAGTTCCAGCCCCGCATCTGCGAGGCGCGCATTGACGCCGATCAGCTTCGCTCCGACGGAGTGGCGGACATACAGCTCCGAAATCGCCCCCGGGATGCGCTGAAGATAGGGCGGGTTGAAAGGCGTATGGTAATGGTTGACGCCCGCGAGCCCGATCGCAGTCGCCTCAACGCATGGCTCGTGTCCCAGCGCGTCAAGGACAATCGCAACGTCCTGCCGATAGCCACGCTTGCGCGCCTGGGCTTCCGCAGACGAGGGGACGGGGAGATTCTTCAGCTGGATCAGGTCAGGCGTCATTCGCCAAACCTACGCAATCGGTCGGGCCGCGCCAACCGTGCGCGACAAACCCCAAGTCGGAACTGTGTGTCCACAGCCGCGTTGGCATTGCAATGAAGACCCGTCATGACGTGGCCTCTCCCACCGCCATACGCTTGAAAGACTGGCGGGCGATCCTCGGTCGCGTCTTCTGGCGCGTACTGGGCGACAATCTCGGCCTGCTGTCGGCGGGCATCGCGTTTTACGCCTTCCTTTCGATTTTCCCGGCCATCGCCTGCGCCCTGATGATCTGGGGGCTGTTCACCGACATCACCTCGCTGGGCGCGCAGCTTGAGACTCTCCGCGAACTTGCGCCGGATGCGTTCGGACTGGTGGCCGACCAGATGGTCGTCATCGCCACGCAGGATGATGGCGGCCTCACCTTCGGCCTGATCTTCTCCGCCATTCTCGCCTTGTGGAGCGCCTCCGGCGGCGTCTCCGCGCTGATGCAGGCCATGAACATGGCCTATCACGAGAAGGAAAAGCGCAGCTTCGTCCATCTCACGCTGCTCACGCTCGGCTTCACCTTCGCCGGCATCCTGTTTGCCGCCTTGTCCATTGCCGTCATCGGCGCCGTTCCGCCAATCCTGGCAGCGCTGTACCTCGGCGCATTTGTGGAAGCTCTGATCGGCGCGGTGCGCTGGCTTGTCATCATTGCTGCGTTCATGGCGGCTTGCGCCGTCATCTACCGCATCGCACCGTCGCGCAGCCATGCGCGCTGGCGCTGGATCATCCCGGGCGCAATCGCCGCTGGCGTCATCTGGCTGTTCGCGTCCATCGCCTTCTCGGCCTACCTCGAGAATTTCAACGCCTACAACGCCACGTTCGGCTCACTTGGCGCAGTGGCGGCATTGCTGATGTGGTTCTGGCTGTCCGCCTACGCGATCTGCCTCGGCGCAGAGCTCAACGCGCAGCTGGAACTCTTCACCAGCGTCGACACCACGGTCGATGAACCCACACGTCGCGGCGCGCGCGGGGCCTATGTCGCTGACCATGTCGAGGCGCCCGAAGCACCAGTTGAACCGTCCGAGTCGCCGATCAAGCTACCTTAAAACGCTGCAAGAATGGGAACGACTCCGCGCCTTGCGCCTTCCGAGATCACACACTTCTGACAGGAAGGTCATTATCATGAAGTCTATTTTCGCCTCCGCAGCGCTGGCGACAGTCTTCGCCGCAGCCCCTGCGCTTGCGCAGCCGCCAACGGTGGTAACCGAGGGCAATGTTCGCGTCGAAGGCGTGGCGCCGGAGAAAGTGCTCGGCGCGATCGACACTGCAAAGCTCGCTCAGGACAGCCAGCCCATCGAGGCGGCTGAAGCCGACGCCCCAGCCGCGGCAACGTCCGTGAGCGTTGAGACGAAGGTCGAGGAAACCGCGACGGCGCATGTCGAGACCACGACCGAAGTGATCACGCCCGTATCGACCCGCCCGGAACTCGACGCCACCAATCCCATCGCTCCGGAAGTCCAGGCGGTCGTGAAGGCAAAGGCCAACTACACAACCGCAGATATCGCCGCAGCGCAGCTTGCCGCCGTGCTCGCGACACCGCCCAGCGCCCTGACCACGACGGTTACCACTACGCGCACCACGCCCAAGGAAGGCGGCTGATCAGGCCGCATCTCAACTTCCTTGTCCAACTTGCGCCCGGCCGCTTCAAGCTCCCGGGCGCGTCTTGTTGCAATCCGCCAAAATCTGTCGCTTAAGCTACCTCCAAACAGACAGGTACGGAGGACTCCAGATGCGTGAGGCAGTGATTGTTTCGACAGCCCGGACGGGGCTCGCGAAATCGGTGCGAGGCGGGTTCAACATGACCCATGGCGCAGCCCTCGGCGGCCATGCGATCAAGCATGCGGTTGAGCGCGCCAAACTCGACCCCAAGGAAGTGGAAGACGTCTATCTCGGCTGCGCCAACCCCGAAGGCGCGACCGGCGGCAATATCGCCCGCCAGGCCGCGCTCTGGGCCGATCTGCCCGTGACCGTCGCCGGAGGCACGATCAACCGCTTCTGCTCCTCGGGCCTCAACGCCATCGCGCTGGCCGCCCACCAGATCCACGACGGCGCCGACATCATGGTCGGCGGCGGCGTCGAGTCGATCTCGCTGGTTCAGTTTGCGCCCGCGCGCCCGGCCTCGCCCGACGGCCGCAATCGTTCGCTTGACGAGAAGCTGCTCGCCAAGATTCCGGCCATCTACATGTCCATGATCGAGACCGCCGAGATCGTCGCCGAGCGCTACAAGGTCAGCCGCGAGTATCAGGACGAGTACGCCCTGCAATCGCAGCAGCGCACCGCCGCCGCCCAAGCCGCCGGTCTCTACAAGGACGAGATCGTGCCCATGAAGACCAAGATGGCCGTCACCAACAAGGAGACGGGCGCAGTCACCATGGAGGACTCGGAAGTCACGCGTGACGACTGCAACCGCCCGCAAACCACGCTGGCTGATCTCCAGAAACTGCCGCCCGTGTTCAAGGGTGGCCAGAAGATCCAGGAAGGCAAATACGTCACCGCCGGCAACGCCTCGCAGTTCTCGGATGGCGGCGCAGCCCTCGTGCTGATGGAAGCCAAGGAAGCGGCAAAGCGCGGCCTCTCGCCGCTTGGCGCCTTCCGCGGCTTCGCCGTTGCTGGCTGCGAGCCGGATGAAATGGGCATTGGGCCTGTCTTCGCCGTTCCGCGCCTTCTTGCCCGTCACGGTCTCAAAGTGTCGGACATCGATCTCTGGGAACTCAACGAAGCGTTCGCGTCTCAGTGCCTCTACTCGCGCGACAAGCTCGGCATCGATCCGGCGAAATACAACGTCAACGGCGGCTCGATCTCGATCGGCCACCCCTACGGCGTCACCGGCGCCCGCTGCACGGGCCACCTGCTGCTCGAAGGCAAGCGCCGCAAGGCCAAGTACGGCGTCGTCACCATGTGCATCGGCGGCGGCCAGGGCGCAGCCGGCCTCTTCGAGATCTTCCACTGATCTCGACGCGTCGCTGAAACACGAACGGCCCGGTGGAAACACCGGGCCGTTTTGTTTTGAGGCGCCTGACGTTCCTGTTGCGCCATTCATCTGCCTGATTTGCTGACAAGTCTCCGCGCGAGGAGAACGACAATGCGCATCGTGATTTTCGCCGCCGCTCTCGGCCTCGCCGCGTGCGGACAGCCGCAGACCGAGCTCGCCGTCACCGCCGCGGAAATGCCGGAGGCGCCGCCGGTTGCAGCGACGCCCTCTGCCGCCGTCGATGGCTGGGAGATCGACCAGACGGCTTACGCAAAGATCAACACGGTGCTTCCGGCGCTGACAGGAACGCGGCCTGACGGGTCGGCGTTCACCAGCGAATCCCTCCGCGGCCGCTGGACCATTCTCGGCCTCTGGTCGGACCCCGCGCCCGCCGACGAAGCCAGCTTCGCCGCCGCGCTGAGTTCAGCCGCGGACCAGGATCCCGATCTTGACGTGCTGGTGATCCACACTGCCGGCGCGGCGCCGCAACCTGCGCCTGCATGGCCAGTGGTCGAAGACAGTGGCGCAATCATCAGCGCGCTCGCGCCGCCGGCCACGCCTGCGTACCTGCTCATAGGCCCCGACCTCACCATCGAGGGCTATCGCGGCGCGCTGTCCGCAACGCCCGGCGACGGCATCAAGCCGGTGATCCGCGGCGTCGCCGAAATCCGCAAGCAGATCGCGGCGCCGCAGTAGTCAGAGCCGCAGTAGCTAGAGCATCGGGCGGTTAATCCGCAACATAGGCGTGTGCCCTGAAGAAGTTCCAGCACTCTTCGGATGTGAAGAGGGAGCAGATGTCTCCAACGGCGCGCCAGAGGGCGTCGATGGTGCGTGCGGCTGCCTTGCGCAA
>JANOKS010000081.1:0-5254 GCA_031419455.1 Alphaproteobacteria bacterium
CCCGACTTGGCGGAGCACAGGACGGCGTCCGAGGCGTCCAGGCCGATGACGTCCTCGATCTGCTGGCGCACCCGCTCGGGCTCGGCCGCCGGCAGGTCGATCTTGTTCAGAACCGGCACGATCTCGTGGTTGGCGTCGAGCGCCTGGTAGACGTTGGCGAGCGTCTGCGCCTCGACGCCCTGGCTCGCATCCACCACCAGCAGCGAGCCTTCGCAGGCGGCGAGCGACCGCGAGACCTCATAGGCGAAATCGACGTGGCCGGGGGTGTCCATCAGGTTGAGGATGTAGTCCTTGCCGTCCTCGGCGCGGTATTCGAGGCGCACGGTCTGCGCCTTGATGGTGATGCCGCGCTCCTTCTCGATATCCATCGTATCGAGGACCTGTTCGGTCATTTCACGCGCGGTAAGGCCGCCCGTCATCTGGATGATGCGGTCCGCCAGCGTCGACTTGCCGTGGTCGATGTGGGCGATGATGGAGAAGTTTCTGATCTTGTCGCGGGGAGTCATTCTTTGTTCCTTGGGCGCCGCGTCTAGCAGACAGGGATTAAAGGGCCAAGCAGGTGTGCTGGCGCACCTGCGGGATCGTGGGATCGGCCGATTTCCGGGTGAATTCGGGGGTTCATGGCTGGCCCGGTCTGGCACAGGCGTTGCGGACCGACGGGATGGCCGAACCATTCCGTCCAGAGCCGGTGCGCTATTCCACGGGGGCGCGAGCCCGTTGGTGGAAACCTGCCATGCTGGGTGTGCTGTGCGCCCTGGCGGGAGGCGCGGCGGGATGGTTCGGGCATTCAGCCTGGATCAACCGGCAGACGCTCGATCACCGCGCGATGGCGTCCGGCGAGCTGCCGTCGCAGCAACAGACTTCCCCGCTCGAACCGCTTGCCGAACCGAAGCCGGAAGCCGCCCCCTCGCCTGCGCCGGAGACAAGTCTGCCGCAGGCCGGCGAGGCGTTCGTGGAGCGGTTCGATGGCAGTGTGGATGCGCGCTGGAGCGTTTCAGACGGATGGTCGAATGGCGACTGGATGACGAATGACTGGCGGCGCTCCTCGGTGGAGACGGCGCCCGGACTGATGAGCCTGCTTCTCAAGCCCGGACCTGAAGGCTCGAAGCACAAGCTGGCGAGCGGCGAATTGCAGAGCCACGACCGGCATCGCTACGGCTATTTCGAGGTGCGGATGAAGGTTCCGCGCGGGCCAGGTGTGGTGACGGGGTTCTTCTCCTATGCCGGACAGGAGGGGCAGACGCGGCCCAACGAGATCGACATCGAGATTCTTGGACGCAATACGCGGGTCGTGGAACTGACGATACATGAGAACGGCAAGGCGGCGTCGAAGAAGGTGGACCTGCCTTTCGATGCGGCGGACGGATTCCACGTCTATGGCTTCGACTGGCAGCCGGAGCATGTGCGCTGGTATATCGACGGGCAGATGGTGCACGAGGTGACCGGCGGCGAGGCCCGGCGGCTGGTGCGGCCGCAACAGCTGATCCTGAATCTGTGGGCCAGCCAGGAGCTGGACGCCTGGGTCGGCAAGCTCGATATGGCCAAGGCGCCGTGGCGTCTGGATGTGTCGTGCATGGCCTATGCGGCGACGTATGCGGGCCCGATCTGCGGCTGACGCTGCGGCCAAGGGCTTTGCGCGAGTTCCACCGCTGGAAAGTGACGGCTTCTTGATGGCATGCAGCCCCCGCTTCATTGCCGTTTGACCCCGATTCCGTTATGGAAAACGCAAAGGCGGCCGCTGTCTGGCGGACCGCATCTCGGCTTTGGAGGAAGCACCATGCAAGCCCGGACACTCAAGCTCGCCCTGGCGTCTGTTTGCGCAGCTGCTATCACAGCCGCCAGCGTCACCGCTTACGGCCAGATCAACGGCGCAAACATGGTCGCCGCGACCGTGAAACCGGCCGACCGGGCGGACGATTTCCGGCTGGTTGACCAGAACTCCCGCGCGCACCTTTTGAGCTATTACAAGTTCGCCCCGGCCATCGTGATCGTCAGTCACGCCAACGGCTCGGCCGACGTGAAGGCGGCGGCGCCTGCGCTGAAGATGATGCAGGCGGCGTTCAAGGACACGGGCGCGCAGCTCTTCCTGATGAACTCGACGCCGGGCGTTTCGCGCGAGGCGATCTCGGCCGACATGGCGGCGCTCGGCCTCGACCTGCCCGTGCTGATCGACGACACGCAGCTGGTCGGCGAGAGCCTTGGCGTCAGCCGCGTGGCGCAGGCGATGGTGATCGATCCGAAGACCTGGAAGGTCGTCTATTCCGGCCCGACCGACAGCAATCTCCATGCTGTACTGACCGCGATCAAGGCTGGCCAACCGGTGAAGGCTTCTCATGTCGAGATGAAGACGGCGATGCTCGCCTTCCCGAACCGCGACAAGGCGGCTCACGCGAAGATTTCCTACGAGAAGGAAGTCGCGCCGATTCTCGCCAAGAACTGCGTGGCCTGCCACTCGGAAGGCGCCATCGGGCCGTTCGCAATGGACAGCTATGAGAAGGTCAAGCAGTGGTCCGGCATGATCCGCGAGGCGATCCGCACGGACCGCATGCCGCCTTACAATGCCGACCCGCATGTCAACGCGTTTGCCGCCGACATGAACCTCAAGGCCAGGGATGCGACGACGCTGATCCACTGGATCGAAGCCGGCGCGCCGCGCGGCGATGGCTCTGACCCGCTGAAGATCAACGCCAAGGTCGCGCCCGAGTGGGAGCTTGGACAGCCCGACCTGATCATCGAACTGCCGGCCTATGCGATCCCGGCCTCTGGCGTGGTCGATTACCAGAACCCGGAAGTGAAGAACCCGCTGACCGAAGGCCGCTGGCTGCGCGCCGCGACCGTGAAGCCGAGCGACCGCCAGGCGGTTCACCACCTGCTGTCGAACGGCGCGGGCGGCTATGCGGTTGGCGCGGAAACCACCGTCTATCCGAAAGGCACCGGCACGTGGGTTGCCCCGGGCCAGACCTTCCGCTTCCAGATGCACTACACGCCCTATGGCAAGGAGACGGTGGAGAAGACCCGCGTAGGCCTCTACTTCTATCCGAAGGATGCTCCGCCGGAGATCCTGCGCCGCTCGGCCGTGGTCGCCAACGCCGGCATCGAGATCCTGCCGCACGCGGCGCGCCACGAGGAGATCGCCTACATCACCTTCCCCGAGAAGGCGACGCTGTTCACGGTGTTCCCGCACGCCCACTATCGCGGCGAGAGCATGGCCGTCTCGGTGATCAAGCCGGGTTCGACCAAGGAAGAGCTGATCATCAGCCTGCCGAAGTACGACTTCAACTGGCAGCGCGGCTATGACTTCGCGACGCCCGTCCAGATCGAGCCGGGCACCAAGCTGGTGACGCGCTACACCTACGACAATTCGAAGAACAATCCGGCGAACCCCGACCCGACGATCAAAGTGACCTGGGGCGAGCAGAGCCACGAGGAGATGCAGTACACGGCGCTCGGCTTCCGCTGGAACGACGAGACCGTCGCCAACCGCAAGGACGACTACCAGAAGCGCCTCGAGGAATCGCGCTCCATGGGCATCATGGACACCAACCTCGACGACAAGGTCGCCAAGTCCGAAGTGCGCGGGCGCATGGCGAGCATGCTGCTGGCGAACTGGGACAAGGTCGACACCGACAAGGACGGCTACCTGGTGACGAGCGAGATGGCCGAGTTGAACCAGATCATCAACGGCCGCATCCGCCAGGCGCAGGCGCAGCAGTCGGTCGGGCAGTAGGTCTTACTGGGTGTGATTGAAGCAAGCGGGCCGCGAGGTCCGCCTGTTTTCGTTTGTGGTGGGCGCGGGTGAGCCCGAGCCCTCGTGGTTCGACGTACGCTCCCTTCGGTCGCTGCTCACCATGAGGGCTCTCTCAGCAAGCATGGTTGTAGCGAAAGCCCCTCATGGTGAGCAGCGCGAAGCGCGCCCGTCGAACCACGAGGGGCTGGGCTCACCGCAAATGCAACATCAAACCGGCTTCAGCCTGTGATGCACCACACCCCATTCATTCCCGCCTGCATGCCCGAACAGGCCGGCCGTTGAAATGAAGAACAACCGCCAGCGGTTTTCCCAGAGTTTGGCGTCCTTGCCGTAGACGTCGGCGAGGATGGTGCGGATGCGGTCCCGGTTGGCATCGAAATTCTTGAGCCAGTCGAGTGCGGTGCGCTCGTAGTGCTTGCCGTTCCACCACCAGTCCTGCTCGACTTCAAAGAGGTCGGGGAAGTTGGCGAACAGGTCGCGGCTGGGCATCACGCCGCCGGCAAAGAAATGATGCGCGATCCAGTCGGCGGGGTCGTTGACGTCGAAACGGTAGGGCGCGGTGCGGTGCGCGAACACGTGCGTCAGCAGGCGACCATCCGGCCGCAGCCATTTGCGGCAGCGTTCCAGCAGCGCGCGCCAGTTGGACATGTGCTCGAACATCTCGACGGAGACGATGCGGTCGAAGCGCTGCTCCGTGTCGAACACGTTCATGTCGGCGGTGATGATGCGAACGTTGGTGAGCCCCTGCTCGCGGGCGCGGTTCTCGATGAAGGCGCGCTGGCTGGCGGAGTTGGAGACCGCGGTGATGCGCGCGCCGGGATACCGCGCCGCCATGAACAGCGTCATCGAGCCCCAGCCGCAGCCAAGCTCGAGAATGTCCTGGTCATTGGCAAGCTCTGCATGCTCGCAGGTTTGCGTCAGCGCACGGATTTCCGCCTGCGCCAGCGTCTCGCCAGGCTCGTAGAGGCAGCTCGAATACTTGAAGCGTGGCCCGAGGCAGAGCGCGAAGAACTCGGCGGGGATTTCGTAGTGCTGCTTGTTGGCGTCGACCGTGTGTTCGGCGATCGGATGGTGGCGCATCTCCTCGGCGAAGTCGGCGGCGGCGTTTTCCGGCACGGATTTCATCTGGTGCTTGACGCGGCCGACGAGGAAGGACACCGCGCCCTTTCGCACGCTGTCCGGCAGCGGCGCGGATTCGAAAGCGATGATCGCGCGGGCGACGAGGCTCATGACGGCTTGCCTTTCGGGGGAAGCGGGAAGAAGGCGCTGACGCGCTTCTGGTAGTCGCGGAATTTATCGCCGCGACTGGCGAGCATGGTCTTCTCAAGCGTCGGGACGCCGGTGCCGAAGCGCAGCAGGAGAAACATCATCGCGGGCGCAACGAGGCTGAGCCATGTCCACGGCACCGACACGTCCAGCACCATGACGGGGTAAGCGAGCCAGACCATCCATTCGAAGAAGTAGTTCGGATGACGCGACCAGCCCCACAGGCCTTTGTCCATGACC
>JANOKS010000082.1:0-15893 GCA_031419455.1 Alphaproteobacteria bacterium
CGCCGATCGCGACGCCGATGCGCGCGAACAAGAGGAAAAGGAATGAGTTGGCGAAGCCGCACAGCGCGGCCATGACAGACCAGATCGTGATGCAGAGCGCGAGCACGAATACGCGGTTGAACCGGTCGGCGAGCATGGCGATCGGGATGCCCATCAGCGCATAGAAGATCGCGAAGGGCGGGCCGTTCAGGAAGCCGTACTCGGTGTCGGTCAGCTTGAACTCGGCGATGATCGGTCCTGCGATGACGTTGAGCAGGTTCCGGTCGATGAAGTTCAGCGTGTAGACCAGCGTCAGCATGATCAGGACGTAGAGCCGGTAGCTTGGCGTCCCGTAGCTCTGCCCTTCGGCTGGCGCGCCTGAAGTGGCCGCTGTTCCGGTCGACATGAATTCTCCCCTCGGCGCGACCGCATTGCAGCCGCGCATTGCAATCGCCACAGGGGAGAATCTGGCGACATGAACGTCCCGGCAGTCTGACGCCGCCTGCCGCCACCCTAGCGATGGATGGCAAGGCGGCAAGGCACGAAGTGCAAAGGCTGGCACAACCTGCACGCTCTGGCTGCAGAGCGCCCCTCCCCCTTGTGGGGAGGGGTAGGGGTGGGGGGCCTCTCAGCGTTTTCTGCAAGGCGTTCGGGAGATCCGTCAGACTTGGCGCGCGCGCCTGCCGAACCGCCCCCTCACCCTACCCTCTCCCCACAAGGGGGAGAGGGGTGAGCCTTCGCGATTCTGATACGAAATCTCAGATCAACCCCTTCGCCTTCATGCTCACCGTCTCGCTCGCCCCGACGACAAGATGGTCGTGCACCTTGATGTCCAGTGGGGCCAGCGCCCGCTCGATCTCGCGGGTCAGGTCAATGTCTGCGCGGGACGGCGTCGGGTCTCCCGATGGATGGTTATGCACGAGGATGATGGCGGACGCAGACAGCTCGAGCGCCCTTCGCGCGATCTCGCGCGGATAGATCGGCGCATGATCGACGGTGCCCCTGCCCGCAACCTCGTCGGCGATCACCTTGTTCTTGCGGTCGAGATAGATGACACGCGCCTGCTCGGATTTCTCGTGGCGAAGCTTCAGCTTCACATAGTTCAGCAGCGCCGCCCAGTTCGAGATCACCGGCCGGTCCTGCACCTCATCACCGGCAGCCTTCTGCATCAGCAGGTTCGCCGCGCGGATGTACGCCGCGGCCGTTTCGCCAACGCCCTTCACTTCCATCAGACGCTCAGGGCTCGCCGCCAGCGCCGCCGAGACCGAGCCGAACTTCGCGATCATCTCTTTCGCAATCGGCTTCACATCGACGCGCGGAATGAAGGCGCAGAGCAGGAGTTCGAGCAATTCGTAATCCGCAAGATGCGCGCCATCGTCCTTCAGCACGCGCTGGCGCAGCCGCTCGCGGTGGCCATGATAGTGGCGCGCCGGCGCTTCCTCTGTTCCGCTTTTCGGCTTGCCCCCACCCGGCATGTCAGCACGCCATCAGATCAGACCGCACCGGCGCCGGAGGTGTGCGGCGTATGCTGGCCGGTCGGCGACTGCGTGAAGATCTCGCAGCCCGTCTCGGTCACGCCGACCGCGTGCTCATACTGCGCCGACAGCGACCGGTCGCGTGTCACGGCCGTCCAGCCATCCGACAACAGGGCGACATCCGAGCGGCCAAGATTGATCATCGGTTCGACCGTGAAGATCATGCCCGGCAGCAGCGGCTGGCCCTGGCCGCGCTTGCCGAAATGGAGGATGTTCGGCGAGTCGTGAAACACACGCCCAAGCCCGTGCCCGCAGAACGCCTCGACCACGGAATAGCGCTGGCGTTCCGCATGCTCCTGGATCGCAGCACCGAGATCGCCCAGCCGCGCGCCCGGCTTGATCGCGGCGATGCCCTTCATCATGGACTCATAGGTGACGTCCATCAGGCGCGAAGCCTTCCGCTTGACCTCACCCACCGAATACATCCGCGAGGTGTCGCCATGCCATCCATCGACGATCACGGTGACGTCGATGTTGACGATGTCGCCTTCCTTCAGCGCCTTCGGTCCCGGAATGCCATGGCACACGACATGATTGATCGATGTGCAGACCGTATGGCGATAACCCTTGTAGAACAGGCACGCGGGCAGCGCGCCATTGTCGAGCACGAAGTCGCGGGCCAGATCGTCGATCTTCTGAGTGGTGACGCCCGGCACGACGTGCGGGATAAGCATGTCGAGGCATTCCGCAGCGAGCCGCCCAGCCTGCCGCATGCCCACGAAGGCTTCCGGCCCATAAAGCTTGATCTCGTTGGTCGCGCGCGGCGGCGCTTCCGCAGCATCAATGAAGCCAGCCTGAGTCATGGGGCAGTTCCTCTCGTCCGGGCGGTCTCTACCATGTCACACCCCTACCTGTCCTCCCCGCCAGGCCTAATTCACCCGCCCCTTGCGCTTCGGCGGCTCAGGCGCGAACGGCTTGGGCAGCGGCATCGCCGGCACGCCCTCCTCGGCGAGTTCCTGCGCCACGTCCGGCGTCACCTCGCCCCAGACTGGCCGATGCTCGGTCTCGCCATAATACATCGAGCGCGCTTCCTCGGCGAACCTGTCGCCGACATAGTCATGCGTCTTCTCGATATGCGCGCGGATTTCCCCTGCAACTTTTGCAGCAATAACTTCCGACGGAACCGCCCTGTCGGACGAGCGCACCATCGGCGCCATGATCTGCTTGTGCACGTCGGTCGAGCCGCAGACGGGGCACTCGACTTGTTTCTTTTTGCGCTGCACGTCATAGGCCGCGGAGTTCGAGAACCATGCCTCGAACCCATGCTCCCCCACGCAGGCGAGAGAATAGCGGATCACGTCAGCTTTCTTTCTCTTCAGACCACGGCCGGTTCAGCCAGCAAGGCATCCAGCCTGCCGGCCCGGTCGAGATCGTGGATGTCGTCAGACCCGCCGACATGGCGGCCGTTGATGAAGACCTGCGGATACGTCGTGCCCTGCGAACGCTGGATCATCTCGCGGCGTTTGTCCGGATCATCGCCCGCCCGGATTTCGTTGACGGCGACGCCCTTGGACGCGAGCAGATTCTTCGCCCGCGAGCAGTAGCCGCAGAAGTCCCTTGTGTAGATTTCGACGCGCGCCGCCAACGGCCAGTTCCTCATTCGCAAGTTTCGCCTGCTCATAAAGGGTGCAGGCGGGGTCAGAACAACTCCCTAACGCTTTACGGCAGGTATCTGGAATCGTTCCAAAAACTATAGGGTTATGGTCCTGGGTCCCGCAACTCTGGCCAGTGTGAGCACATCGACGCACGCCGCCCCTGCCCGTTTCAGGGTCAGCGCGCAGGCCTCAGCGGTCGCTCCCGTGGTCAGGACATCGTCCACCAGCAGGATGCGCTTGTCCTTCACCAGAGCCTTCCTGCTGGCCCTCACCCGGAACGCACCCTGAACATTGCGCCGCCGCGCATCCGCCGACATGCTCCCCTGGATTGGCGTCGCCCGCACTCTCTTCAGCGCATCGACCGACAGCCTCACCCCGCTTGATCTGGACAGCGCCGCCGCCAGCCAGCCCGACTGGTTGAACCCCCGCCTCACCAAGCGGAAATAGTGCAGCGGCACGGGCACGATCAGGTCCGCCTCCGCCAGCAGTTCCACCCCCGCCCCGGCCATCCAGCCGCCAAGAACAACCAGCCCATCCCGCCGCCCCTGATACTTGAGCCCGAGCACCAGGTCGCGCGACACATCCCCATAGATCACGGCCGCCCGCGCCCGGTTGTAGGCCGGCGGATCGGCGATGCAGGCAGCGCAGACTTGCCCCGGCTCGACGGCGATCTCGAACTGCATGCCGCAGCGTGCGCACAGCGGTTCCGACATGAACCGCAGTTTTGACCAGAGTTCCGGCTCCAGCGCGCCCGGCCCGGCCAACTCCCGATGCGAAATCAGCGAGCGCTGCGGCCAGATCATGCCGGCCAGCGCAGACGTCAAACGGTTGCGCCGCCGCGTCTTACCGCGGGGCTTGCCAGCCGCTACATACCGCTTCGATGTCGTCTCCACCCGCCCCGCCCCCAAAATCCCCGAACGCTGGGCCCGATCCCATGCGGATCTTCGACCGCAGCCTGCACGCCCTCAGGCGCGCGCGCGCAGCGCCGCGCTTTGCCGATCATTCTTTCTTGAAACAGCTCGCGGCGGAAGACATCGCCTTGCGATTGTCCACCATCAACCGCCACTTCGACCACGTGCTCGATCTTGGCGCCCATGACGGCCTGCTGACGCGGACGCTGCAGTCCGACCAGCTCGTGCGCGAGCGCGTTGGCCATGTCGTCCGCGCCGATCTCGCTGCAGCCTTCGCGCCGGATGTTGTCGTCGACGAGGAAGCGCTGCCCTTCGCCAAAGCCTCGTTCGATCTCGTCGTCTCGGCCCTGTCGCTCCACTGGGTGAACGACCTGCCCGGCGCGCTGATCCAGATCAGGCGCGTGCTCAAGCCGGACGGGCTGTTCATCGGTGCGGTTCTGGGCGGACGCACGCTGACGGAGCTGCGCCAGTCGCTGCTGTCTGCCGAGGTGGAAATCCGCGGCGGCGCGGCCAACCGCATCTCGCCTTTCGTGGACGTGATCGACGGCGCCGGCCTGTTGCAGCGCACAGGCTTCGCCATGCCGGTCGCGGACAATGACGCTCGCACCGTTCGCTACGCCCACCCCATGCGGCTGCTGGCCGACCTGCGTGGGATGGGCGAGACAGCCTCCTTCGCCGACCGCAGCGCCCCGCCGCTGACCCGCGCCATCCTGATGCGTGCGATGGACATCTACGCCCAGCGCTTCTCGGACCCCGATGGCCGCATCCGCGCTACTTTCGAATTCGTCACGCTCTCAGGCTGGTCGCCCTCGCCCGACCAGCCGAAAGCGAAACGCCCCGGCAGCGCAACCGTCCGTCTCGCTGATGCGCTGGGCGTTGAGGAACACGGAACGGGCGACAAGGCGGGATAGCCCGGACCAGTTTTGGTTTTTCACCTATCGCCGCGACGCGTCCTGCGCGCTATATCCACACCATGGACACGGAGAGGGAAAGGTCCACCGCCGTGGAGCGGCGCCTCGGGCGCGCGGCAGCGGCGACGCGGCCGGCGATCTGGGACCTCGATCTTGCAACCGGCGAATTCACCGCCACACCGCCCCTGTGGGACCTGCTGGGCAAACCCGCAGGCGCACTCCTGAGCTTCGCGGCGCTGGCTGACGCCACCCATCCTGCCGACCGCGCCTGGCAGGACGAACTCGCCCAGCCGCAGCACGAGCTCGCCATTATTGGCGCGACACGGATCTTACGCTTCCGCATCGTCCGCGAGGATGGCGCGATCCGCGGGGTGTTGATGAAGATCGACATCGCCTACGCACGATCTGACGGAGGGCTGGCGCCGGCGAGCTACACGGGCGTCGTCGAGGACATAACCGAGATCTACGAGACCGCCGACGCCCTGGCCGAAAGCGAGGAACGCCTCAAGCTTGCGATCGAGGCCGGCCGCATGGCGGTCTGGGAGGTCGATCTCGAAACCGGCGGGCTTACGCCATCGGCGGAGCTCAACCTCTTGCTTGGCTTCCCGCACGATGCCGTCATCACGCTCGACCAGGTGCGCGCCCTCTATGCCAATGGCGAGCTGGACCGCGTCGCCCGCGAGGGAGTGAGCTGGGAAACCATCAAGCTGCGCGCCGCGCACGGTCAATCGCCGGGGGTCCGCGCACGGGGCGGCGCGCCGGAAGCCGACCGCATGCAGATCCAGGCCGAAATCGCGATCACCACGCCTCAGGGCGCCCGCAAGCACCTGCTCCTTCGCGCCCAGCACGCGCCGTCGCTACGCGGAAAAGGCGAGCGCGTGACGGGACTGCTCATCGACATCACCGAGCGCAAGCGGAGCGAGGAGCGCCTTGCCGTGGTTGCCCGCGAGCAGCAGCACCGGGTCAAGAACTCGTTCGCCGTGGTCCAGACCCTAGCCGTGCAGTCCTTCCGCAACGCATCCAGCAGCGAGGCAGGAACCCAGGCCTTCCTCGGCCGCCTGCGTGCGCTTGCCGTTGCGAGCGACATGATCCTCGAAAGCGACGCGGCCGCCGCTGTGCTGCGCGACGTCGTGGAAGCCGTCATTCGCCCCTATCGCATGGACGGCGTCGACCCCTTCGAGATCGAAGGCGATTTCGTCGAACTGAAGGGACGCACCACCACCGCCATCGGCATGGCGCTGCACGAACTCTGCACGAACGCCGTGAAACACGGCGCACTGTCGATGCCAACAGGTCGGGTGAAGATGAGCTGGCGTCTCGAAGGGGACGACCTGTCCATTGACTGGGCCGAAGCGGGTGGTCCGGCGGTGCTGGTGCCGGTCCGCCGTGGCTTTGGCAGCAGGCTTCTGGAGACGGTTCTCGCTGGCGAGCTGAATGGCGAGGTGAAGACCAGTTACGAACCGTTCGGCCTGCGCTGCCGGATTGCACTGTCCCTGCGATAGAGCGCCGGGCTCTACGGCGTGAACCCGGCCTGCACCGCGTTGAACGAGGTGTTGGTACTGCCGCCGATCGCGGTCGCGCCGCCGACGATGGCGATCGAGATGATGCCGGCGATGATGCAATACTCGATCACGGTGGCGCCGGACCGGTCCTTGAGCATGCGGAGGAATGTCTTGAGGGTTTTCATGCGCGTCCCGCTTTTGACCAGTCGATGAACTGCGCGAACAGGGGAATGTCGGCTGCGGGCGCCGGATAGCTCCCGATCTCTTCCGCCGATACCCATGCCAGTTGTTGCCCCTCACGAGCTTCAAGTTCCCCGCCCCACCTGCGCACCAGGAACACCGGCATCAGCAGGCGGAAACGTTCATAGTCATGCGCTGCGAACGAGAACGCCGACATGTCGGCTTCGGCCACGGTGAGACCCAGCTCTTCCTTCAGTTCGCGCGTCAACGCGCCCTGAGGGCTTTCACCGGCTTCCACCTTGCCGCCCGGGAATTCCCAGAGACCAGCCATCGGTTTTCCCATTGGCCGCTGCGCCAGCAGCAACCGTCCATCGCTTCGCACCAATGCGGCCGCAGCGACGAGCACCAGCGGTTTCGCATCCTTCTCTTGTGTCATGACGAGGTAAGCATCCGGTTTAGACGGGCCGATCAACTTCTGTAGGCGCCGTTTATCTTCACGTAACCATCGGTGAGATCGCAGGTCCACACCGTCGCCTTGCCCCGCCCGACGCCGACATCGACGCGGATGAAGACCTGCTCACCGGACACCGCTCTTGTTGCGATGGCTTCGGAATAGCCGGGCGAGCGTGCGCCTTCGTGCGCGACCTGATGATCGCCGAACCACAGCGAGAGCCTGTCGCGCTCCACCGGCTCAGCCGTCTTGCCTACAGCCATCACCACCCGTCCCCAGTTGGCGTCTCCTGCGGCGATGGCGGTCTTCACCAGCGGCGAGTTGGCGACCGAGCAGGCGATCACCTTGGCCGAGGCGTCGCTGGCTGCGCCCTCGACCGTGATCTCGATGATCTTGGTCGCGCCCTCCCCGTCCCGCACGATCTGCGTGGCGAGATCGAGCAGCACGCGGTGCATCGCTGCGATGAAATCCGAGAGGCGCGGATCGTCCGGGTTGTCGATCGGCTCGCCGCCCGCAGCGCCCGTTGCGAAGAACAGCAGCGTGTCGGATGTCGAGGTATCCGAATCCACCGTGATGCAATTGTAGGTGAGATCACCCAGCTTCGTGATCAGCGCCTGGCACACGGCGGGTCCGAGATTGGCGTCGGTGAACACATAGTTGAGCGTGGTCGCCATGTTGGGCTGGATCATGCCGGATCCCTTGGCCACGCCCACGATCGAAACGTTGCGGCGGTTGAGGTTCGCGACCTCGCCCGCGGCCTTCGCAAACGTGTCCGTCGTGCGGATACAGTTGGCGATCTTCTCGAAGTCAGGCGCGCCCAGCCTGTCCCACACCTGCTCGACGCCGCCGGAGACGATGTGCGGCGGCAAGGGCTCACCGATCACGCCGGTCGCCGAGAGGAACACCTCATGCTCGCCGCAACCGGATTGCTTGCGCGCCGATGCAATGGTCGCTGCATTCTTCGCAATGCCGGCAGCTCCCGTGAAAGCGTTGGAATTGCCGGTGTTGACCACCAGAACCCGCGCCCTGCCCCCGCCTGACGTCAGCGCGGCCCGGCAGCGGTCCACATCGTCGGAGCGGGTCGAGGACATCGTGAAAATACCTCCTGCCGCGGCGCCGTCTGGAAAGTGCACGACCAGCAGGTCATCGCGGACCTTGCCCTTGTAGAGACCCAGCGAGTGCGTGACCGCCTCCATCCCCGCCACCTTCGGCAGGACCGGGAAGCGTGCCGGCGCCAGCGGCGATACGGGCAGGTCTTTTGCGGAGGCCAATGCAACTACCTTCTTGAGGGAGACTATTGCGGCGTGGCCGGCGTGGCGGAAGGATCGCGCGTTTCAGATGGCGCCGGCGCTGGCTCCATCGGCAGGATGGTGATGCCTTGCGGAGTGCCTGGCGCAGGCGCAACGGGTTCTGGCGCCGCCGGTTTTGGCGCAGCCGGCTCGACGCGCGCAGGCGCCGTCGCCGCCGGCGCATCGAGCCGCGAGGACCGCGCGGGATTGCGCTTCACGATCTCCGCGTCCGCGCGCAGGTCCTTGAGGATTTCCTCCAGTTGCTGCGCCTTCAGAAATCCACGGATCTTGGCGTCCAGCTCATCGATCGACGGCGGACGGCGCTTGCGCACATCTTCGATCTTCACGATATGCCAGCCGTCCTCGTCCTCGAAGGGACGCGAGACGCCGCCCTCGGGAACTTCGCGAATGACGCGCGCGAACTCCGGCGACGTCTCATCGGCTGTGAGATAACCACGATCACCGCCATCCAGCCGCGTCGCCTCATCGCTTGACCGGCGCGCGGCCAGCACGGCGAAATCGACGCCCGTCTTCAGTTCGGCCGCGATCCTGTCGATCGCTTCCCGGGTCGGCGCGAGAATGTGGCGGACATGGGACTCGCTCTCCATCTGCGGCTCGAGCAGTTGCACCTGCGCTTCGTACATCTTGCGGATGGCCGCCTCGTCGATTTCCTCGGCGGCAATGCGCTCGAGCAGGATGTTGCCGAGAATATTGTCGCGCGCCGTGTTGAGCCGGTGACGCGCCTCGGCCTCCTCATCGAGTCCGCGGCTGATCGCCTCCACGGCGAGCAGCTTCACCTCGATGAGCTCCTCCAGGATTTCGTCGAACTCCGCGCTGCCGGGCGCCAGCGTCTCGCCGGGCTTCACGAGCCCCTTCATGCGGGCTTCCATCTCGACGTCGGAGACGTAGATGACCTGGCCATTGACCGTCGCCGCCTCGGCGGAGACATCGCCCTCGGCCGCCTCTTCCATCGGTGGGTCTTCCCCGCCGCATCCCGCCATCGGCAGGCATGCCGCCAGGACGGCCAGAAGCACAAGGCGTGTCCCAAATGCCATTCTGAGGCTCCTTAAGCTGTCAGCCGGTGTACAGACCGGCGTCCAGAACAGTCAGGGCTCCCGTGGTCCGATTGACACTGGGAATGCCGGTCCTTACGTCTCGGCAACGCCCAAGTCGAGTGAGTTTCCCTACGGGAAATTCGCAACAACAGGACGTGTGTAGCCGAGGCCGGATAACTTCCACGTATACACTATATGTAAGGGACATCGCGACCATTAGCGGTTCGCGCAGGCTGGCAGCGGATAGACGAATGCTCGGGATCGCCCAAAAGATATTCGGGTCCGTCAACGAACGGAAGATCAGGCCCTACAGGGCGCTCATCCAGCGCATCAATGCGCTGGAGCCGGTGACGGAGGCTCTTTCCGACGACGCCCTGCGCCAGCGCACGAAGGACTTCCGCCAGCAGGTCGCCAACGGCGCCAAGCTCGACGACGTCCTCCCGGAAGCCTTCGCGACCGTCCGCGAGGCGTCAAAACGCGCCCTCGGTCTGCGGCATTTCGACGTCCAGCTGATCGGCGGCATCGTCCTGCACAAGGGCGGCATCTCGGAAATGCGCACCGGCGAGGGCAAGACGCTGGTCGCCACGGCGCCCGTCTACCTCAACGCACTGGAAGGCCGGGGCGTCCACGTCATCACCGTCAACGACTACCTCGCCAGCCGCGACGCGGAATGGATGGGCAAGGTCTACCGCTTCCTCGGCCTGTCGGTCGGCAAGATCGTCCACGGCCTCGACGACGCCCAGCGCCGCGCCTCCTACGCCTGCGACGTGACCTACGGCACCAACAACGAGTTTGGCTTCGACTACCTCCGCGACAACATGAAGTACTCGCTGGCCGACATGGTCCAGCGCGGCCACCGCTTCGCCATGGTGGACGAGGTCGACTCGATCCTGGTCGACGAAAGCCGCACGCCGCTCATCATATCGGGTCCCACCGACGACCGCTCGGAGCTGTACCAGCAGATCGACGCGATCATCCCGCTGCTGACGACCGAAGACTACACGCTCGACGAGAAACAGCGCTCGGTCGTTTACTCCGAAACCGGCAACGAGAAGATCGAGGAGCTGATGGTGCAGGCCGGCATCCTGCAGGGTTCGCTCTACGAACCGGCCAACATTTCGCTGGTCCACCACGCCAACCAGGCACTGCGCGCCCACAAGCTGTTCCAGAAGGACAAGGACTACATCGTCAAGAACAGCGAGGTGATGCTGATCGACGAGTTCACCGGCCGCATGATGCAGGGCCGCCGTCTCTCCGAAGGTCTCCACCAGGCCATCGAGGCGAAGGAGAAGACGAAGATCCAGCCGGAGAACCAGACGCTGGCGTCAATCACCTTCCAGAATTATTTCCGCCTCTACGACAAGCTCGCCGGCATGACCGGCACGGCCTCGACCGAGGCGGCGGAGTTCTCCGACATCTACAAGCTGGAAGTCACCGAGATCCCGACCAACAAGCCGGTCAAGCGGATCGACGAGGACGACGTCGTCTACCGGACGGCCAAGGAGAAATACAAGGCGATCATCGCCGACATCCGCGACTGCGCCCGCCGCCGGCAGCCGGTGCTGGTTGGCACCGTGTCGATCGAGAAGTCCGAGATCCTCTCCAACCTCCTGTCTGCCGAGCGCATTCAGCACCAGGTTCTCAACGCACGCCACCACGAGCGCGAGGCGCACATCATCGCCCAGGCGGGCGTGCCGGGCTCGGTGACTGTCGCTACCAACATGGCCGGCCGCGGCACCGACATCCAGCTCGGCGGCAATATCGAGATGCGCGTCGTCGACGAGGGTGAGGAACGCGCCAAGGAGCTCGGCCGCGACCTCAACGAGGACGAGCTGAAAGAGCTGCGCGCGCGGATCGAGGCTGACGTCGCCGCCAAGAAGGCCGAAGCGCTCGCCGCCGGCGGCCTCTACGTGCTGGCGACCGAACGCCACGAAAGCCGCCGCATCGACAACCAGCTGCGCGGCCGCACCGGCCGGCAGGGCGACCCGGGCCGCTCGAAATTCTACATCTGTCTCGAGGACGACCTCCTCCGCATCTTCGCCGCCGAACGCCTCGACGCCATCATGCGCGGTCTCGGCATCAAGGAAGACGAGGCCATCACCCACAAGTGGATGAACAAGGCGCTCGAGACTTCTCAGAAGCGCGTCGAACAGCGCAACTTCGAGATCCGCAAGAACCTCCTGAAGTTCGACGATGTCACCAACGACCAGCGCAAGGCCGTATTCGAGCAGCGCATCGACTTCATGCGCGCCACCAGTGTCAACGACACGACCACGGACATGCGCACGGAGCTGATCAACGACATGTGCAAGCGCCACATGCCGGAGAAGGCCTACCAGGAGCAGTGGAACATCACCGAACTGGAGGAAGAAGTCGCCGACGTCCTCGGCCTTCCCGCGCCTGTGCGCGCATGGGCCAACGAGGAAGGCGTCGCGACGCTGGAGATCGCGGAGAAGCTCAACGCCGCCGCCAACGACTATTACGCCCAGAAGACCGCGATGGTGGGCGAGGACCGCATGCGCTTCATCGAGAAGCAGGTCCTTCTGCAGGCCGTCGACACCCGCTGGCGCGAGCACCTCTGGCATCTCGACCAGCTGCGCTCGGTCATCCACCTGCGCGGCTATGCCCAGCGTGACCCGCTGAACGAGTTCAAGAACGAGGCCTTCACCCTGTTCGAGCGGCTGCTGAGCGACCTCCGCTCGGATGTCACGCGCCTCCTGATGCGCGGCCAGTTCGTGGTGGAACAGCCGCCGGGCGCCGACACCGGCCCCGCACGCACGCCAACGCAGGTCGCTGCGCGTCCCATGGCGGCGCCTGCCCAGGCCGCCGCGCCCCAGCAGGCTCCGCCGCAAGGCCAGGCGCCAGCCTCATGGGCCTCCACGCCGCGCAACGCCCCCTGCCCCTGCGGGTCAGGCAAGCGCTACAAGAACTGCCACGGCGATGTGACGCAAGTCGCGCAGGCCTGAGCGACCACGCCGGACGATCAATCGGCCGCCGCCAGTCCCTCGCTGTGCGGCGGCTTTTCCTTGATGGACAGGAGATGCTGCGTCAGCAGCGGCGCGATCCCGATGAGTGAAACGCCCGCGCCGATGATGACGGTGTTGGAAACGCCCACAGTTTCTGCAACCCATCCCGCTGCAAGGATCGACGCCGTCATCGCGAGGCCATTGACCACCTGGTTGAAGCCGTTGGCCCGCGCCAGTTGGTCCTCCGGCAGCAGACGCTGCTGCAGGCTGACTGCGAGGATCGTGAACACCATGATGCCGGCGTCCCCGAGCAGCTGCTGGAGCACCATGAACAGCACGGCCCAGTCCTTGAATGCCGCCGCCGGGATCAGCATCAGCAGACCCGCCACGCTCGCTGCGAACGCCGCCACGATCGCGGGTCCGTAGCCTAGCGCCCGCGACAGCGGTTGCGCGACCAGCGATCCGGCCAGCGCACTGGCGCCGCCGACCGAAATGATGACGCCCATCAGCGTCGGCGTCATGCCGAGATCGCGCAGCATGAACAGCGCGAACGTCGCGAAAAAGAAGCCTGCCGAAACATACCAGAAGAATGTCGCCGTGATGATCGCCCGCATCGGCCTGCACCGCCACATGGCGAGAGAGCCCACGACGACATCCTCGCGCATGCGCTGCATCATCGGCTGACGCGACGCCGGATCGGCAACCGCCTCCTCGACCGCCTCCCCTTCGCCCTTCGGAATCTTCCAGAGCCAGAAGGCGGACCAGATGAAGCTGAACGCATCGACGATCATCGCAACCGGCGCGGTCAGGAGGTCGATCATCACCCCGGCAATTCCCGGCCCTGTCAGTTCGGCAAGTGACTCCGTCGCTTGCAGCCGCGAGTTCGCATCAACAAGGTGATCCTTCGCAACCAGCCGCGGAAGGATCGCGACATCTGCATTCTGGAACAGCGCACTCGCTGCTCCCGCCAACGCGGCCAACACGCACAACAATGGAAAGCTCAGCAGGCTGAAATACCATGCCAGAGGCGTCGCAATCACGATCGCGAACCGGAACAAGTCCATCGCCATCATGATCCGCGTCTTGTTTCCGCGCTCGACGAAGCCGCCGCCTAACGCGCCCGCGAGCACGTAAGGCGCATAGGTCAGCGCAGCGAGAAGTGCGGCCTGCCACGGTGAGACCGACAGCACGCTGACCGCGATGATCGGTAGCGCCGTGCGCGTGATGCGGCTGCCGAAGGCGGACAGAATTTGCGCCGTCCACAGGCGGTTGAAATTGACGTTGCCCCACAGCGGCGAGGCGCGCCGAACAAATTCGAACATCGAGATGCTTCCAAAAGGTTCGTCATGCGCGCGACCAGCGGTCACGCAGCGAAGGCACACAGGCGTGCCAGGCCGGGCAGATCCCCGGCGCGAACTAGACGGTAACGACCCTCATGGGCGGCTCCAGTGGAAGTGGCCGTGGTCTAGACCCTGTTCAGCGTGGGGGTCAATCTATCGGAACCCATGCCAGCGAGACCCGTTGCTCAACGATACCCAAATCAAGGAGCGACCGATCATGGGCCACACCCGTAAGACCGAAGAACAACCCGAGAAGCAACTCTGGGAGCAGCTCGACCAGGTCCGCGCCGGCATGCTCGGCATTGAAGGCTCGCACAGCCACATGCAGCCGATGGCGCATCAGGCCGACAAGGACGGCCAAGCCCGCCTGTGGTTCTTCGCCAGCCGCGCATCCGACCTGTTCCGCGAACTCAGCGGCGAGGCACACGCCCACTTCTGCATCATCAGCAAGGATCAGGATTATCACGCCTGCCTGATGGGCGACCTCCACGAGAACCGCGACCGCGGCAAGATCGAGGAATACTGGAACGACCATGTCGCGGCCTGGTGGCCGACGAAGAACGATCCCGACATCGTGCTTCTTGAGTTCGACCTGCTCGACGCCGCCATCTGGGCCTCGACCCGCAATCCGATCCGCTATGCCTGGGAAATCCAGAAAGCAAAGAACTCGGACCAGGAGCCCGATCTCGGCGCCCGCGCCCACCTCGACTTCACCCAGCCTAAAGGGTCAGCTGGACGCGAGGAAGTGGACAAAGGCCACTGATCGAACAGGCAGCGGCGCTACTCTACGCCAGACCCTCCCGGCCGATGGCGTAGAAGCGCTCCTTACGCTGGGCGCGCAGGTCATCAGCCGACATGCCATCCAGCGTTGCGAGCGCCTTCTCGATGGCGTCGCCCACCTTCTCGATGGCGACTTTCGGATCGCGATGCGCGCCGCCCATCGGCTCCTTCACGATCGCATCGACGATGCGGAATTTCTCGAGGTCCTGCGCGGTGATCTTCATCGCCTCCGCGGTATCCTTGGCGTGCTTGGCGTCGTGGAACAGGATGGAGGCGGCGCCCTCGGGCGAGATCACCGAATAGACAGCGTGCTCCATCATCAGCACCTTGTTGCCGGACGCCAGCGCCACCGCGCCGCCTGAGCCGCCCTCGCCCACGATCACCGAGATCATCGGCGTATCCAGCGTCAGGCAAGCCTCGATCGCACGCGCCAGCGCTTCGGCCTGACCACGCTCTTCCCCACCCTTGCCCGGAAACGCGCCCGACGTATCCACCAGCGCCACCACCGGCAGCCCGAACCGTCCGGCCAGCTCGATCAGGCGCACAGCCTTGCGATAGCCCTCGGGCTTGCCCATGCCGAAATTGTGCTTCAGGCGCGTCTGCGTATCGCGGCCTTTCTCATGGCCGATCACGACGACCGGTCGGCCGCGGAATCGCGCAAGGCCGCCGAGGATCGCGTCGTCATTCATGAACTTGCGGTCGCCCGCGAGCTCCACGAATTCATCGAATAGGCCGGCGACATAGTCGAGAAAGTGCGGCCGGTCCGGATGGCGCGCGACCTGGGTTTTCTGCCACGCATTGAGATGGGAGTAGATATGCTCGAGCTGCTTGTGCGCCTTCTCGCGCAGCTTTGTGACTTCCTCGCCGACGGCTGCACCGCCCGTGGCTTCGAGCTCGGCGATCTTCTTTTCGAGATCGGCGACTGGTTTTTCAAATTCGAGATAGGTGGATACGGCCATGGGGAGGCTCCGCAAATCGAGACGGCGACATACCCCCCGCCCCGCGTCCCCGCAAGCATATGCCCCTTAAGTCACGGAAGCGGCTGGTGTTTCCGGGTCTATGCGAGGGTAAAAACGCCCTCGATCACCGTCCGCGCCCGACCGATCAGCTTGACCCGGTCGCCCTCCATCCGGGTCGTGATGTGTGCTCCTCGCGCCGGATAGGCTTGGAAACAGTTCAGTTCGGCCTTGCTGAGCACCTGAGAAAAATAGGGCGCGATGATGCAGTGGGCCGAGCCCGTCGCCGGGTCTTCCGGAATGCCAGACCCTGGCGCGAAAAAGCGCGAGACCACGTCGAACCCTTCGCTGGCGCCCGGCGCCGCGCAGATCAGGTTGCCGCGTCCGCCTGTCGCCCCACCCGAAATCTCGTTCACGCGGATCAGGTCCGGCTTGAGCGCCCT
>JANOKS010000083.1:0-11763 GCA_031419455.1 Alphaproteobacteria bacterium
ATTGCAGCGGCGAACCTCCAGGAAAACATTTCGGTCTTCCTGAGCACCTCGCAGAACGCCTGGACGATGCTCGGCGAAAAAGGCCTTCTCAAATAGGCCAGCGACTTCGTTCGGCGAAATTCACGGGAGTTGGGTTTGCGATATGGCACACAGCGGCATCGCTGCCGCGGATGCCCGACAGACCGACACGCCAGCCTTCACATTACCAAAGGCAGCTATGAGGCGAGCTCCCGCCGGATGGAACCCCTTGCTGCTAGCGGCCGGTTTGGAGCGGCAAGGCCGTTGGGCATTTTCGGCCAACACGGCGAGATTGAACGGTCAGTTCAAGCGGTCCGCGCTAAACACTCGCTAGATTTCTATGCCCGCTCATCGAGCCCGGAGGGGACGCCGCCCGAGGCCGAAGCTAACTGCTTTGCCCAACAACACGAACGAGCTATCCCAGCGTAGATATGACCAACGCCATTGGGGTCATCGAGGCGCAAGCCGCAAGGAGCGGCGAGATGACAGCAGTTGGCGGATTTTTCCTCGGCCTACTCAGCGGCGCTAGCTATGGCGCCATCGTGCTCGTCGCCGCCGGCCTCGCTCCCGGCGGGACCTGGCTGTGGATGCGCGGGCTCTATTTTGTCGCGGGCGTGGCGCTGGTCAGCGCGACCGGCTCTGCCTGGCTGGCTGCGACCAACCCCGCGGCGTTGAAGGTGCGCATGCAGAGCATCTACCAAGGCCGCGCCCGCAAGCAGCCGCTAATGGACCGCCTCGCCACGACGATCCTAGCAATCTCTTGGCTCGCCTGGCTGGTGTTCATGCCGCTGGATGTGATGTGGCTGAAACTGTTGCCGCCGCTGCCAGAGTGGTTCGGTCCAGTTGGAGGCATGCTGGCGGTCATCGGAGTCGCCATCATGTTCGCCGCAGCGGGCGAAAACGAGTTCGCAGCTCCCACGGTCCTGGACCAGTCCGAAACCGGTCAGCGCGTAATTGATACAGGCCCCTATGGGCTTGTGCGCCATCCGATGTACGCGGGCGGCCTCCTCATGATTCCAGGGGTTGCGCTAGCGTTGGGAAGCCTCGCCGGTGTTTTCGCGGGCGTGGTGGGGATGGCGCTGTTTCTCCCGATCCGCATCGCTGTGGAAGAAAGTTTTCTGAAAAAAGCCCTCCCCGGATACCCAGACTATGCGAGGCGTGTCCGTGCGCGACTCATCCCCTTCTTGCTCTAGAACCGCATGGTGACCCGCCTTCGGACCGCCAATCCAGCCTGACACCTGAATTGTTACCGATGACGCTCTTTGGGCGAGGTCCTGCCTGATCGGCAGGGCAGGAGCGACCGGCAATTCCCGAGCGACGCTGCCATTGGCAACGCCGCCGGAAGCGCGTGAAGTGGGGCCCAAAGGCGACATTTAGACTGTCGCGGTTTTGGGAGTGAATTTCGAGTAGGTCTGGTTCGCTGCAAGAATTACGTGGTCCTCTACCCCGTTTTCGCGGTCCGCGTTGATCGCCGCGTATTCCGGTGAGGTCATCATCTCAAGGAAGGCTGCTCGGGAGGAATAGTGAGCCAGCACTACCCAGTCCCATCGGCCATCGCCGAGACTACCAACCGAAACGCCTTCCACAGTTCCTGTCCAGATGATCGTACCGCCAACCCTCTTAAGCAGCGGCATGTCACCCTTCGAGTAGCGTGCATATGCATCCCAGCTAGACCCGTTGCCATCAAGCGATCGCTCGCGGAAGCGGACGAGGTTGACCATAACGACCGGCCCTTCATCGGGGAGACTGCGGACAAGGTCTTCGTTGAGATCGCTGGGGCGCGTCATTGTTCCGCTTCCAGCGGCGTCGCGTTCCAGACGTCGGTGAAATGCTTTGAATAAGTTTTGAACATTGCTTTAGACATGTAGCTGCCGCGGGCCATACCGACCCAGAAATCAAGCGGCTCGCCGGGCGCGAGCTTGCGCGTCCTGCGCATCATGTCCTGCGCTTCTTCCATGCGGCCGAGCGCCCTTAGGAAGACCGTATACGTCATCAGAATGTACTTGCCGGTAGGGTCGAGGCGCACCGCCTCGTTGCCGGCTTCAAGCGCCGCGTCCAGGCGGCCCAGCCCATAGAGGGCCCAGCACCGGTGACAATAAGTGAACACTTGCTGGAATGCGCGCGGTGCCAGCCGCTCGGCTTCCGCGAGGTGGGCGAGTGCCTCCTCGTAGCGCTCGAAATGATTGAGCATTATCGCCAGCGTTTGCTGCACATCGACCATGCTGGGATTTAGGTCCACCGCGCGCTGGGCGAGGGCGAGGCCATCCGCCCATCGTCCCGCGTGACTGAACGTGATCGCCACCTGAAATAGAACGGTCGCGTGGTTCGGGTTCAGTTGCAGCGCTGCTTCGGCATGCTCGATAGCTTCGTCGATCAGTTTCCGGTCCAGATATCCCGTCTCGCTGAACGCGAGGGCTAGGGCCATAGCGAGCGTTCCGCGCGCCACCGCATAATCGGGCGCGAGGGACACAGCTCGGCGCGCTTCCACCACGGCGACCGCCATGCTTTCTGGCGTTAGCCGCGCATAGGCCGCCCATGACCGCATCACTGCTTCCCAGGCCGTGATATCGCCGGGCTTTCTCAGCGCCCGCTCCATCTCGACCTTCTGGATCTGTACGCCGAGATGCGCAGCAAGCTCTTCGACCAGTTCTTCCTGCAGCTCAGCCAGCTCCGACAGCGGCCGGTCGAACTTCTGCGTCCACAGGATCGCGCCGTTGTCGGCCTCGACTAGCTGAGCGGTGACGCGCAGGCTCGCGCCAACTCGGCGGACGTTGCCCTCCAGCATGTATTTCGTACCAAGCTCTTGCCCGATCGTGCGCAGGTCCGATGTGTTCTTGCGATAGGCGGCCGTTGCGCCCTGGGAGATCACCTTCAGGCCCCGCCCGAGCGACAGGGCGGATGCAATGTCCTCCCCCATGCCGCCGGCAAACACCTCGTCCGCGCGCTCGGTCGAGCGATTGGTGAAGGGCAGAATGGCGATGGAGGGCCGTTCATGATGCGGCTTGCCAGCGTGAACAGATGGGCGCGCGACAGGTGGTGCAGCAGGCGCCGGATTGAGTCCGCCCGGTGCTGGCGCCGCTGACGCCGCAGGCGCAGCTCCGCCTTTGGCGACAAACCTGTAGACATCCGACAGGAAGGAGCGCCATGCACTGTCACTGGCGTCCCCTTGCCAGTGCGAAAGCTCAGCCGTCTGCGTCAGCTCGAACATGATCGGCCGGTCGCACGGCTCGATCATGCAGGGGACAAGGGTCTTGTTGCGATCCGCCAGCGTCGCCTCGGCGCGGACCCATCGCGAGGCAACGGACTTCTTCGACCACAGCACCACGACAGCCTTTGCGGTCCGCAGCGCGGTCTCGGTTACCTCGTCATAGGCTTCGCCGGACTTGAGGGCAGTGTCCCACCAGACGTCGAGGCCCTGAGCGGCAAAAGCCTCCGCGAACCGGCGGGCCGCCGCCTGGTCTTCGCGATTGTAGGAAAGGAAAACGTCCGGCACGCCCAACCCCGCTGGAATAATCAGCAGACCTACAGGAGCCTTGGGGAAAGGTCGATTCAGGCTCTGGAGGACGCAAAGTTACGAATGACCGTCATTGAGGCGAGGTCCCGCCGCAAGCCAGGGTCTTCGTCGAATGACCAATGTGGATCGACTCAGCCGGAGCGACACAATTTGCGCGTGGCCAACTCGGGGGCCGAAGCGACCAGTGGGGACAGGGGCGGGGAAGGTTGGGTTGAAAAGACGGCATTTTCCCTCGTCGATATCGCACAAGTTTCTAACGCTGAGCCAATAGTTGCTGTAACCTGAAAGCTCCTCCCGACAGGCCCAAGCGCAATCGTTTCGCTGTCAGGCGTTCACGCCTATACTCAAGCTCCGGCTACGGGGATTATCCCGGGGCGTGCGCTGTTCGTGGGAACGGACGTGATGGCAAGCGACAAGGCCGAGAGCGCGAAAACGGAGAGCGGCAAGGCGGCCGAAAGCGGGCCGCATTTTGCGGCGTTCCTATCCTACTCCCATGCCGACAGCGAATTCGGCGAATGGCTGCACAAGACCCTGGAAGCCTACCGCACGCCCCCCGCACTGGTCGGGCGGGCTGGACCGGCTGGCCCGGTCGGCAAGCGGATCGGGAAAGTGTTCCGCGACCGCGCTGATCTTTCCGTTGCACACGATCTCGGCGCCGAGATCCGGTTGGCGCTGGCGCGGGCCGATGCGCTGATCGTGCTGTGCTCGCCACGCTCGGCAGCCAGCCCGTATGTTGCCGAGGAGATCCGGCTCTTCAAGCACATGGGCAAGGGCCAGCGCATCTTCGCGGCGATTGTCGATGGCGAGCCGCACGCCGCGAGCAAGCCGGGACGCAGCGCGGCCGACGAATGCTTTCCACGTGCGCTGGTCAACCGGCTGGCGGCGGATGGATCGGTGTCCAATGAGCCCGAGGCGAGCGAGCCCATTGCGGCGGATTTCCGTATTGGCAAGGACGGGCGCGAGAATGGTTCGCTGAAGGTCATCGCCGGACTTCTCGGCGCGCCGCTGGACGATCTTGTGCAGCGCCATCGCCAGGCCGAGCGACGGCGGCGGCTCATCGCCAACGGAATTGCCGCGGCGATGGCGGTACTGGCGCTGGGCGCCGCGACTGCGGGCTTCCTGGCGCTGCAGCAGCGCAATGTCGCCGAGCAGCGGCGGGTGGAGGCCGACAGCCAGCGCGACCGCGCCGAGACCGCGCTGGCGCAGGTATTCGTCGATGCGGCGCGGACGGCCAGCGATGCGGGCGATCACGACAAGGCGCTGCGGCTTGGCGTTTATGCGTTGCGACTGTCGGGCATGCGATCGGATGCGGCGCGGGTGCAGATCGCACGTGCGCTATATGCGAGCCCGCTAGCGGGCCGGTTTGAACTTGCCTCCGACTGGGATCCGGCATTCGTGTTGAACTCGTCACGGCATCCGGAAGGAATGGCGCAGTTCCGTTTCGGCGCGTTCCTGTCGGGCGATGGCAGCCGGTTGGCCGGCGTCTCGGCGGTCGATCTGGAAGCCCGGCTGTGGGACGTGGCCAGCGGCAAGTTGCTGACGACCACGGAGCACAGTTGGAACGAGAGTGGCGACGACGGGTTCGACTACGGTGTGCTGTCAGCGTCTGGTCGCGAGCTTGTGGCGTGCGCCGATGCAATGCAGGCGGCAAAGGCTGCCCGGGCTGCAGAGTACAACACCTATGTGAGCGACAGCTTCGTGTTTGAGGAGCCTGAGTCCATCGCGGGTACCGTCGACCGCGAGATGGTGCACGAGCTCGGGGAGATGCCGGTTGAGGATGATCCGGTCGTCGCGCCCGATCCCATTGTCTTCAATGCGCCGGAACTGACCGCACCCAATCAAGCCGATTCGGGATGCGAACCTTTGCTGCAAACGATCGACGGGATGACGCGCGGCCGGAGCTGGTATGGTTTCGAGTATGAGGGGACGCGGCTGGGCGCGCTCGCGAAGATTGCGGCGGGCGACGCCGCCATACGCACGCAAGTGGGCGGCGAGGACTGGCGCTGGGAGGAATTCCCGTTCTATGCCGCGGCCGTCTCGCGCGACGGGCTGCGCGCAGCGCTGGGATTCCGGGAGGGCACGGTCGCGCTGGCGGTGTTTGGGGCTGACATCCGGACGCTGCCGCCCGAAGCAATTGCCGCGGCTTTGCTGGAGATGAGGATAGTCGGTCGCCATACCGAAGAGATCAAGACGTTGAACTTCTCTGCTGACGGGCGGGTGCTGGCCAGCGCATCACTGGACGGGCTGGCGCGGGTATGGCGCGTTGGCATTGATCCCGGACCTATGCAGACGGTGTTGGATGCGCCGCCGCCGGTGAGCGGGATCGATGGCGACATCTTGAAGGTGGAAGCGAAACGGTTCGTCGCCGAGGTTGCTCCAGCCGAAGGGAGCCGCCTGAAAACTGTGACGGTGACAGAGCGGGGGGGCGGGCGGAAAGTGTTCGAGGTCGCCGGCGACAATCTTCGCGTGTTCGGCTTCTCGCCGGATGAAAGCCTGCTGCTGATTGCCGACGGGTATATCGAGGGTGGCACGGTTGGCCTCTACAGCACGGCGGATGGCAAGGCGACGGCGCTCTACGAAGTTCCGTTCGGCTATGTGACGGCGGCGGTGTTCGCGCCTGATGGTCAGGCGTTCGCGGCGGGCGTTCAAGGGGCGGCGATGGTCTGGAGCGTCGACCCCAAGCGCGGCCTGCTGTCAACGGCGAAGATCGCACCGCTGACCGGCGAGCTGGAGGAGGGCGACAGCGGCCTGCGGAATGTAGCGGCGCTGGCGTTCTCGCCCGATGGGCAGTTGCTGGCCACCGGATCCCCGGCCGGGCTGCAGGTGTGGAACTGGGGGGATGCAGCGCTGATCGCGGAGATGAAGTGGCCGGTGTCCAACGGGCTGCGGTTCGCGAGCCAGACGCGGCTGGAGTTTGTGCTGGAGCCGGCTATAGGTGTCGCGCCGGCGTCTGAAAGCGCGCTGGGCGAGCTCGGCGTGTTCAACTGGTGGGGCGTAAAGCCAGCCGCCTTGGCGTGGGACCTGTCGCTGCTGTCGCTGCCGGCGGACAAGCTGCTCGGCGTGGTGTGTGGCGCGGCGGCGGAGCTGCATCAGTTGCCGCCCGGGGCGAGGACTTTCGCGCCGGCAGAGGCGCGCACTGACAGGCTGGTGCGCCAGATCTGGCGCGATTCAGCGGGCGGCCGGGCTGATGTCTGCTCCGCTGACATTTTGCCGGCTGGCGATTAACGCGCTGATTTCTGCGTGCGCAGTCATGCAGGGCACGAGCGTCTTGTTGCGATCCGCCAGCGTCGCCTCGGCGCGGACCCAGCGCGATTGGACTGCTTTCTTGGACCACAGCACGACAACCGCCTTTGCCGTGCGCAGTGCCGTTTCCGTAACCTCGTCATAGGCCTCGCCAGACCGCAGTGTTGCGTCCCACCAGACCTCAAAGCCCTGGGCCTGGAACGCCTCAGCGAAGACCTTGGCGCGCGGCTGGTCCTCGCGATTGTAGGAAAGGAAAATGTCCGGCACGCCCGACCCCGCTGGTATGGGGCGCAGGGTCATAGGACAGAGGCCGAAAGGTCCAATCCCGCCTAGGATTTCGAAAGATTACGACTGACGCCTTTGAGGCGGGAACAGCCGGGTTCGCTAGGGCTGGGTGACCGGCCGCTTTGTATCGACTTAGCCGGATCGCCACATTCCGGATTGCGGCGAACACGGCTGCCCTCAACGGTCATTGAGCCAGCCCGAACTATCGCGCCCTGTTCACGCACCCGGCTCCGTCGCCGCGTAGAGCGCGCGAACGATGGCGATGTCAGCTTCGAGCGTCGGGCTGTTTGGAGCGGTGCGGCGCCATATGCGCTCAGCCTGCCCCAGGTCCATGCCCATCCGGCGCGCTGTCTCGATATGCCTGCAAGCTTCGGCGTCGCGTCCATGGTGCATGGAGATGTGAGCTTTGGCGACGTGATTGAACACGTGTGTTGGATTGAGGCCGATACTCTCATCGACGGCTGACTCCGCTTCCACCCAAAGTCCCGACTCGCGGTATACGCCGTGCTGCCAGGCCTTGACCGCCCACATCAGGTGTGAGCCCGGCGTGAGGCGCTCCGCCGCATTGAGGTGAGAGAGGGCTTCATCGAGCCGTCTCACCATTAAGCACACGCCATGATAGAAGTGAAGCAGGCCACTGCCCGGCGCCTTGCGGACAGCCAGACCCGTAAAGCGCTCGCCTTCGTCCGGATAACCGACATAGCAGAGCGCAATTCCGACGGAACCAAGAACCGAGGCATCTTCCGGTGCCAGTGCGAGCGCGCGGTCCGCGATGGCGCGGATGCGCTGGACCTCCTCCGGATCGTCAGGGCTGGAGATGAGGTAGGCATTGGCGAGGGCCATAGCGAGCATTGCGTGCCCCGGCGCATAGTCTGGCGCGATTGCGACAGCCCGTGAGGCTTCTTCGATGCCGCTCGTCAGTGCAGCGGCGTCGTACTTGCGATAGGCGGACATGGCTCTTGTCGTCGCTTCCCAGGCGGTGATCTCGCCCGGCTTCTTGAGCGCCCGCTCCATCTCAAGGCTGTAGACCTGTGCATCGAGGCTGGCGGCGACCTCCGTGACGAGCTCTTCCTGAAGTTCGCCGAGTTCGGCCAACGGGCGGTCGAATCTCGCGGCCCATTGCACCGCGCCGGTCGCCGCTTCCAGGAGCTGGGTGGTGACCCGCAGGTTTGCGCCCACGCGCCGCACATTGCCTTCGAGCAGGTAGCGCACGCCGAGCTGGCGCCCCAGCGCTGCGGGATCTGCCAGCATGGCTTTGCTCAGATTGGCGGTGGCCATCGATCCCAGCACGCGGACATTGACGCCCTGCGACAGCGCGGACGTCACATCCTCCACCATGCCCTCGGCGAACACCTCGTCCTCGGGGAGGGTGGAGCGATTGGTGAACGGCAACACCGCCAGAGACGGCGCAGACCCACTCTGGCCGGGCTTGAGGGTTTCCTGAACGGTCGGTGCGGCGAGGGGAGTAACCGGAGTAGCAACCGCTGGCGCTGCCTCCTTCGCCACGAAGCGCTTCACGTCGGCGAGGAACGCTGCCCACACACGATCATCCGGCTGGCCTTGCCAATGGCTCAGCTCCGCTGTCTGCGTCAGCTCGAACATGATCGGCCGTTCGCACGCCTCGATCATGCAGGGCACGAGCGTCTTGTTGCGATCCGCCAGCGTGGCTTCGGCACGGACCCAGCGGGACTCCACCGATTTCTTCGACCACAGCACGACGACAGCCTTGGCTTCGCGGAGAGCTTTCTCAGTCACCTGGTCATAGGCTTCGCCGGAACGAAGCGTCGCATCCCACCAGACGTCGAAACCCTGGGCCTGAAACGCGTCGGCGAATGCCTTGGCCCGCGGTTGGTCCTCGCGGTTGTAGGAAAGGAAAATGTCCGGCACGCCCGACCCCGCTGATGTTCATGTCAGGGTTACGGGACCGGCTGCGGAAGGTCGAGTCTTGCATCGGATTTCCGAACATTGCGGATGACTGCAATTGGGCGAAATCCGTTCTCATTGCGCCATAGGCGCTCACTGACGGCTTTGGATCGACCTTGCCGTCCGTAACCTTGCGCTGCTCGGGCAGGACCGGGGCCACTCGGTCATGCGCGCCGAGCACCAACCGCGAAGGCAGGCGCTGGCTGCTAGATGGCGTCACGTCCTTGAGCACCGAACGGTGCGTACTCAAAGACGGCGGACTCCGATATGCCGAAGGTGGTAGTCGACGCGAGACGCTTGATTGCCGGGCTCCTGCTGGCAGCGTCGTTGACTTGACCTGCCGTCATGCTGAGCGCTGCCATGATTTGCGTGGAGGAGCGCTGGCCCTTGTCTCCCGGTTTGCGTTGGAGACGCAGGTAGGCCTCCATCCGCTCGCTACGTTTGCGACCCATCGCCTCGCGAACCAGCCAACCGAGACCGCCCACAGCAATGGCGAGCGCCGCGACCCAGGCAGCAGTCCAGTTGTCGAGCGGCATCGCCACCTCCGGCTCCACGGCGGGAGTTATTACGGCAGCTTTAGCACGGGCCGCGACGGATGTGCGAATGTCCGCTACTGGGCGAGCTCCCGCCGCAACGCAGCGTCCTCGTCGAATGACTAAAGTCGATCGACTCTGCCGGATCGCCACATTTCTGGTATCGGCAAACTAGGGGCCCACAATGGACACTCAGCCCCCCCCAAACTATCGCGCTCCGTTCACGCGCCGGGCTCCGTCTCTGCGTAGAGCGCGCGAATGGTGGCGATGTCAGCTTCCAACGTCGGGCTGGTTCGGACGACAAGGCGATACAGGTGCTCCGCCGACACCAACTTCAGTCCCAACTGGCGAGCTGTCTCGACATGTCTGCGCGCTTCGGAATCTCGCCCGAGCCGCACACGGATAAGCGCTTTGAAGACAGAGCAGCATGCCAAAAAGCGCGGCGCTTGCCAGTGGGTCTCCTTGAGCCACTCGTGCAGGGTCTGGCGGATAAGCGCCAGCGAAGGCACGAGTACGAGGATGCGCTTCGCCTCGCGGCGTTCCGCCAGCCAGAGCGCCACCAGCGTCTTGCCTGAGCCACAGGCCATCACCGCCGTGACGCGGTCGTGGTCCGTCAGCCCGAGTTCCAGATCAGCCAGGGCCTTGGCTTGGTGTTCGCGCGGCGTCTTGGGCGCGGCCTTGTAGACGCCACTGCGCAGCCAGACTGCGATGGCGGCAAGGTCGTCTCCGGTCAGCCTGTCGAGGTCGGCGCCTCTGATGCAAGCAAAGTCACGCCGCTCCGCGACGACCTCAGCGAAGCCGTCGGAGTTTGTGAAGAGGATGCGCTGTGCTGCGCGGTCGGCGAGCCCCAGAAAAGTCGATAGTTCCGTCCACGACAGGGCAGGGCGACCACTACGGAATTTGACCTGATAAGCGGCATAGCTGCCGTTGAGACGCTGCAGCACGCCATCAACGCCCTTGTCGGTCGCAGGCAGTCTCAGTTCCTTGGTTACGGCAACCGGGGCCGTGTTCTCCGGCCAGACTTCTGCCGCCTGCTGCAACTTCTGCGTCGCGAGATATGCCTCAGCGAACACCTCGAAGGCGTCACCCCGGTCCTTCTCCGAGCCCAGCTGTTCGATGCGCTGCTCAAGCTCGCGGAAGGAGGCGGGGCCATCGAAGAGCCCGCTAGCGAGGAACTGCTGTCGGCGCGGATGCTTTCCTGAGTGGTATCCAGAGTTGTTGAGCATCGCTCGGCACCCAAGCCCCCGCCGCTGATCGCCGGTGTCCGTGTGAGGTCATGCCTGATCGTCAGCGTGCGGTCATTCTATGCATCCGCCTGGACTATTGAAGCGCCTAGTATTCGCCGCATCCGGGTTTCATCTGGTCGGGCCTGATTTTACCTTTGACGGGCAGGACCTTTCGAGACGATGCCGAAAGGGGAAATATTAGGGGAAACGAACTGCCATCATGTTGGCAACGCGACGTATTGTCATTTATTTACAAGGTGTTGTGAAATCACGATGGCGGTGGTGTCAGACGAAAGCGAACTAGTCTCTGGAAGACGCGGATCGTCGGAATCAGGCTGCACCGAGTTGACGCCACTCAGCGAGAGCGGCGTCGCGGTTGGCCTTGAAGACGTCCCGGCGGTTGAGGTGGCGATCCTTGTTGAAGTGATTGAAGACCGAGGAATGAACCGAGGCGAACCGCTCCAGAGTTTGTCGTCGACGGAAGCCTTGCATTGCGCGCTCACGACGTCGCAACGGCTGGTGTGAATTCTTGGCCCGGTTGTTGCGCCATCTGCCGGTTTCCTGGCGATCCTCGAGGCCAAGGTCTCTGAGTGCAGCGTCATAGGACTTCAGCCCGTCCCTTACGATCACCCTCGGTTCGCCGTAATGCTTCATTGCGTTGCGCAAGAACTTCAATGCTGCCCGGCGATCCCGCCGTTTGGAGACGAACGCCTCCAGCACTTCACCTTCGTGATCGACGGCTCGCCAGAGGTAGTGGATCTCGCCGCTGATCTTCACGTACATCTCGTCGACGTGCCATCGCCACTGCGTGTGTGCACGCATCGCCTTCACCCTGCCTCGCTTGATGTCAGCCGCGAAGATCGGTCCGAACCTGTTCCACCAGGCCCGGATCGTCTCATGGCTGATGTCGATGCCGCGCTCATGGAGCAGGTCCTCGACATTCCGAAGCGACAGCGGGAACCGGACGTACATCATCACCGCCAGGCGGATGATTTCAGGCGACGTCTTGAAGTACCGGAAC
>JANOKS010000084.1:0-53612 GCA_031419455.1 Alphaproteobacteria bacterium
GGCCGGATACGTTGCTTGGCCTCGCGCAGCGAGGACGCCCACAGCTCCAATGTCGTCTCGATCGATGCGCCGCTCATCCATGACCTCCGAATCATGGTCGCCCATAGATTCAGAGGTCGTCCAATTATGCAACTGTAGTGCTAACCGATCTCGATCGAGTACCGTTCCACCACTGTATTCGCGAGCAGCTTCTCGCACATGTCCTTCACGCGCTTTTCGGCGTCGGCCTTCGACAGGCCGTCAGCCAGCTCAAGCTCGATCGTCTTGCCGCAACGCACCGCTTCGACCTCGCCAAAGCCGAGCCGGCCGAGCGCATCACCCACGGCCTTGCCCTGCGGATCGAGTACGCCGGCTTTCAGCGAGACATGAACCTTGGCTTTCATGGGTAGCGCCTACTTTCCCGACCAACCCGCGAAGCGGGCTACTTTCCACTGAAGGACAGTATCTCCGCCCCGCCCGCTTCCTTGATGATTCCAAGCCGCCGCGCAACCTCGGCATAGGCCTCGGTGACGCCGCCCATGTCACGGCGGAAGCGGTCCTTGTCCATCTTCTCACCGGTGTCCATGTCCCACAGGCGGCACGAATCCGGGCTGATCTCGTCGGCCAGCACGGTGCGAACCATCTCGCCCTCGTACAGCCGGCCATACTCCACCTTGAAGTCCACCAGCTTGATCCGTGCGCCGGCGAACAGACCGGTGAGAAAGTCGTTGATGCGCAATGTCATTGCGAGAATGTCATCGATCTCCTGGTGGCTGGCCCAGTTGAACGCGGTGATGTGCTCCTCGGTGACCATCGGGTCTCCGAGCTCATCCTTCTTGTAGCAGAACTCGATGATCGAGCGCGGCAGCGGCGTGCCCTCCTCGATCCCCAGCCGCTTCGACAGCGAGCCCGCCGCCACGTTCCGGCAGATCACTTCCAGCGGGATGATCTCGACTTCGCGGATCAGCTGCTCGCGCATGTTCAGCCGCTTCAGGAAATGCGTCGGCAGGCCGATGCCGTTCAGCTGCATCATCACGAATTCGCTGATGCGGTTGTTGAGCACGCCCTTGCCGTCGAGCACGGCGCGCTTCTCGTTGTTGAATGCCGTCGCATCGTCCTTGAAGTACTGGATCAGCGTGCCGGGCTCGGGACCCTCGTACAGGATCTTCGCCTTGCCTTCGTAGATTTTGCGGCGCTTGGCCATGTCACGTCTCCTGGGCCGGGAGAGCATGCCAGCCCTCGCGACTCGTATAGGAAAAGGCTTCCTAGCCCATCCCGGGATGGACGTCCCGTCCGGCATCGTCGCGGGGGTGTTTTTCGCTCTTCCCAGGGGCTATATCGGCGTGTGAGAGAGCAGACGCAAGCGACCACAGGGAGACGCGTTTTGAGCAGTTTCGACAAGCGTGCAGGGGCGGAAGAGGGAAAATACGCCCTCGATCAGGAACTGCGGTTCAAGGCAAATGCCCGCCGAAACAAGCTGTTGGGCCTGTGGGCGGCTGAAAAGCTTGGCAAGGTCGGCGAGGCGGCTTCGACCTACGCCATCGAAGTCGTCAAATCGGACTTCGAGGCGCCCGGCGACGAAGACGTTTTCCGGAAGGTGAAGGGCGATCTTGACGCCGCCGGCGTCGCGATCACCGACCACCAGCTCCAGCGCCAGATGACCGAGCTGATGGAAACCGCCGTCGAACAGGTCAAATCCGAGAAAAAGTAGCGGACGGCTTCGGCCGTCAGTTTACCAAACCGATCGCCCCGCTGCGCCCGAAACCACTGCGCGGCGGGGTTTTCATATCCGCGAATCCCATCGCGAAACGCCCCACAGAATTTGTTGGTCAACGGCTGAGGCGAAAGTCTCGCGACGGCGCTCAGAACTTGGCAAAGCGCTGGCGTCATCCTCGATCCTGAGACTGGCCCCCGACAGTCTGGCCCGACCGGATCCCCACCTCCCCCTGGCGGTGTGCGCCCTTGTCCCCCTGGGCGCCGGCGATCCGGTTGGAGCAGCGGCGCTTCCCTCGCGCCTAGCTGCTCCGCCATCATGGCCTTGGGCCGGAGCCACGGTGTGGAGCTCCGGCCCTTTTGTTTTCAACCCTCGCCAAACACCCGCTCGAAAATCACATCCACGCCCTTGAAGTGATACTCTAGGTCGAACATCTCGCCGAGCTCCGCCTTGCTCAGCAACTTCGACACATCCGCATCGTCCTCGAGATTGGCGAGAAAATCGCCGTCCTTGCGGTTGGCGTCGCGCCACACCTTCATCGCGTTGCGCTGGACCATGCGATAGGCGTCCTCGCGGCTCGCGCCCGCCTCTACTAGCGCCAGCAAAACACGCTGCGAGTTATGCAGCCCGCCGAGCCTGTTGAGGTTCGCCAGCATGTTGTCGGGATAGACCAGCAGGTTCTCGACCACGCCTGCGAGCCGGTTCAGCGCGAAATCCAGATGGATCGTCGCATCCGGCCCGATGCCGCGTTCAACGCTCGAATGGGAAATGTCCCGTTCGTGCCACAGCGCAACATTCTCCATCGCCGGCACGACCGCCGAGCGCACCAGCCGCGCCAGCCCTGTGAGGTTTTCCGTCAGCACCGGGTTGCGCTTGTGCGGCATGGCCGACGAGCCCTTCTGCCCCTCCGAGAAGAACTCCTCCGCCTCCAGCACTTCGGTGCGCTGCAGATGCCGGATCTCCGTCGCGATGCGTTCGATGCTCGATGCGATCACGCCCAGCGCCGCGAAGAACGCCGCATGCCTGTCGCGCGGGATCACCTGCGTCGACACCGGCTCCACAGCGAGGCCCAGCTTGGCCGCCACCATCTCCTCGATGCGCGGATCGATATTCGCGAACGTCCCCACCGCGCCTGAAATCGCGCACGTCGAAATCTCCTCGCGCGCCGTCTCAAGCCGTTTCCTGCCGCGCGCAAACTCGGCGTGGAAGCCGGCCAGCTTCACGCCGAACGTCGTCGGCTCGGCATGGATGCCGTGGCTCCGCCCGATCGTCGGCGTCATCCTGTGCTCGAACGCCCGCTTCTTCAGCGCCGCCAGAACACGATCCATGTCCTTCAGCAGGATGTCGCTCGCCCGCTGCAGCTGCACCGCAAGGCAGGTATCCAGCACGTCCGACGACGTCATGCCGAGATGGAGAAACCGCGCCTCATCCCCCACATGCTCCGCCACCGAGGTCAGGAAGGCGATCACATCATGCTTGACCTCACGCTCGATCGCGTCGATCCGCGCCACGTCGAAGCCGCCCCGCGCCCGCACCGCTTTCGGTACGTCAGCCGGGATCATCCCCAACTCGGCCATCGCCTCGGCCGCAAGGGTCTCGATCTCCAGCCAGATCGCATAGCGCTGCTCCGGCTCCCAGATCGCAACCATCTCGGGACGGGCATAGCGGGGAATCATGGGGCGAACTCCGGCAGGTCTCGGGAGGCTTTAAGCGGCAAAGCCCTCTGCTGTCATCCCGAAACCAGCCCCTGTCATTCCAGCCGGAGCCCGAAGGGCGCAGAGCTGGAACCCAGGGGCGGCGAGCGCCGGCGCCTGCCGCTCCTGGGTTCGGGTCTCCACCGGATAGCCCTGCGGGCTTCCGGCGTCGCCCGGAATGACATCTAGACGGATGCCGCGTAACCTGCGGCGAGGACAAGGACGTTACATGCCCATAACCATCCACCACGTAACGCCCGCCAACACCGCCCTGCTCGACAACATCGATCCGGACGTCTTCGACGACCCCATCAGCCCGGTCCACCTTGCCGCCTACCTGGCAGACCCGCGCCACGCGATGTTCGTCGCTCTCGCGGACAATCGCGTCGCCGGCCAGATCCGGGGCTGCGTGCACTTGCAGCCGGACCGCGCGTCAGATCTCTACATCGACAATCTCGGCACGGCCCCCGACCACCAGCGGCGCGGCATCGCCTCGCAACTGATGCGCGCCCTGCTCGCGTGGGGCGAGGCGCAGGGCTGCACCCATGCCTGGGTCGCCACCGAAACCGACAATGGAGGCGCGCAAGGCTTCTACGCGGCGCAGACCTTCGAGCACCGCACGATCACGTATTTCGGGCTCGACCTGGACTAAACGTTCAGCGCATAGCCCGCCGAGCGCACGGTGCGGATCGGATCGTCGCCGCCGCCCTTGCTCAGCGCCTTCCGCAGACGCCCGATATGGACGTCCACCGTCCGCGTCTCGACATAGACGTCCGAACCCCACACCGCATCCAGCAGCTGCTCGCGGCTGAACACGCGGCCCGGATGCTGGATGAAATAATCGAGCAGCCGGAACTCCGTCGGCCCGAGATGCACCTCGGCGCCGCCGCGCGTCACCTTGTGCGCCGCGCGGTCCATCGAGATATCGCCGACCACCACGATGTCATCCGCCAGCGCCGGGCGGATGCGCCGCATCACCGCGCGGATGCGCGCGGTCAGCTCCGACATCGAGAACGGCTTGGTCATGTAGTCGTCGGCGCCGATGTCGAGCCCGCGGATGCGGTCGCTCTCTTCGGTGCGGGCCGTCAGCATGATGATCGGCAGGTTGCGCGTGGCCTGTGCCGACCGCAACCGCCGCGCCACCTCGATGCCCGCCAGCTTCGGCAGCATCCAGTCGAGCAGCACGATGTCCGGCTGGCGCTCGGCGATCTGCAACAGCGCATCCTCGCCATCGGTCGCAATCGCAACCTCATAGCCTTCCTTGACCAGGTTGTAGCGGATCAACTCAACCAGCGCCGCCTCGTCCTCGACGATCAGCGCATAGGGACGCGTGGCTGCAGCCGGACGCATCGTGGGGCGCTCGATCTCAGTTGCTGTTGAGGGCATCGACCTTCGGCCTTTCGGTGGGGAGCTGTTCGCCGGTGACAAGGAAGTGGATTTCCTCGGCGATGTTGGTGCAGTGGTCGCCGATCCGTTCAAGATTCTTGGCGACAAACAGGAGATGCGCGCAGGCCGAAATGGTCCGCGGATCCTCGATCATGTAGGTGACGACTTCGCGGAACAGCGACTGGTAGTGCTCGTCCACTTCCTCGTCGCGCGCCCACACCTTGTTGGCGGCATCCGTCTCTAGAGCAGTGTAGGCATCCAGCACGCGCTTGAGCTGCGCCGTCACCAGCCGCCCCATGCGCGCCACGCCCTTCAGCGCGCCCTCCGCCCCGACATTGTCGACCAGCTTCACGCGCTTGGCGATGCTCTTGGCGAGGTCGCCGACGCGCTCGAGTTCGGTCGCAATCTTGAGCGCCGAAATCACCTGCCGCAGGTCGCGGGCGAGCGGTTGCCGGAGAGCAAGCAGCCGCAGGATCTTCTTCTCGACCTCGACCTGCAGGTTGTCGATTTGCGGGTCGCGCGACACCACCGTCTCTGCCAGCACCAGATCGTGCGAGGCGATGGCCTGGATGGCGTCGGACAGCATGTCCTCGGCCAGGCCGCCCATGCGCGCGAGATCTCCGGAGAGTTCCTCCAGATCCTGCGAGAACGACCTGACTGTATGTTCGGTCATGTCAAAAGTCCTTTCACCGGCGCCCTATACAGCAAGGCTTAGCCTATCCGAAGCGTCCGGTGATGTAGTCCTGCGTCCGCGATTCACGTGGATTGGTAAAGACCATCTCGGTCGGCCCGGTTTCCACCAGTTTTCCGAGATGGAAGAAGGCCGTCTGCTGCGACACCCGGGCGGCCTGCGCCATCGAATGGGTGACGATGATGATGCAGTAATTCGACTTCAGTTCGTCGATCAGCTCTTCCACCTTCGCCGTCGCGATGGGGTCCAGCGCCGAACAGGGCTCGTCCATCAGGATGATTTCGGGGCTCACCGCAATCGCCCGCGCGATCACCAGGCGCTGCTGCTGGCCGCCCGACAGGCTCATGCCCGGCGCGTTCAGCCTGTCCTTCACCTCGTCCCACAGCCCGGCCTTGCGCAGCGCCGTCTCGACGATCTGCTGCATTTCGGTCCGTGATCCGGCGAGGCCATGCAGGCGCACGCCATAGGCCACATTCTCGAAGATCGTCTTCGGGAAGGGATTGGGCTTCTGGAACACCATGCCGACCTGCGCCCGCAGCAGCACCGGGTCCACGTCACGCGCGTTTACATCCTGTCCGTCGATCAGGATCTCGCCATCGACGCGGCAATTCGGGATCGTGTCGTTCATCCGGTTGATCGAACGCAGGAAGGTCGATTTCCCGCAGCCCGACGGCCCGATCAGCGCCGTCACCGACTTCTCCGGCATATCCAGCGAGACATCGAACAGCGCCTGCTTGTCGCCGTAGAAGACCGACACGGAACGCGCTGCGACCTTGGTCGGCAACGCCATAGGCCGGGCCGTACCCTGCCGGGGCGTCTCGACGCGAAGCTGGGGGACGATGGGATCCATCCGGCTCATCGCCCTCTCCGCGCCGCGCCCGGCCTGATGTCACGAATCCGCCCGGTCCCCGCTGCCGCACCGGCTTTCGTGGAGACGAACTGGATAGCCATGAACTGCCCGACGCCCGCTTGATCCCGAGTCCTGTACGGGCCGATTGTGACAGTCCTGCGAAGCAGAATTCCGCTACCCCTGCGGCAGTCTGCCCATTTGTGGATAAACCAGCGAATCCGCGCCCTCGCCCACTCCCGGCGCGGGTATTTTCTGCCAGAAAGAGCCTGTAACAGGCAGGGACTTTGTCACGTGCAACAGCAGCTCAGGCTATCCGACCACGACATGACCGCCGAGCGGGGCTTTCTTTGCTCCCATGACGCGGGCGATGTCTTGTTGCCCGACGACATGTCGGAGGCCGAGCAAGCGGCGTGCGACCTTCCGCGCACGCTGCTCACCGGCCGTGTCCGCAAACACCTGGAAGCCTTGCCGGTTCTCGACCTGGAAACCTTCTGCGCCGAAGCCTCCGACCCGCAGCTCCGCACCGCCATGGTCCGCTATTCCTTCATGGTGCAGGCTTATGTCTGGGGCGAAGCCGAAGCGCCAAAAGTGCTGCCTGCGCCTCTGGCCGTTCCCATGTGGGCGCTCGCCAAACGCCTCGGCCAGCAGCCGCTGCTGCCCTACTCCGCCTACGTCCTCGACAACTGGGATCGCCTCGACCGTTCAGGCCCCATCGCGCTCGACAACATCTGGATGATCCAGAACTTCCTCGGTGGCCAGGACGAAGCCTGGTTCGTCCTCGTCCACGTCGCCATCGAGGCCCGCGCCGGCGACATGCTCGCGGAGATTCCGAAGCTGATCGAAGCCGTCACCAATGGCGATTCCGCTGCCATCGAAGCGTCCCTCGTTCGCTGCAACACCGTCTGGGACGACGTCAACGCCATCTTCGACCGCATGCCCGAACGCTGCGACCCCTATGTCTATTTCCATCGCGTGCGCCCCTACATCCATGGCTGGAAGGACAACCCTGCCCTCCCGGACGGCCTGATCTACCAAGGCGTCGCTGAAACCGGCGGGCGCCCTCAAGCCTTCCGCGGCCAGACTGGCTCGCAATCCACCATCGTCCCATCGATGGATGCGCTCCTCGGCATTGGCCACGCCGCCGATCCGCTGCGCACCTTCCTCGACGAGCTGCACATCTACCGCCCGCCCGCGCACCGCACCTTCGTCGACCGTGTCCGCGCCATGAGCAATCTGCGCCCCTTCATCCATGCTTCGGCCAATCCGAATCTGCGCGACCTCTACAACACCTGCGTCCGCAGCCTCGCCCGCTTCCGCACCCGCCATCTCGAATACGCCGCAAGCTATATCGCCAAACAGAACAAGGACTCAGCCGGCAACGACACCGACATCGGCACCGGCGGCACGCCTTTCATGAAGTATCTCAAGAAGCATCGCGACGAAGCGGAACAGCATTTGCTGTAATCACAGCCACGCGCTCGTCCTTCGACGGACGGCGCTTCGCGCCTGCTCAGGATGAGCGCTTGGTGCGCATCGCCAGAGTAGCGCTCATGGTGAGCAGGCGGCATAGCCGCCGTCCGTCGAACCACGAGCGCGGGCTCACTGTCGTCTCACTCCGCCGCCGCCGTCTTCACCGCACCATCCGTCCCGGCCTTCGCCAGCCGCTGCTCCAGCGTGCCGATGTCGCGTGTCGTGAACTTGGCGATCACCGCGCGCGCCTCAATCACCGCCTCGGCCGTCGTCGTCTCGCCTGCCTCGATCTTGTCGGCCAGCTCCAGCAGCGGCTCATACATCGGCTCCGGCTCGCCCTGCACGGTCAGGCCAAAGCTGGTGCCCGCAACTTCCAGCTTGTCCCACTCCTTGCGCACCTCGGCCCAGAAATCCTTCGTCGCGGCCCAGTAGCTCGTCGCCACTGCAGCATCGAACTGCGCATTCGGACGATAGGTGTTCACGCCCTGCTCGCGCGCGATGATCTGCTTGCGCCCATCGATCATCGCCAGCTTCGAATTGTCCTGCTCGTGCACCCAGCCATCGCTGGTCAACGCATGGCGGTTCACCGCCAGCACGCCATAGTAATCCTTCCGCGTCGTCGACTCGCGCCGCGGCAGCGGGCGCAGCTCCGCCGGCGGCGTCCACGCCGACACGCCGTTCTCGTGAGTCCACGTCCCGAGCGCGCCATAGCGCGGCGAGTCTTCCACCTGATAGACCGTCTGCGACCACCTGCCTTCGCGCTCGGCCGCCGGGATCACCCGGTTCTCCCAGGCATTGCCGCCGATGAACACCAGCACGCTTGCCGGCTCATAGCGCCAGTCCTGCCGCCAGTGCTTGATGGGAAACTTCTCGTCGCCCGCCTCGATCACCAGGATGTGCTGTATACTGATGAAGTCGCCGCGATCCTCGATCACGCGCACCACTTCGTAGCCGCCCGAGCGATCCGGCTCACGCAACTTGTAATCGGGCGTGAAGCCCACCGTCTCGGTGAAGTCGAACCGCACGCGATAATCGCCCGCCATCGCCATGATGGCCTTGCGGTCCTGCTCGTATTTCGCGCGCTCCGCCTCGCCCATCGCGGCTGACGCAACCGGCCCGCCGCCCACGCTCGTGCATCCCGACACCGCGGCGCCGCCTGCCAGCACACACGCCAGAACCGCGCTCCGAAGAATTCCCGACGGCTTCATCTACTTACGGCCTTCTCTGTATTCGCTCGGTGCACCGAGAGCTATTCTTCTTGCAAATGACTTGCAAGTGCATATTGGTATCCGATCTCTCGACCCACTCAGCACATAGGGTGTGATCCATGGCGCCACAGTCTTCGACCTTAGCTTCGCGATCCGCATCTGCATTCGTTTTCGCCCTGGCCATCATGCTGGCGCCGACGGCGGTCGCCGACACGTCTTATCTCCGCCCGAACTGGTTCACGACCGCGACCGACGACCTCGTCACCGTGCAATCCTCTTTCACCGAGAGCTTCTCCAATCCCGCAAACGGCGTGAAGTCCGAGGCCTGGACCGTCATCGGCCCCGACGGCGCGAAGGCCGCCTTCAAGACGAAGGTCGAACTCACCCAACTTACCGCGCTTGAAGCCGAGACAAAGACCAGCGGCACCTACCGCCTCTCCACCGGTGAGCGCCTGGGCCGCATCGGCCAGCAGGTTCTCGTCGATGGCGCCTGGCAGCCCTTCGCGCCCGGCCGCGAGATTCCTGCGGGCGCAAAAACCCGCCAGAGCCAGACCGCCACTGTCGCCGACGTCTACGTCACGCGCGGCGCGCCGACGAAGGCGCCCGTGGAAGCCCGCATCGGCACGCTCGAACTGAAGCCCGTGACACATCCCAACGATGTCTATCTCGATACCGGCTTCGCCTTCCGCGTCCTGCTCAACGGCAAGCCCGTCGCCAACCAGCAAGTGGAAGTCTGGCGCGAGGGCGGTTCATACGAGGAGCCAGCCTACCGCAAGCTCCTCACCTCCGCCGCCGATGGCGCCGTGAAAGCCAGCTTCGACAAGCCCGGCGTCTACCTGATCTGGACCCGCATGTCCGGCGACGCCCCCGCCGGCGCCGCTACCCCGATCCGCAGCTACACGACGTCCGTCACGATCGAAGTGCAGCCCTAGCTCGCTTCACCGCCCGCGCATCGGCAGCACGACCCCGAACGCAGACCCGCGTCCCGGCTCGCTCTCGACCAGGAAACTGCCGCGATGGCGTTGCACAACGTGCTTCACGATCGCGAGCCCGAGCCCCGTGCCCGGCCGCAGCCCCCGGCCCGGATCGACGCGATAGAATCGCTCCGACAATCTCGGCAGGTATTGGCGCTCGATCCCCGGCCCGGCGTCCGTCACGCGCAGCGCCACGCAGGGGCCCCGCCCTGCCGCCGACACGATCGACATGTGGCCCGCGCCCTCCCACAGCCGGCCGGCCCGCGCCGCCGCCTGGTCCCCCGTCAGCTCCGGCGTCAGCTCGACCTCGACGACGCCATGCGCCTCGGAATACTTGACCGCATTGTCGATCAGGTTCTGCACCACCTGCGCCAGCTCGTCGCGAACACCGGTCACCGGGATCGGCTTGTCCGCCCCGCTCAAGCGCACCGTCACACCACGCTCGGCCGCCACCGGCGCCAGAGCCTCCGCCACTTCCTGCACCACATCGGCGAGGTCCGTCTCGTCATCGGGCGGGCGATGCTCCACCAGCTCGATGCGCGACAGGGACATGAGATCGCTGATCAGCCGCTTCATGCGGTCCGCCTGCGCCTGCATGATTTCGAGGAATCGCTCGCGCGCTTCAGCATCGTCGCGCGCCGGCCCGCGCAGCGTCTCGATGAACCCCGACAGCGATGTCAGTGGCGTGCGCAACTCATGGCTGGCGTTGGCGAGAAAATCGACGCGCGCCAGCTCCACGCGCTTGATGTCGGTGAGGTCATGCATGCTCACAAGGATGCCCGCGCCCAGCGGCGCCGCCACGCACGCGAAGTATCGGTCCGTCTCGTCGCGCTCCACGAATTCGAAGCGCTGCGCTTCCCCGCTCTGCCAGGCGCTGGCAACCGCATCCAGCAATTCCGGCCTGCGCACCACAGCCGTCAGTTGCGGTTCGGCGCCGACAAAGCGGAATGTCTGCCGCGCCGCCGGATTGGCCGCTTCCACCCTGCCCTGCGCGTCGATGTAGAGCGCCGGCTCCGGCAGCGCCTCGACCAGCGAGGTGCGAAACGCCCTCTGCTGCTCGACCCTCGCGCGGGCCTCCAGCATGGCGGCGTCAGGATCGTCCTTGGCTTCGCTCGCCGGATCGACCGTCCCGAAGAACCACACCGCCGCAAACACGCTGACCGCGATCACGCCGAGAACCGCGCCGAGCCAACTCAGCTGACCGACCAGCGCCAGAATCACGATCACGATGATCGCAGCCCCGGCGACCGCGCGGAAATCGCTGACCCGCGTGCGCGGCCGCCGCGCTTTCTGCACGCCCCGGGGAGAGGTTGTGGGCGGTCCATCGATCATGTGGCGATACGTAGGGCGATCCGCCTGATTTGTCGTGATTTTCGTCGGCGGCGCCCGCGTGGCATATTGAATTACGATAAATCTCGTTGACAGCGTCGGCCGGCTGGGGGAAATCGTGCCAACCGCCGGTCAGGCCGGCCAAGATCATCTCCAGAGGTTTGCTGCATGCGAATGTCCCTTCTTCTCGCCGCTTCGGCGGCTGTCCTAATCGCCGCCTGCTCCAACGAAGCGTCGGCGCCGGCCCCGGTGGCGGCGCAGCCAACGAAAGCGGTCCTCGGCGAATGGGGCGTCGACCTCACAAACCGCGACGAGGCCGTGAAGCCGGGCGACGATTTCTTCCGCTACGCCAACGGCAAGTGGCTCGCGACCTTCACGATCCCGGAAGACAAGGCCCGCTACGGAGCGTTCGACGAGCTCGGCGTCAAATCCGAGAACGACGTGAAAACCATCATCGACGGCTTCGCCGCCAACCCGCCCGCCGCCGGGTCGAACGTCGCCAAGGCCGCCGACTTCTATGCGTCCTGGATGGATGAGGGCGTGATCGAATCCCGCGGCACGGAGCCGCTGAAGCCCTATCTCGACGAGATCAACGGCATCACCGACAAGGCCGGCCTCCTGAAAGTCATCGCCAAGGTCGGCTACGCATCCCCGTTTGGAGTCGGCATCGAGGCCGACGTCGCCGATCCGACCCGCTACGCCGTCTGGGGCGCGCAGGGCGGCCTCGGCATGCCGGACCGCGACTACTATCTCGAGAAGAGCGCGAAGTACGACGGCTACCGCGCCGCCTACAAAGTCTATGTCACGAAAATCTTCGAACTCCTCGGCGATGCGGCCCCCGCCGCCTCCGCCGACACGGTGATCAAGTTCGAGACCGAGATCGCCAAGGGCCACTGGACGCAGGAAGCCCTGCGCGTGCCCGACAAGGCCTTCAAGGGCATGTCCGCCGCCAACTTCAAGAAGCTGGTCCCCAACTTCGACCTCGAACAGTTCGCGAAGGACGCCGGCATCCCGGGCATTACCAACGCGGTCGCCTATGGCGACACCTCGATCACCGCCGGCGCCAAGCTGGTGGACTCGCAACCCATCGCCGCCTGGAAAAAGTATCTCACTTTCCACATGGCGTCCGACAACGCTGCCTTCCTGCCCAAGGCGTTCGACGACGCCTCGTTCGAGTTCTTCTCGAAGACGCTGCGTGGCGTGCCGGTCAAGCGCGACCGCTGGAAGCGCGGCGTGACGCTGCTCGACAACAACATGGGCGAAGCCCTCGGCGAGGCCTATGCTGCAAAGTTCTTCCCGCCCGAGAACAAGGCGAAGATGGATGACCTCGTCAACAATCTGAACACGGCCCTCAAGGGCCGCATCGAGACGCTCGAATGGATGGATGATCCCACCCGCGCCGAAGCTCTCAAGAAACTCGGCAACTTCGAGGTTCGCGTTGGCTACCCGAACAAGTGGCGCGACTACGCCGCAATGCAGGTCGACAAGTCGAAACTGTTCGAGAACATCTTCGCCGCCACCAGTTCGAATGGAATCGCCAGGTCGCCCGTCTTGGCGGCCCGGTCGATCGCGACGAGTGGGGCATGAACGCCCAGACCGTGAATGCCTCCTACAATCCGCTGATGAACCAGATCACCTTCCCGGCCGGCATCCTGCAGCCGCCCTTCTTCGACGTGAACGCTGATCCCGCTGTCAACTACGGCGCCATCGGCGGCGTGATCGGTCACGAGATCGGCCACGGCTTCGACGACCAGGGCTCCGCCTTCGACGCCAACGGCGTCCAGCGCGACTGGTGGTCGGCCGACACCAAGACCAAATTCCTGACCAAGACCGCCGCCCTCAACACGCAGTACGACAAGTACTGCCCCCTGCCCGACGCCTGCATCTCGGGCGCCCTCACCACGGGCGAGAACATCGGCGACCTCGGCGGCCTGATCATGGCCTACACGGCCTACAAGCAGTCGCTTGGCGGCAAGGAAGCTCCCGTGCTCGACGGCCTCACCGGCGACCAGCGCTTCTTCCTTTCGTGGGCGCAGGTCTGGCGCTCGATGGGCCGCGAGGACAACACCCGCAACCTCCTCGCCACCGATCCGCACTCGCCGCCGGAATACCGCGTCAACGGCGTCGTGCCGAACATCGACGAGTGGTACACGGCCTTCAACGTGCAGCCGACCGACAAGATGTACATCGCGCCCGAACAGCGCGTCCGCATCTGGTAGAAGCGTTCCTCCGAACGCGATCATGGAAAGCCCGCGGTCGAAAGATCGCGGGCTTTTCATGTCTGCCTGCATTCCCATGCTTGACTTGGCCGCCGCGTCATCAAGACTCCGCGACCAGCCACCGACGGGGAAATCCTTGACCGCAAGCCTGCTGCAACGCCTTGGCCTGATGGCCGCCGCGGCGTCGCTCGCTCTCGCCGCCTGCGCCGCCCCTACCGCGCCAGCGTTGCCGCCGGGCATCGCCGTCGCGCCACAGTTGATCGGCGAGGAGACCGTCTCCGGCGAGCGCCCGACCCTCGGTGATGATTTCTATGGCCACGTCAATCACGCATGGCTTTCGACCTACAGGCTCCCCGCCGACAAATCCTCGTCCGGCGCCACCGAGGAACTCACCGAAGCCGTCGAGGCAAACCTCCGCCAGATGATCGCCGAGATCGTGGCCTCGAAGCCAGCACGCGGAACCGTCGAGCAGAAGATCGCCGACATCTACGCCGCCGCCATGAATGAGCCCGCCATCGAGGCGCGTGGGCTAGAACCCCTGCGTCCGCATATCGACCGCATGCGCGCGGCCCAGAGCCATGAGGACATCATCCGCCTGATGGGCGTCATCGGCTACAACGCGCCATTCGGCATCGGCGTGGACGCCTCGCCCGACGATCCCGACAGACACGCCGTGTGGATCTCGCAGGCCGGCCTCGGCATGCCCAACCACGGCTACTACATCGACACGGGCATCCAGGCGCTTCCAATGCAGACCGCCTATCGCCGGCATGTCGCCAACATCCTAAAACTGCTTGGCAATCCGGATCCGGAAGGCGGCGCCAGGCGCATCTACGCCCTCGAACGCCGCATCGCCGAGGCGCACACCTATGAGGACCGCTCGATCAGCATCGCCGACGCCATGCGGCCGATGTCCTACGCTGAACTCAAGGCATTCGCCCCGGGCTTCGACTGGGACATCTTCCTCGAATCCACCGGCTTCTCCGGCGCCGACCGTTTCGTCATCATGGACCAGACCGCCGTCACCGACATCGCAAAGCTGGTCCGCAGGATACCGGTCGCCGACTGGAAGCTCTGGATGGAGTACCATTTCGCCAGCGACTTCTCGCCCTACCTGCCGAAGGCGTTCCGCGACAGCGCGTTTGAGTTCTTCTCGCGCCAGCTCTATGGCGTCACCGAGGAACCAGAACGGTGGAAGTTCGCCGTCGCCGTCGTCGAGGAACAGCTCGGCGAAGCCGTCGCCCAGCTTTATGTCGCGCGCTATTTTCCAGCCGGGCACAAGACGCAGATCGACGGCCTCGTCGGCAACATGCGGCTTGCCTTCGAGACGCGCATGCGCGGCCTCGACTGGATGGACAGCGAGACCCGCGACGCCGCACTCGAGAAGCTCGCCGCACTGCAGGGCATGATCGGCCATCCCGAAACCTGGCGCGACTTTTCCGGTTACAACGTCGAACCCGGAAAGCTGGTGGAAGCCGTCTATGCCAGCTACGAATTTGACTGGCGCGAACAACAGCTCGATCTCAACCGCCCCGTCGACCGCAAGCGCTGGGTGGCCCCCGCCCACGTCGTCAACGCCTTCTACAATCCGCTCGCCAACAGCTTCGTCCTGCCCGCCGGCATTCTCCAGCCGCCCTATTTCAGTCCCGACGCGGACCCGGCCGAGAACTATGGCGGCATCGGCGCTGTCATCGGCCACGAGATGAGCCATGGCTTCGACGACGAAGGCCGCCAGTCCGACGCCGCAGGCCGCACCCGCAACTGGTGGACCGAGGACACCGACGAACGCTTCCGCGCGAAATCATACCGCCTGATCGAGCAGTATGAACGCTATTGCCCATGGTTCGGCGCCTGTGTGAATGGCCTCGGCACGCTGGGCGAGAATATCGGCGACCTCGCCGGTCTCGAAATCGCCTACGCCGCCTACCGCATGTCGCTCGGGGACAGGCAAGCGCCCGTCATCGACGGCCTCACCGGCGACCAGCGCTTCTTCATCGCCTACGCCCGCACCTACCGCGACAAGGTCCGCGAGGAGCTCGCCCGCGCCATGCTCGACAGCGACAACCACGCCCCAAGCCGCTACCGCGTCAACGGCGTCGTCCGCAACATGGACGCTTGGTACGCGGCCTTCGCCATCAAACCCGGCGACAGGCTCTATCTCGACCCGAACGAGCGCGTGCGGATCTGGTAGGAGGCCTCAAGCCGACTGCCGCATCCGGCCCACAATCGTCCGCTCCGCGTGCCGGCGCAGCATCCGCTCCGCCGCCGCAGCCGCCGCTTCCGGCGTCCGGTTCTCGATCGCCTTCAACACGTCGCGCGCATTACGCGCAGCCTCCGCCTGACCCTCACGCGTGCGCAAGTCTTCCATCGCCCGGGCATGATAGGGCGTCGCCGGCGCCGCCGTGCGCAGCCGCTCCGCCAGCACCGGACCCGCCGCCTCGAACAGCGCCCGCGCAAAGCCGATGCGCAGGAGATGAAACGCGTCCGCCGCCCCGTCATCCTCAGCGAGATGCTCCATCAGCCCGGCGAACTTCGCGATCATCTCGACCTGTTCGGCGCTCGCCCGCCGCGCCGCATTGCGCGCCGCCAGCGCCGCCAGCTGCACATGCAGCTCGATCATGTCCTCGGCCGCCACCGCATCCGGCTCGCGCACCCGCGCGCCCTTGTTGAGCGTGATCTCCGCCAGCCCCTGCGCCTCCAGCCGCTGCAGGGCCGCGCGCACGATGGTGCGGCTCACATTGTTCGCTTCGGCGATCTCGACTTCGCGCAACGGCAGTCCCGGCGCCATGCGGCCAAGGTGAATCGCCAGCGCCAACTCGTCGGCCAGCCGCGATGTCGATGACCCGTCGCCGACCGGCGGAAGCGGGACAAGGTGGGATTTACCGCAGCTCATGGAACTCCTTTACGCGCGAGGCGCGATACGTAAGCGGGCCGTCCCGTGCCCGCGATTGTGGCCAACCGCCGCGCCCTGACTGACCGTATCGCCAGCGCGACGACCCTGCTAAATCCCGGTTCATGCCGATCCCGGATTCCACCCGCTATGCACGCGACGCCGCAGAGGCGATCGGCGCCCGCTTCGAGGATCTCGACCGCGGCGAGGGCTATCTCTTCCGTATTTCGCGCGGGGAGAGATTCGTGCTCGGCGGCGGAGGCAGTGTCTGCGCCTACCCGCTGAACAGTGCGACCGCCTACACCATCTCGCGCGACAAGCAGCACACAAAAGCAGTGATCGCTGCAGCTGGCGTGCCCGTCATCCCGGGCGACCTGTTTTTTGCACATACGCGCCGCGTGACTCTCCGCTCCCCCGGCCACGAATTAGCCGACGCGCATCGCTTCGCCGCTAACATAGGTTATCCCGTCTTCGCCAAGCCCAACCACGGATCGCGCGGAACCTTTGCCGAAATCATCGCCAGCCCCGCCGCCCTTGACGACTATGTGAGCCGCCTCGCGCTCGAATTTGAATCCTTCCTCATCGAGCCCGTCCTCGCCGGCGACGAGCACCGCATCTTCGTCCAGGACGGCCGCGCCATCTTCCATTCCACCAAGGCGAGCCCATCTCTTATCGGCGATGGCCGCTCCTCGCTCGTCGAACTGCTGGCCGCCCTCAACGACACGATCTCACGCGAAGGCGTCTCCGCCCTCCCGCTGTCCGTTCTCGCCGCACGGAACCCAACCGAAATCCTGCCCGCCGGCGACCGCCTCATCCTGCCCGGCCGCCGCAATCTCAGCGCCGCCGGCGCCATCGAGCAGGTCAGCGACCAGCCGCCACCTGCCCTTGCCCGCCTCGCGGTGACCGCCGTCGAGGCGCTTGGCCTGCGTATCGGCGCCGTGGACATGTTTGACCTTTCCACCGCCCGCGATTTCTCCGATCCTGTGGTCATCGAGGTGAACGGCAATCCCGGCCTGCGCACCCTCGAACTTGCCGGCCGGGGCGACCTAATCCGTGCTATCTGGGTTTCCATGTTGAACGCGTGCCTGGGCAGCTGATGTTTGGCCTACCGAAATTCGGCGACGGCATAGGGCTTCACCGCATCGAGCGATTCTTCCAGATGCACCGGATCGACCGCGCCGGCCTCGCCCGCCGTTCGATCGCGGTCACCGGAACGAACGGCAAGGGCTCCACCGCGCGCTTCATGACGTCCGCCATCGAAGCCGCAGGCCTCAGGGTCGGCTGCTTCACCTCGCCTCACCTGTTCGATGTCCGCGAACGATTCACGCTGGGCGATACGCCGATCCCGCAGGAAGACTTCGACCGTCTCGCCGAAACCGTGCTCGCTTTCAACGCGTCGCTGCCAGAGGGCGACCGCATCGGCGCGTTTGAATTCCTGTTCCTTCTCGCGATACTCTGGTTCCAGGAACTCAAGCCCGACGCCATCGTCTGGGAAGCCGGCATCGGCGGCCGCTACGATCCTGTCCGCACCGTGCGCGCCAGCGTCTCGGTGCTCACTTCTATCGAACTGGAGCACGCCGAACTTCTCGGCGCCACGGAAGAACTCATCGCCTACGACAAGGTCGACGCCCTCGCCCCCGGCGGCTGTGTCGTGCTGTCGCCCTCCATCTCGGAAGCGCTTGCCCATCGCATCGCCGCCTATGCAGGCCTCTCCGGCAAGGCGACCCTGCCCGCCCTCGCCAGCCGGCGTGTCACCGGCGTCGCCAACACCCACAAGGGCGCACGCTTCAACTATGGCTTCGCAGCGGTTGCTCCGGAAGCGGATCAGTCGGTGCGCCTCAAGCTCGCCGGCGCGCACCAGGTTGATAACGCGATCACAGCATTGCGCGCCGCCGAGGTCTGGCTTGGCCTCAAGCCGGAGGAGAATGCCGAGCGCCATTTCGCCATGCTCGCCGCCCTCGGCCGCACGCGCTGGCCTGGACGGCTTGAAAAAGTCTCCACCGCGCCCGATCTCTGGATCGATGTCGGCCACACACCCCGCGCGCTCGACGCCGTCACACGCACCTTCCTGGACTTCTCGCCGCGCGAGCGAACCCTGATCGTCTTCGGCGTCTCATCGTCAAAGGAAGTCGCCGCCATTTCCGAAATCGTCGCCAGCCGCTTCGACCATTTCATCCTGACGCGCGCCTTCAAGTCCGGCGCGGACAGCGCGCTATTCGAGCCGGTCTTTCGCCAGCATGCAAAGGACGTCACCGTGGCGCCGGACACCACAAGCGCCGCCACCATGGCGCGCGAACGCGCCCAGCACGACGGCCTCTCCGTTCTCGCGCTCGGCGGGCTCTTTCTCGCAGCCGAAATCCAGCGCGCCTGGGAAGGCGGCGATCCCCGCGAGATCGATTTTCTGTAACCGCGCGGTGGGGTACCGAGAAAATCCCCTCGGCGCGTCCCACATCCGACCCTTCGGGCCACCTTCCCCGCAAGCGGGGAAGGACGGATGCCAGCGGAAACCGTCCTTCCCTGCGCGAAGCGCGGGGGAGGTGGCGCGAAGCGCCAGAGGGGGAAGCCGCAAAGGGACTGAGAAATTTTTGCCGCGAGCCCTAGACGTCAACGACCTCGATGACCTCGTAACCAAACCGCGCGAACGCAGGCGCCATCGCGGCCCTGTTCGCCGCCCCGCCCGTCACATAGGCGATCGCCTCCCCCGTCGAGCGAGGGGTCTGCGGCGCCACCCGCATAGCCTGCCGCGCCACCGCCTCGCTGGTGTCGATCAGCCGGACGCCGGGCGGGCATGCCGCCGCAATCGCATCGCGGATCAGCGGGAAGTGCGTGCACGCCAGCACGACGATATCGATGCGTGGCCCATCCGGCGGATCGAACATCGGCTTCACCGCATAGGCGACCTGCTCATGGTCGATCGCCTGCCCCCGCACGGCGCGCTCGGCAATGTCCACCAGCCCCGCCGACCCGCGCCGGATCACGATGCGCCCTGCCGCGAACTGCCGTTCAAGATCGTCCAGATAGGCGCGCCTGACCGTGCCCGGCGTCGCAAGAATTCCGATCACGCCTGTTCTTGTCTGCTCCGCCGCCGGCTTGATCGCCGGAACGGTCCCCACAACCGGAACGTTCACCCGGTCCCTGATGTCGCCCAGCGACAACGTCGAGGCGGTGTTGCAAGCGATCACCAGCACGTCCGGCCTCGCATGCGCAACCAGCGTGGCGCACAGCCGCGGAAGCCGCTCGCGCAGCTCCTCGTCCGTCTTCACGCCATAGGGAAAGAACCCGCTGTCGGCGGCGTAGTCCACCACCCACTCCGGCGCCGCCTTCCGCAGCTCATCAGCGATGGTGAGCCCGCCCACGCCGGAATCGAACACCAGTGCACGGGTCATGTCGCCTCAGCCGCTATCCGACAACGGGCCTGTCAGCGAGCCATAGAGGTCGGTCCGCCGGTCGCGGAAGAAGCCCCACGCCGCACGGGCGCGATCCACCTCGTCCATGTCGATGGTGGCCAGCACCACGCCCTCTTGCTTGCGGTCGAAGTCCGCCAGGATCTCGCCCGTATGGTCGGAGATGAAGCTGGTGCCGTAGAACACCTGCCCGTTCTCGTCGCCCACGCGGTTGGCCGCCGCCACCGGCGTTACGTTCGACACCGCATGGCCCAGCATCGCTCGGCGCCAGCGCACGGCGGTGTCGAGGCTCGCATCATGCGGTTCGGTCCCGATCGCCGTCGGATACAGCAGCACGTCCGCGCCCATCAACGCCATCGCCCGCGCCGCCTCCGGAAACCACTGGTCCCAGCATATGCCGACGCCGATCTTGCCGTGCCGCGTGTCCCACACGCGGAAGCCCGTGTCCCCCGGCCGGAAATAGTATTTCTCCTGATAGCCCGGCCCGTCCGGAATGTGCGACTTGCGATAGACGCCGAGCAGCGATCCATCCGCATCCGCCATCACGACCGAGTTGAAATAGGCCGGCCCCGCCTTCTCGAAGATCGAGACGGGGATCACAACGCCAAGCTCGCCCGCCAACTTCGCCATCGCCTTGACGGCCGGGCTGTCGCGCCAGGCATGCGCGCGCGCAAAATTCGACTCCTCCTGCGTGGTGCAGAAGTAATGTCCCTCGAACAGCTCGGACGGCAGGATAACGTTCGCGCCCTTGGCCGCAGCTTCCCGCACCAGCTCGCTCACGCGCCGGATGTTCGTGTCCGCGTCGTCGCTCAGCGCCGACTGCAGGACCGCGAGGGTGATCTTGCGCGCCATGATCGCCTCCTAGGCCGGCTGTTGCTGCGTGATGCAGTGGAACGAGCCGCCGCCCGACAGGATATGGTTCGACGGCAGGCCGACGACATTGCGCCCCGGAAACAGCGGCTTCAGTGCATCGACCGCCGCCTGCGCCGTGCTTGTTCCGTAAGTCGGCACCACCACCGTCGCATTGCCGATGATGAAGTTCATGTGGCTCGCCGGAGCCACATCGCCGTCCTCGTCCGCGACACGACCCGGCGAGGGAATGCGCACGACCTGCAGCATCCGCCCGCGCGCATCGCGCTGCAACTTCAGGAACGCCGCGATCTCTTCCAGCCGCTCTGCATGCGGGTCATCCGCATCCGCCGGCGCCTGGCACACCACGACGCCCGGCGCCACGAAGCGCGCGATATTGTCGACAGGCCCATCCGTGTGGTCGTTCAGCAGCCCGCGCGCGATCCAGATAACCGCGCGCGCGCCCAGCGCATCGCCTAGCAGGCCACGCACGTCATCCGCCGTCATCAGCGGATTGCGGTTCGGGTTCAGCAGGCATTCCTTGGTGGTGAGGATCGTCCCTTCGCCATCCCAATCCACCGCCCCGCCCTCCAGCACGCGATGCCAGCGCGTCGCATCGGCGCCCGCCTCGATGGCGACGAACGCGCCGACCGTGTCGTCATGGTCGAGCACGTACTTGCCGCCCCAGCCGTTGAAGGTGAACAGCGCGCAGCGCTCCGCCGAGTAGAACACCGGCCCGGTGTCGCGCAGCCAGATGTCGCCATACTGCGCATCGACCAGCTCGGCGATCTCGCCAATGGCCTTCTCCGCCGACAGCATCGCCGTCGGTCCGTTGACCAGCACCCGTACCTTGTCGCCCGGGCGTCCGTCCGGTCCCGGCGCCGCCAGCGCCCGCACCATCGCCGCGACCTCCGCCTGCGCCGGGCCAAGATCGTCGAGCCACAGTTCCTCATCCGCCGGCCACGCGGTCCAGATCGCGCTGTGCGGCGACCATTCGGCAGGAGGGTGAAGGATGAAGTCGGTCATGGCGTTTCCAGACGCTGGCGCGAAACGCGCTCTATCACCTCGCCGCCGACGAACAAGGCCGCTGGCCAAAGCCCTGAAGCGGCCAGGACAAATCTTCCCACAGTTTGCTCACAGGCCCTCCTGTCGCACCTCCGCTGCGTCAGCTTGCGGCAGGCCTGCGACGACTTGTTCAGTTTGAGGGCAAGAGCGTGTCTTTGGCGATACACATTCTGTCGAACCGTGCAGCTGTCACCAAACCTTCGAGTTCGCGCCTTAAGAGGCGGCGGTAATGTGTGCAATATCGAATTGTATACCGCACGGGGCGTTTAAGCGCCGGTAATTCAGCTGGATTGATCGAGGGGTCAGCAAAAATGTTCACGAGGAAGTTCGCCTTTCTAGCGACGACGGCGCTCATTGGAAACGCATTCATCAGCGGCGGGGCGATGGCCCAGTCAACCGGAACGCGCGCGGCCGAGGACCGGGACGACAGCGACACGATCGTGATCACCGGCAGCTTCGGCCCGCAGGCGGCCGGCGCCGCGGTAGCGCAGGAAGTCGACAAGACCCGATCGACCATCGACGAGAAATTCATTGCACGACAGAACCCGGGCCAGACAGTTCTGCAATCGCTGAACATCGTGCCCGGCATCAACTTCACCAACTCCGACCCCTACGGCAACTCGGGCGGCAACATTCGTCTCCGCGGCTTCGACGGCAACCGCGTCGGTCTCGCTTTCGACGGCGTGCCGCTGAACGACACCGGAAACTACGCCACCTTCACCAACCAGCAGCTCGATCCCGAACTGATCGAAAGCGCTTCGGTCAACCAGGGTTCGACCGACGTGGACAGCCCGACCGCAGCGGCGATCGGCGGCATCATCAACTATGTCTCAGCTATCCCGGATGATGAATTCGGGGGCCAGGTCGTCGGCTCGGTCGGCGAGTTCGAGTACGGTCGCGTGTTCGCCCGCCTCGATACCGGTGAGATCGGCCCGTGGGGCACCAAGGCCTATGTCGCGGCCTCCGGCACCGAGTACGAGAAATTCAAGGGTCCAGGCTCGCTGCAAAAGCAGCAGTACAACGCCAAGATCTACCAGCCGCTCGGCGGCCGGGACTTCATCTCGATCGCGGCCAACTACAACCGCAACCGCAACGCGTTCTACAACAACTTCGCCACGCTTGCCCTGCTCAATGCCGGCGGTCCGTTCCCCGAGAATGACCGGTCGTGCGCCCCGCCGCTGGGCGTGAACGGCTCGGTTCAGAACGAGAATACGGGCTCCGCGTTTGTCCGCGCTAACGGCACCACGGGCACCGGTAGCTGCACCAACTTCTCCGGAATCCGCATCAACCCGTCGGACACGGGCAACATCCGTATCAACTCGGCCTTTAACCTCACGGACAACCTCATCCTGACGGTCGATCCTTCGTTCCAGTACGTGATGGCGAATGGCGGCGGCTACACGACGATTTCGGAGCGCGACAACCGCCTCGATCAGACCAACACCAATAACGCCGCAGCCTGCCTCGCCGGCACCAATCTCAACGGCGGCGTCGATCTCAACGGCGATGGCGACAGCTGCGATACCGCTGCGATTTACACCCCATCGAACACCAACACGCGCCGGTACGGCGTGCTGGCCTCGCTGATCTGGAAAGTCGACGACAGCAACCAGATTCGCCTGTCCTACACCAACGACTATGGCCGTCACCGCCAGACTGGCGAGGCGATCGACCTTGGCGCCGACTCGGTGCCCGCCGAAGTCTTCGGCGGCAAGGAGACCTGGGGTGACGATTCCCTGCGCGTGACCGGCCTCGACAACTCCTTCTACCGCTCGCGCGACCGCTTCTCGCTGGCCATCCTGAACCAGATCTCGATCGATTACTTCGGCTACTTCTTCGACGACGCGCTGTCCGTGGCGATCGGAGCGCGCGCGCCGCAGTTCAAGCGCGAACTCAACCAGTACTGCTACACGCCGAACGGCACCACGAACGCGTTCTGCACGACCCAGCCTGTCACCACCACCTTGGCCAACGGCAACGTGCAGTTTGCGGGCGACGCCACTCAATACGTGCAGCCCTATGCGATGGAGTTCACCTACGAGAAGGTCCTGCCGAACGTGTCGGTCGGTTATACCTTCGGCGACAGCAAGGTGTATGGAAGCTACTCCGAGCAGATCGCCGTTCCCCGGACCGACAACCTGTATTCGGGGTTCCGTTCGCCGACTGCGACAACTGTGCAGCCAATTGGCTTCAACGACGTCGAGCCTGAATTGAGCAAGAACTACGAAATCGGCTACCGCCTGACGACCGACAACATCGTCGCCTCGGCAGCGTGGTACCTGAACCAGTACAGCAACCGTGTTGTGTCGAGCCTCGACAACGACCCCACATCTCCGACGTTCAACACCACGATCGACCGCAATGTCGGCGAGGTCGAGACGACGGGATTCGAAGGTTCGCTAGGGTGGGAGGTCACGGACACGTTCTCGCTGTACGGTTCGGCGACCTACACGGACGCTCGCCTGCAGGAAGACCAGATCATCGGGTCGTTCACCTGCCAAACCGTAGCTCCGTTTACGAACGGATGCTCCACCGCCGGCACGCGCTATGCGCTCATCCTGCCGACCCGGGACAAGCGAGTCGTCGAGACGCCGGAAATGATGTACACGGCGCGGGCTGACTGGGCCGTCGATGAGATCATCACGGTCGGCGTGCAGGCCAAGTATGTCGACGAGCGGTTCACAACCGATGTCAACGACGAGTTCCTGCCGTCCTACACGACGGTGGATGTCGACGCCCGCTTCGACCTCACCAGCTTCGTGCCGCTTGAGGAACTCTACCTCCAGCTCAACCTGACGAACGTCACGAACGAAGTGTACGGCATCAACATCTCGTCGGGCACCAACGCGCTGGCCATCGCCGATGTGAACCCGGCGGCTGGGATCACCAATAGCCGCGCCGGCGCGCCGCGCACCTTCGGCATCGCCGCTCCGCGCACGGTTCTGTTGACCCTGGGGACCAAGTTCTAGGATAGCTGTGAACTCCGGCTCCAGCCGGACAAGCGCCTGCGGACTTCAATGGGCCGCCCTTCGGGGTGGCCCATTCTATTTGCGATAGGCTAGAAGGGCTTGGCGCGCTTGCCTTCAGACGTCCGAATCGGCTCCTGCATGATCTTCATGACCACCCTCTGGCGACGCAATCCGCCGGCTTGCGCAGCGCTCCTCATCGCGCTCGTTGTCGCGCTGCGCATCGTCGTGGTGATCGTCGCGCCGCCGGAAATCGGGCCGGACGAGGCGCAGTACTGGCGCTGGTCCGAAAAGCTGGACTTTGGCTACTACTCCAAGCCGCCGCTGATCGCCTGGGTCATCGCTACCTCCACAGCCATCTTCGGTGATGGCGAATGGGCGATCCGGTTGTTCGCGCCCATCCTTCATGGCGCCGCCGCCTTCTTTCTTTTCCTGCTGGGCAAGCGCGCCTTCGATGCGCGCATCGGCGCGTGGTCCGCCGCAATCTATCTCCTGATGCCCGGCATCTGGCTGTCCTCCGCCATCATGTCGACCGACGCGGTGCTGCTGCCGACAGTCTCGGCGGCGCTGTATTTCCTCTGGCGCTTCCGCGATGTGCCGACTTTCGGCAACGCCATCCTCGCTGGCGCCTGCATCGGCCTCGCCATGCTCGCCAAATATGCCGCGCTCTATCTCTATGGCGGCGCTGTGCTCGCCATGTTGATCGACCGCGACATGCGCAAGGCGATGCTCTCCCTGCCCGGCGCCACCGTTTTGATCGCATCGCTGGTCGTGCTTGGCCCCAACCTCGCCTGGAACGTCGCCAACGACTTCGCGACCGTCAGCCACACCGCCGACAACGCCAATCTCGGCGAGGCGGGCTTCGATCTTTCACGCATCTTCAGCTACCTGTCTGACCAGGCCGCTGTCTTCGGTCCGGTCACGCTGCTGCTCCTCCTCGCCGGCTTTGCATTCATCGCCGGCCGCAAGGACACATGGACAACCACGCGCGAATTCTGGCTGGCCTGCTTCATCGTGCCCCCCCTCCTCGTGATCATGGCGCAGGAGATCATGTCGCGCGCCCACGCCAACTGGGCCGCCTGCGCCTATCCCGCCGCCTGCGTTCTCCTCGGCGCCTGGATCGACCGCGTCTTCGGCCGCCCCACCAGCCGCATCAAGGCAAGCCCGATCCTGAAGACCGGCCTCGTGATCAACGCCATCATCGGCCTTCTGTTCACGCTGACCTGGGTCTCGTCCGACATCGCTGACGCCACCGGCGCCTCCGCCGGCATGAAGGGCGTGCGCGGTTGGCGGCAGACCACGACGGAACTCCTTGCCGCAGCGCGGGCCAACAACGCCAGCACCATCATGCTCGACGACCGCGAACTCTGGCATGGCCTCGACTACTACGGCCGCGATCTCGACATGCCGGCCGTGCGCGTCTGGCAGCGCGGACCGACGCCCCGCAGCCACGCCGAGGAAGAAGGCATGATCCGCCCCGGCGAGGACATCGCGGTCCTGATCGCCAGCCAGAGCCCGACACTCCGTCCCATCATCCGCGCCGATTTCGTCTCCATCCGCGAACTCGGCTATCTCGACATACCCCTGACGCCGAGGCGCGACCGGCGCTTCAAGCTCTACCTCGCCTCAGGTTACAGCCAGGCCCCGCGCACGGCGGAGTTTGAAGCAAGCGTTGTAGGCAAGCAGGAAGAGTAGGCCTTCTGCGTCGCGCTCATCAACGGACGTCTGGGTTGAGTGAGACGCCGCCACACGCACTCTCCTCCCCCTTGTGGGGAGGAGGTAGGAGGTGGGGGGCCTCTCAGCGTTTCAAGACCCTGGCCACTCCTCACCAGCACGACCGCGGAACCGCCCCCCTCACCCTACCCTCTCCCCACAAGGGGGCGAGGGGTGAGCCTTCGCGACAGTCGTGTACGATGAGAGGATGCTAACTGTCCGCCCCCCAAACCTCACCCCCCGCCCGCTCCAGTCTCGCGCACGACGGGCGTCACGCGCATGCCGGCGGCGACATGGTCCTGCCCCTCGGCGACGAGCTGCGCCTCGTCGGGCAGCCCCGTGACCCACACGCCATCCCGGCTCTCATCGACGATGTCGGCCGGCGCAAAGCCGACGACGCCGCCGACATCGAGATAGAAAACGCCGATGCGGCCCTGGCTGTCGGTCTTCAGCAACGACTGGCTGATCTTGTGCGCCTTGCCGAGACCGATATTGATCTTGATCTCTGCGGTGCGGCCCACCGGGATCGCGTTATCCGCATTCGCCGTCGTCACCTTCACCTCGAAATTCCGCGTGCGCGGATCGGCGACGCTCGCCAGCTTCTCGACCTGGGCTGGAACTTCCTTGCCGTCAGGCAGCTTCACCCGCACCGGCGCGCCCGTCCTGATCTTCAGCGCCTGCTTTTCCGAAGCACCCGCGACGAAAGTGATCGGATCGAGCCGCACCACCGTACCGCACGGCGCGCCCAGCGCCACGAACTGCCCAGGCGCCACATTGCGCTTCTCGAACACGCCGCGGAAAGGCGCCACAGCCCGACGCTCCGAGGCTGCACTACGCGCCACATCCAGCGCCGCCGTCGCCTCGTCCAGCGCCGCGCGCGACGCCCTGACCCGCGCCGGCGAGACCCAGCCGTCAGCCAGCCGCTTCTGATCGCTACTGTGCTGCTCGCGCGTCCTTGCAACCACCGCTTCCGCCTGGCGCACCCGCGCATTGGAGCCATCGCCCTCGAGACCGCAGAGAAGATCGCCGGCCTCCACGATCGCGCCCTCTGCCACGGGCAGGGCCGCCACCTTGCCTGCCGCGCCGAACGACACCGGGGCGATCTCCGCCTCGCTGCGCCCGCCGAGCGAAAGATAGAGCGTCCGCTGCGAGGCCCTTGAGCGGATGAACACTACTGTTCCGCCATGGCCCTCAGCTGTTCCCGGCAGCGCCTTGTCCAGAGTCGGGATGGTGCTCGCCTGCACGCGCGTGATGGAATCCTCGCCCGACATCAGCGAACGGATGCCGACCACGGCCGCGATCAGCACGATCGCGCCAAGCAGGATGGTGAGAAGCCGGGGCAATGTCCTGTTCAACCTCCAGAGGGGCGCTCTGCTCGCCAGCCGTTATACTATGGGCGTTGCGCCCGCCACGGTATCAAAAAGCCGTGGCGGGCGAGATTATGGCGGCGGTTTCCCGTCACGCAGTTTGCTCGGCTTTTGCCTGCTAAACATTGGCATTAGTTGCATTCGGCGCCCTGACCCCCTAGGTCCACCCCGTGCGCAGCATGAGCGCGCCAGGGTCCGGACGGGACCCGCGAGGACCCTCCGAGGACGCCCCCAAGCACGCCATGACGCAAGCCGCCGAAAAGCCTACCCGGTCCCCGAACGCGCCGACCGACGAAACCGTCCTGTCGGTGAAGCACTACACCGACCGCATGTTCGCCTTCCGGATCTCCCGTCCGGGCGCGTTCCGCTTCCGCTCTGGCGAGTTCGTGATGATCGGCCTCGAAGGCGCGAACGGAAAGCCGCTCTTGCGCGCCTACTCGATCGCCAGCCCGAGCTGGGACGAGGAGCTCGAATTTTTCTCGATCAAGGTTCCCGACGGCCCCCTCACCTCGAAGCTGCAGTCGATCCAGCCGGGCGACACCGTGCTGCTTGGCCGCAAGTCCACGGGCACCCTCGTCCACGACGCCCTCACGCCGGGCAAGCGCCTCTACCTCTTCTCCACCGGCACCGGCATCGCGCCCTTCGCCTCGATCATCCGCGACCCCGATACGTATGACCGTTTCGAACAGGTGATCCTCACCCACACCTGCCGCGAAGTCGGCGAACTGAAATACGGACAGGAGCTGATCGCCGCCCTCCCCGACGATCCGCTGGTCGGCGAACACGCCCACCGCCTCGTCCACTACACCACCGTCACACGCGAACCCTGGCCCAACCAGAAGCGCATCACGACCTGCATGGAAGACGGCCAGCTATATTCAGACCTGGGCGTCCCCCCGCTCGACCCCGCCGTCGATCGCGTCATGGTCTGCGGCTCGATGGACATGATCAACGACATCAAGGCCCTCACCGAAAACGCCGGCTTCAAGGAAGGCTCCAACGCGCATCCCGCGGAGTTCGTGATCGAGAAGGCGTTTGTGGGATAGAACCCCAGCGTTGATTCAGAGCCCCCTCTCCCCCTTGTGGGGAGAGGGTAGGGTGAGGGGGGCCTCTCCACGAGCGAGCCGCGAGCGTTACGTCCCGGACTCCCGCAACGCCTGCATCACCATCTGCATCGCCGGCTCTCCCGTCCCAAACACATAAGCGTTCGGAATCCGCAACACGCGAAAGCCCTGCCCTCCGGTCCAAGCTTCCTTCGCTTCATCGCGAACTCTTACAGCCGCCATCTCATGAATCCCCCCATCCACTTCGATGATCAGCCGCGAGCTCATCTCCACAAAATCGAACACGTAAGGCCCGACCGCCGCCTGCTTGCGAAAGTGCCGCCCCTCAACCTTTTGCAGCATCGCCCACAGACGCTTCTCCGCAGGCGTCATCTTACGCCGCAACCGTCTGGCGCGCGCATTCGCTTTCGTGAAATCCCGCTGGCGCCCCGCCACCTGAACCGCCCCCCTCACCCTACCCTCTCCCCACATGGGGGAGAGGGGCTCTCCACTCAACCACCTGGAACGTGGCAACGAACGCCAGCAGTGCTGGTGCTAACCCCTCTCCCCCTCGTGGGGAGAGGGTAGGGTGAGGGGGGCCTCTCAACGTCCAGGCTGCCAGTGACAACCTTCCCTCAAGCCTCCACCTTCACCCCGCCATAGACAAACTCCTCCCCCTCCAGATCGATCTTCGGCAGTTCGTCCTTCTCGCCCCAGTAGTCCTGCGTGTGGCTCCAGTCGCGGGTGTCGCCGCGCTTGGGCAGCAGGTGCATGCCGCGCATGATGTAGCCCGGATTGAAATCCTCCGGATCGATCCAAGTCGACAGCTTCATCTCTTTCAGCTTGTCCGGGATCGCCACTTCGACACGCGACGCCCCCTTCTCCTTCATGTGCGTCAGCAGCCGGCAGATGAAATCCGCCATGATGTCCACGCGCAGCGTCCAGCTCGCGCGGAAATAGCCAAACACCCACGCCATGTTGGGCACGCCGGTGAACATCATGCCGCGATAGGTAACCGTGTCGCCGAACGCCAGCGGCTTGCCGTCGATCTCGAAATCGATGTCGCCCAGCGGCAGCAGGTCGAACCCCGTCGCTGTCACGATGATGTCCGCCTCCAGCTCCCTGCCCGACTTCAGCAGCAGCCCTTTCTCGGTGAACCGCTCGATCTCGTCCGTCACCACCGAGGCCTTGCCCGATGCAATGCCCTGGAACAGGTCGCCATCTGGTATGAACGCGATGCGCTGCCGCCACGGCCGATAGCTCGGCGTGAAGTGCGTGGCGATGTCATAGTCCTCGCCCAGGAACAGCTTCACCGCCCCCAGCAGCTCGGCCTTCACCGCCTCCGGCTCTTCGCGCGCACGCTTGGTGAAATCGTCCTGCGTCTTCAGGATCTGGCGTCGCGTGATCTCGTGGACCCACGCCTCCGGCACATCCAGCGCCCGCAGCTGTTCCGCAATCTCGATCGCATTTCTCCCCGGGATGAAATAGGTCGGCGACCGCTGCAGCATCGTCACATGCGCCGTGTCGTTCGCCACCGCCGGCAGCAGCGTCGCCGCCGTCGCGCCCGAGCCGATGACGATCATCCGTTTGCCCTTGTAGTCGAGATCGGTCGGCCAGGTCTGCGGATGCACGATCCTGCCCTTGAACGACTCCATCCCCGGCCATTCCGGCGTGTAGCCCTTCCCGTGCCGGTAATAGCCCTGGCACATCCACAGGAACCCGCACGTCATTGTCAGCATCGCGCCATCCGACTTGCGCTCCACCTCCAGCGTCCAGATGTTCGTCTTGCCCGACCACGACGCGCGCCTGATCGTGTGGCCATAGCGGATATGTCTGCCGAGATCGTTCTCGGTGATCACCTCGCCCATGTATTTCAGGATCGCCTCCGCCGAGGCGATCGGCGGACCCACCCACGGCTTGAAGCGATAGCCGAACGTGTGCAGGTCGCTGTCCGACCGGATGCCCGGATATTTGTGCGTGATCCACGTTCCCCCGAACGTCTCCTGCGTCTCCAGCGCGACAAACGTCGTGCCCGGCTTTTGCGTCTTCAGGTGATAGGCGGCCCCCACGCCCGATATGCCGGCCCCGACGATCAGCACGTCGAAATGTTGGGCCTTGGGCGATGCCCTGCGGGCGGCGGCTGCGGTCATATTGTCATCCTGCGTCCGGCATCAGCGCCTTCACCCTGCAATCTGACACTATCCCCCAGCCGCCCGTCAAACGTGGCAAATTCTGCGTCCTCGCGATCTTGCGCCTTCACCCCCGCCGCGAAATGCGCGATCTAGTCCGGCTGAGCGCACAAAACGCCCGCACGGGAGCAGCCTGATGTCCGAATCCGCCGTCTATCCGGTTCCGCCAGACTTCGCGGCCAAGGCGCACGTCAATGCTGAAAAATACGCGTCAATGTACGCCGCCTCCATCGCTGACCCCGAAGCCTTCTGGCGCGAACACGGCAAGCGCCTGCGTTGGATGCGACCCTACACCAGGGTGAAGAACGTCAACTGGGACATCTCGAAGACCAACAACCCCGGCGACCTTCATGTGAAATGGTTCGAGGACGGCACGCTCAACGTTTCGGTCAACTGCATCGACCGCCATCTGCCGCACAAGGCCGACGTCACCGCTTTCATCTTCGAGGGCGACGATCCGTCCGTCTCGCGGCACATCTCCTACGCCGAGCTCTACTCCGAGGTCTGCCGCTTCGCCAACGTGCTGAAGACACAGGGCGTCAGGAAGGGCGACCGCGTCACCATCTACATGCCGATGATCCCCGAGGCAGCCTACGCCATGCTCGCCTGCGCCCGCATCGGGGCGATCCACTCCGTCGTGTTTGGCGGGTTCTCTCCCGAAGCCCTCGCTGGCCGGATCGAGGATTGCACCTCTACCTGCATCGTCACCGCCGACGAAGGCTTGCGCGGCGGCAAGCCGATCCCGCTGAAGGCCAATGTGGATGAAGCACTGGACAAGCTGGGGGCGCAATCGACGGTCAAGTCCGTCATCGTCGTGAAGCGCACGGGCGGCGACATCAAGCTGCTGCACGGCAGGGACCACTACTATTCCGTCCTCGCGAAGAACGAGACTGACGATTGCGAGCCCGAGGAGATGAGCGCTGAAGACCCGCTCTTCATCCTCTACACCTCCGGCTCAACCGGAAAGCCCAAGGGCGTCCTCCACACCACGGGCGGCTATCTCGTCTGGGCCTCGATGACCCACGAGATCGTCTTCGACTACAAGCCCGGCGACGTCTTCTGGTGCACCGCCGATGTCGGCTGGGTCACCGGCCATTCCTATGTCGTGTACGGGCCTCTCTCAAATGCTGCGACCAGCGTGATGTTCGAGGGCATCCCCACCTGGCCTGACGCCTCGCGCTTCTGGAAGACGATCGACAAGCACAAGGTCAGCATCTTCTACACCGCCCCCACCGCCCTGCGCGCCCTCATGGGCGCCGGCGATGATTTCGTCACCAGCTCATCCCGCAAATCGCTCCGCCTGATGGGCTCCGTCGGCGAACCCATCAACCCCGAAGCGTGGGAGTGGTACTATCGCATCGTCGGCGAACAGCGCTGCCCCATCGTCGATACCTGGTGGCAGACCGAAACCGGCGCCACGCTGATGAGCCCGCTCCCCGGCGCCCACGCCCTGAAGCCTGGCTCCGCCGCAAAGCCCTTCTTCTCGATCCGCCCGCAACTCGTGGACGACAAGGGCGAGGTCCTCGAAGGCGCGACCTCCGGCAATCTCTGCATTCTCGATTCATGGCCCGGCCAGATGCGCACCGTCTACGGAGACCACGCGCGCTTCGTCGACACGTATTTCAAGACCTACCCCGGCAAGTATTTCACCGGCGACGGCTGCCGCCGCGATGCGGATGGCTATTACTGGATCACCGGCCGGGTGGACGATGTCATCAACGTCTCGGGCCACCGCCTCGGCACTGCCGAAGTCGAAAGCGCGCTCGTTGCACATCCGAAAGTGGCTGAGTCCGCCGTGGTCGGCTACCCGCACGCCATCAAGGGCCAGGGCATCTACGCCTATGTCTCGCTTATGGCGGGCGAGTCTCCCAGCGACGACCTCAGGAAGGAACTCGTGAACTGGGTCCGCAAGGAAATCGGCCCCATCGCCTCGCCCGATGTCATACAATTTGCACCGGGCCTGCCAAAAACCCGATCGGGGAAAATCATGCGCCGCATCCTCAGAAAAATTGCCGAAAACGATTTTTCCAACCTCGGCGACACATCAACTCTGGCTGATCCCGCCGTCGTCGATGATCTCGTTAGGAACCGCGCAAACAAATCCTGATACCCAGATCGGGTGGCGCGCGAAAACGGCATACTCGAGGACTGGCACGACCAGCGGGGCTTCGGCTTCATCCGCCGCCCCGGCGCGTCGCGCAAGCTCTATGTCCACATGAAGTCGATCGGCAGGAGCACCGAACGCCCCAGGCCCGGCGACGCCCTCACCTACGAAATCGGCGAAGGCGCCAACGGCCGCCCCGCCGCGCTCAACGTGCGCATCAAATCCGGGACCGCCAGCCTCCCGGCTGGCCGCGCGCCGCCAGGCGCGACGCAAACTTCACAACCTCCTCCGGCAGTCGATGCCCGGGCCGCAAGATCTCCCACCAAAAAGCCCCGCCACGAACCCCGCCCCGGCATGCGCCGCATCTCCATGCGCACCGCCGCCGCCGCGACCATCATCGTCCTCCTCGGCAACAACGTCATGCTGGACCACATCCCCGAATGGGTTGGTCTCCTCTACATCATCGGCGGCATCGCCACCTTCATGTTCTACCAGGCCGACAAGCGCGCCGCCGAAAAGCGCGAATGGCGCGCGCCTGAACGCCGCCTCCACCTTGCTGATCTCACCTTCGGCATCATCGGCGGCCTCGTTGCCCAGCATGTGCTGCGCCACAAGACCTACAAGCCCGGCTTCGTGATGATCACTGCCCTGATCACCGCGCTCCACGTCCTCACGCTCGGCCTCATCATGTTCGGCGTCTACGCCCCCGGCACAGTCGGCGAATTCTTCCGGCGCACGTTCACGGGGTGAGTGTTCTGAGGAACGCCGGGCGCCTGCGCGCCCTGTGAGGTCGCGCGCTTAAGCCCGCATCACACCGCGATGTCGAACGCGTCGAGATCGAAGTCGTCGTCATCCAGCTTTCCCGACGTGTCCTGCACGCGTGACGGACGCGCATGGCGGGCGATGGCCTCGAACAGGATTTCCCGCACGATGGGTTTGGCGACGTGATCGTCAGCGCCCGCTTCCTTCGCCTCGATGACGTGCTCGTCCGTGGCGTTCGCAGAAACAGCGAGCATCGGCGTCGGTATCCGGCCCTGGGCTTTCTCCCACGCCCGGATGGCGCGCATCGCCGCAAGGCCGCCCATGATCGGCATCTGCAGGTCCATCAGCACGAGGTCGAACCTGGCTGCGGAGAATTTCTCGACAGCTTCCCTGCCGTTCTCCGCAAACGTGATCTGCAGCCCGCTCTGCGCCAGCAGCAACTCGACCACCCGGCGGTTCATCGGATTGTCTTCGGCGACCAGCAGCTTGAGATTGTCGAGATTGGTCTCGGCGTCGAAATCCTCGACCGCAACCGCGGTGATCGCGCCCAGCGCCGCAATGCGATCGCGCGAAATGGGCGCCACGACCTCGAACGTCGACCCTTCGCCCTCTTTCGATTGAGCGGTCACCTGGCCGTTCATCAGCTCGACCAGGCGCTTGACGATCGACAGGCCCAGACCGAGGCCCCCGAACCGCCGTGAAGTCGAAATATCCGCCTGTTCAAACCGCTCGAAAATCCGCTCCGCCACTTCCGGCGCAAAGCCAACGCCGCTGTCGGTCACGGAAAGCCGCAGCTGCGTCTTTCCATCGGGCGATTCCTCGACATGCGCCGATACGCTGATGTGGCCCTGCTCGGTGAACTTCACCGCGTTGTTGAGAAGGTTGCCGAGCACCTGCCCGATCCGCACCGGATCGCCCCTGAAGACGCCATCGCAATTCGCCGACACGAAGGTGTCGAACCGCAGCCCCTTCGCTTCCGCCCGCGTCCGCGCCGCCTCGCATGTGTTGCGCAGCGTCTCTTCGAGTTCAAACGGCCGGATGTCGAACTGGATGTCGTCGCCCTCAAGCCGCGAGAATTCGACCAGGTCGTCCATCACCCGCAGCAGGGTCCGGCCAGACGTCGAGATCAGGCGCACCATTTCGCCCTGCCGCTCGTCCAGTGGCGTGCGGGCCAGCACTTCGGAGACGGCCAGCACGCCGTTCAGCGGCGTGCGGATCTCGTGGCTCATGTTGGAGAGGAAGTCCGACTTGGCGGCCGCGGCCACCAGCGCACGCTGCTCGGCCTCCATCGCCTTGAGTTCGATAAGCTTGCGCGCGGTGATGTCCTGGATCACCGCAAACGCGCGGGCCGGCGATCCCTTGACCGTCTTCAGGATGCGGATCGAAGCCGCATGCCACATCTCCTTGCCTTCGCCGAACACCACACGATACTCGACCGTGTACGGCGCTCCGCCCGCCAGGTGCGCACGCCATCTGTTGCTGACCAGGTCGCGGTCAGCCGGATGGATGCAGGCGTCGCCGCCGGTCAGCGAGTCGAATGTCGGGCGTTGCGGGAAGAAATGTTTCCACTCGCCTTCGAGATACGTCTCGCGCATCTCGAAATCGAGCTCCCAGATCATCATCTGCGTGATCGACATGCCGAAGGAGAGTCGCTCCTTCGATGACTCCACTTCGTGCTGCTCCCGCACCAGCTTGGTGACGTCCTCGTGCACGGAGATGATGCCGCCGATCTCGCCATCGCCGTCATGCCATGGCGCCGACGCCCATTTCAGCCAGCGGTCGCGGCCATCGGTTCCGACATAGGGATCGCGATCGTGGCTCATGGAATCGCCGCGCATCACCTGCCGGTGCATCGCCCGCCACTTGTCCGGAAGCCAGGTCAGGATGTCGTAGACATTGCGTCCGAGAACCTCTTCCTCGGTCATCTTCTGCTCGGCGATCCAGCTCGCGCTGGCCATCATCACGCGCATTTCCTTGTCGCACATGCAGATCGGCATCGGCGCGGCATGTACGAAACGGCGCACAGTGGAATCGGCGTTGAGCGCGGCCTGCAGCGCCGCATGACCATCCGTCTTGTCGACGATCACGCCGTGAACGGACTCAACCTGCCCACGCGCATCGATGGACGGCGCTCCGGCGATGCGGATCATCCGCGTCGTGCCGTCGGCGCGGCGAACGCGGAACTTGTGCTTCATGGGGCGGCGCTTATCGAACGCCTCGCGCGCAGCGGCGACCGCGCCCGCCTTGTCTTCCGGCAGGATCATGTCGGCAAAATCGGAGAGCACCAGCGGCGGCGCGGCCGGATCGAGACCAAGAATGCGCGCGGCGCCTGACGTGCAGTGCAGCTTCAGGTCGCGTCCGGCGCGCCAGTGGCCGATATCGCCCACCTGCTCTACCGCATCGCGCGATGCCGCCGTCTCGAGCCGCTCCCGCTCGAGCAGGTTCTGCTTGGTCACGTCGCGGCCGACGAACGATATGAAGCCGGAGGAATCGATCCAGGTCAGGTCGGCGTCGATCAGCCGCGTCTCGTGTCCGATGCAGAACCGGATCTGCATCGTCCGCGCTGGCGTCTTGTCGTTGAGGTTGCGCAGCGTCTCGCGAATGGCCTCGCGCCGGTCGGCTTCGATGTAGGAAAGGATCGAGGCGTCGTGCGCGCCGCCAGCAGGGCCGGTCAGGCGGCGATAGGCGATGTTCGCGCGGATCACGCGGCCGTCCTGGTCGATCAGCGCGAACGACTCGGTGGCGGCGTTGAGAAAATGCTCCGTCGCGCTGACAAAGCAGCGCTCGATCACCTCGGGTGGTGAAGCCGAGCCCATTGGAAGGGGAGCTGACGTCATCTACGCGTGCGGCCTGTAAATCGTGTGCGGACCATCTCGCGTCACAACGGTTAACAAACCCATAGAAGGACAAGGGGCGCTGGGCGATTTCCGGCGCGATATCAGACTGACAGGGCCGTCAGCTCTGCTTAACCGGCGCCATCGCGAGGGCTGTCCGGGCCATCTCGATCCGCTCCATATGCCTGTAGAATGGGGCCCAGTCGTCCGCCTCGGCAATTTCTGCCCAGAGCGTTTCCACCTCATCGATCAAGAGGACCGCGGGAACCCCGGATCGGAAATAGTCGTGACCCAGGCGGTCTGCCCGCTCTGGCGCGTGATTCATCAGCGCGGACCGGACGGCCGCAAAATCCGGCGCTGCATAGAGCGAGGCAATCGGGCTGGCGGCGGCGCGTCCTTCGCTGGCGGCCCCACCAAACCAGTCGAAGAACATCTGCGGCCATGACGCACGCGTGGCGCCCATCCAGCCGAACAGGGCCTTCAGCAGGCCAAGGTCGGCTTCCTCGCTTGCCGGCAGGAGCCCCAGCGTCGCCAGCATCCGGCCGCGGAAAGCTTCGCGATAGAGAATCTCGAACCGGTTCAGCTCCTGCTCAAGCGGGCCTGCGTCGGTGACCAGCGTCAGGCATTCGGCAAGCTGGGAAAGATTCCACAGCGCAGCCGAAGGCTGGCGACCAAACGCATAGAGCCCGTTTTCATCGAAATACGCAGCCGTGAAGCTCGGGTCCGAGTACGGCAGGAAACGCCACGGGCCGTAGTCGAAACTCTCGCCCGTCACCACCATGTTGTCGGTGTTGAGCACGCCGTGAACGAACCCCGCCGCCATCCACGATGCGGCGAGCTCAGCGGTCGCCCGCACCACCTCGCGCAATAGGCCCGCAGCCGAAGCCGCCATGTCGGCGCCCGCGGCTTCGGGATAGAAATGACGGATGCAGTATTCGACCAGCTTGCCGATCCCATCTGCATCGCCGCCATGCGCCAGCCGCTGGAATGTGCCGAACCGCACATGGCTGTGCGACAGGCGCACCAGCACGGACGAACGCGTCGGCGACGGCTCGTCATTCCTGTGCAGCTGCTCGCCCGTCTCGATCAGCGAGAACGCCTTCGACGTGTAGACGCCCATCGCCTCCAGCATCGAGGCCGCCATGATCTCCCGCACGCCGCCTTTCAGCGTCAGCCGTCCATCCCCCGATCGCGAGAACGGCGTCTGGCCCGAGCCCTTGGTGCCGAGATCGAGCAGGCGACCACTATCATCGCGCAGTTGCGCAAACAGGAAGCCGCGCCCATCCCCGATCTGCGGGTTGTAAACCTGGAACTGATGGCCGTGGTACGCCAACGCCAGCGGCGTCTCCAGTGAGCCCGGCAGCGGATCGAACTTTCCAAAGTGCGCAATCCACGCGGCGTCGCTCAGCGCGCCAAGCCCCACCCGCTCGGCCCAGCGCTGATTGCGCCAGCGTACCGTGTGCTGCGGAAAATCCGCCGGCGCGACCTCGCGGTGAAAGCGGCTGTCGAGATCAAGGATAGCGCGCTCGGGGCGGAATGGAGTGGTCATTCCCCTCCTCTACGCGCTCGCCCACGCAGGCGCGAGCCTCTCGGTAATTCAGCGGCGCTCAGTTCGCCGCCGGAACCAGCGTCACCGGAATGCGGATCGTCCGCGCCGGTCCGGCCTCGTCGCTGCCGGGGCTAATCGGCCGCGGCATGTCCTCGCGCAGGATCAGCACGGCGGCCGTTTCGGCAGACACCATGAACGGCAGCTCGGCCTTGAACCGCACCGGGCCGGGATTGGTCCAGTTGTCCGGCGCCTGCTGCTCGGCCGGCGCCTGCGCCAGCGCTGCACCATCGACGACCAGCTCTGCCGGAAACACGCCCTCGAAGAACCATGTGTTGTCTGCCCTGCCTTCGACGACCAGCGGGCTGGTGATCCGCGCGCCGTTCGCCGGCAGCGACACGGTGATCTCGCCAGCAGGCGGCGCCAGTTCATTCGAGGCGAGCATCGCTGGATCAATCGCTGGCGCAGGCGGCGCCTCCACCGTCGGCTGCATCGGAGTCTCCGGCGGCTTCTGGCTTTCACCACAAGCGCCCAGCAACAGCACGGCCACGATGGCGCTACGGATCATTCGGCTCTCCTTCTCATCCGGTACAATAATCCTAGACCGAATTCGCGATTGCCCAAATCCCGCCCGAATCTTCGGTCAGATGGTCGCATGTCGGGGGACACTCTCCCGCACATCACGGAGCCAAACAGCAATGAGGCGACTGCACCTAGCCAGTTCGCCCCTCTGTATCCCAGGGGGCGGTCAGCGCTCCCGGGAATTCTCCGGAAGCGTCTGACCTCAAAACACTGACCTGGCTTGTGTCGCGCAATTCCGCGCGCGCAAGGCCGCGTTCGACAGAATCCGCCCTTCCGGCGGGATCGCGGACGCATGTCGAGAGGAGACGCGGCCATGGTCGCGCAACTTTTCCATCGCGCCCCCCAGCGGGCGCGCACGGCGAGCCCCCTGCTCGCTTATCTCGCCGGCGACTTCGCCGATGCGATCGCGCGTGTCTGGCCCGCGCCGCATGGTGATTTCTTCGCCCTGCCCGCCGCGCGGCGCCATGCCGTGGCGATGGCGCTCGCAGGCCATGTCCGCCAGCCGATGTCCGACGCTGACCTGCGCCGTCTGGTCGAATACCAGCGCGACGCGGTGGTAGCCGACGCCTTCACGCGCGTGCCGCCCACTGGCCTGATGCGTGCGCTCGCGAAAGCCGGCGAGCAGCTCTGGCGGCGCGACGATTACGACACTTTCGTCGCGCTGATGGCCGAGCCGATGGCGAACGAAGTCCTGCGTCACCTGGACGATGTCCGTCCAGCGGCGTTCGGCCCGATCGCCCTTCTGCCGGCGGCGCTGCGCATGGCGCCCGTGGTTCGCGTCCTGCCGTCCGCTGCAGCGGCGCACGACCTCGCGCGCGCCTTCCGCCTCGCGGTGCGCATGCGTGAGCCAGGCGAAGCTGCACGGATTGCGCGCCGCTGGAGCGCCGGTGGCGACATCCGCGCCGTCTTCGGCCGCGCGATCGACGACCTGACGCCCGACGTGTTCCGCCCCGCCGGCCCTCCGCCCGTTCTGGCGGCCCCGTTTGTGGCGATCACCGGCCGCAAGCAACTGGAGGGTGTCGCGCAGGAATTCCGCAACTGCCTCGCCGAACACGGCGCGCGCGTCGCGGAAGGCCGCATGGCCGTCTATGTCTGGCGCGCCGAACCGCTCGCGGCAATCGCGCTCAGCCGGGACGTTGCGGGCTGGCGCCTCGCCGAAGCGAAAGCTCCGGACAATGTCGACCTCGAGGAAGGCTTCCTGCGCCAGCTCGCAGCCCGCCTCGATGTCGCGGGCGTCCGCACGGGCCCGTCCGTGCAGGCCGTGTCCTGCCAGCTCGACGCCTGGGCAAACGGCAACGCCCATCCGCGCGAGCACCGGGCCTCGTTCATCGACGACCTGGCGCTCGGAGACCTCTGGAGCTGAGGGTCTACAGGCAGGAACGTGTTCCGCGCTGGTCTCGATCAGCGCGGAACACAAGTTCCCGGAACAAAGCGCGCCTCTGCGCGATACCAGACGTACAGGAGGATCACCGTTTGGCGCGGCTCGATGAGAATTGGACGAAGGTAAAGGCCGGGACGGGACGATTCTACGCAAAGGCCAAGGCAGGTGCAGGGCGTGTCTACACCGGCAGCCGTGAGCGCATCCGGAACTTCAAATGGCGTTCCCCCGGCAAGACGGTTCTCATCTGGACCGGCGCTGTCTTTGGCGTGCTGATCGGGACATGGGTGGTGTTGAACCTGATGCTCGCCAACCCGACGACCGGCACGCAGATGGTCAACTGGGCGATCGGAACATTCGGCGACAGATCAGCAAAAGTTCAGACCGGCCACCTCGAGCACCCGTTTTCGGACAAGTTCGTCCTCCGCACGCTCGACTGGCCCGACACGATCGAGGCGCGCGAGATGGATATCCATTACGACCTGTTCGGCTGGCTGCCGGGCCGTGTCTGGGCGAACGGCATCCGCATCCGCGATGGCGAGGTGATGATCGCTCCTGCTGACGAGGATAACGCTGGCGAAACCTTCCAGCCGCAGCGCTATGTCAACAATCTCGACGCCGAGAACGTCCATATCAAGTTCAGCATCAACGACGAGCCGCGCCAGCTTACCATCGTCTCGGCCAAGGGCTCGTTTGCCAATGCTAGCCTCAAGGCCGAAGCAGTCTCCGGCGACAACCGCATCACCTTCGACGGACTGCAGCGCGACTGGGGCGGCTCCCTGAAGGGCCAAGTCACGGCGAAGGGCCAGAACCTGAAGGAACTCGCCGAAGTCGTCGGCGCATCGGCGCCTGACACTCCGCCGTTCGACATCACAGGCGCTCTTTCTGTGCAGGCCCAGGTGTGGTCGGTCGAGGATCTTTCGGGCCGCATGGGAGATAGCGATCTCACGGGTCTGGTCCGAATCGACCTCACCCAGAAAAAGCCTCTGCTGACCGTGGCTCTGAAATCCGAGAAGCTGGACTTCGACGACATAGGCATCGTCTTCGGCCTTCCTGTCGCCAGTGGCCGCGGCGAGACCGTCAATGAAGAGCAGAAGGAAGCCAAGGCCGCCTTCGACCGCTCGGCGCGCCTGATCCCCGACGCACGCATCGACTTCTCCCGTCTCGCAGCCGTCAACGCCGATATCGACTTCACAGCCGCGAATGTCGTCGACGCGCCCTTCGGCATCACGGGCCTCAGCCTGAAGGGCACGCTGCGCGACAGCATTCTCGATTTCGAGCGGGCCCTCGTGAAATCTGGTTCCGGCGATCTCGATACGAAGATCAACATCAACGCGCAGAAGGACCCGGCGACGACGAAAGCGACAGGCGAACTGCACAATGTCGCCATCAACCGCGTCATACCGACCGACATGATCCGCGGCACGATGCAGGGCCGTTTCGCCCTCACCTTCACCGGCTCCGGATTCCGGGAAGCGGTGGCCTCCACGAATGGCGAGGCGGGGCTGTGGTCCAACAACAGCGAGTTGTCGAAATTCGCGACCGAAGGCGCGGGGCTGGACCTCGGCGAAATCCTCCTCCTCTGGGCGACCGAGGACAAGGACAAGCCCGAATACATCAAGTCGCGCTGTCTCGCGGCCAACATCGCCTTCAAGAACGGCCAGGCGACGCTTCAGCCCGCCATCATCGAGAACGAGGACAGCCTTGTTGCGGCGTCCGGCGGGATCAACCTGAAGACCGAAGCCATCGACATCGAGGTCTACGCGCGCCCGCACGACGTATCGATCGGCACCCTCTCGGGCGACATCCGCGTCGGCGGCACGTTGCGCAATCCATCATTCGAGGCGCTGAACGCGCAGACTTTGCTGCAGGCAGGTCTTGCAGGTCTGCTCTCCACCGTCACCGGCGCGCTCGGCATCCTGCCCTTCATCCAGACGGGCGGCGAACCCGACGCGCCCTGCGCCACGCTGCTCGCGGACGCCAAGGAAACCAACACGCGCCGCAACCCCGCCGCCAATGTCGATCCGAAGAAGGAAAAGGGTTGAGTCTGCTTGTCGCGTGTAGGGTGGATAGAGCGAAGCGAAATCCACCCTACGATCGTGATGGTTACAGGCGCATCGCCCCGCTCCTGATTTGCGCGACAACCTCGATCGTAACGGGCCGATAGCTCTGCGCTGCATTGTCCACGACAAACAATGGATCGGTCGTGTTCGCCGGATCGAACCCCTCCTTCACGAGGTCCACCTTCCGATACTTGAGAGTCCCCGTGGTTTCCACTTCGTCCTGAAAACGCAGGAACACCGGTCGCGCATAGGCCGGGAGATTCTCTGCAAGGTGCGCATGCAACGCCTTGAGATCCACACCCTCTTTCGGCGTGATCGCCGCCATGCCCGCGCGTCCCTCCTGCCCCGGCACGGCGACGCCATAGACAATCGCATGTTTCACGCCCGGCATGGATGAAATCGCGATCTCCACCTCGCTGGTCGAGACATTCTCGCCCTTCCAGCGGAACGTGTCGCCGACGCGATCGACGAAGTAGATGTACTGGTCGGCGTCCATCTTCATCAGGTCGCCGGTGCGAAACCACTTGTCGCCCTTCGCGAACACATCCGTCAGGATTTTCTTCTGCGATTGCTTCTCGTCATTGTAGCCATCGAACCGCTGCCGAGGCTCCTGCGTGATGGGCCCTACCGCCTCGCCGATCTCGTCCGCCTCCGCCTCGATGCAGAGCCCGTCCGGCCCGCGCACGGGCTCCTCTGTCTCGACATCGAACCGGATGATCCGCGCTGGCAGACGCCCGCGCAACAAGCGCGGGATGCGGCCAACCGCGCCGATCTTCCCGTCGAGATTGAAGAAGTTCACATTGCCTTCGGTCGACCCGTAGAACTCGACCAGCCGGCTGATCCCCGTTCGCTCGACGAACTCCGCCCACACATCGGCGCGCAGGCCATTGCCGAAGCCCTTGGTGATCTTGTGCTGCCGCTCCAGCGGGCTCGCCGGCTGGTTCACCAGATAGCGGCCAAGCTCTCCAATGTAGACCAGCATCGTCGCGTCGTTGTCGATCGCCTCCTGCCAGAAGTGCGAGGCCGAGAATTTACGCCGCAGGATGATGCACGCCCCGGCATTCAGCGCTGTGCCAACCCCGCACATCCCGCCCGTCGCATGATAGAGCGGCAGCGTCAGCAGGATACGCTCGTTGTGGTTCGCCTCCGTCGCATCCTTGAACACGCGCATCAGCCCCCGCGCCCGCACGCCGGAAATCTTCGCGGCCTTCGGCAGGCCCGTCGTGCCCGACGTGTAGATGTAGAGCGCGACCTCTCCACCCTTGACGCCGGCGCGCACCGAACGGTCGAGCCTGTCTTGCGTCGCCTGATCCACCGCGCTGTCAATCTGGGTCAGTCCATCCACCTGCCCCCCCAGCACGAAAGCGCCAAGCGGCAGCTCGACCTGCCCGCGCGCCGACGCAAATTGCGGCGCAAGCTCGGGGTTCATCACGATGGCCTTGCAGCCCACGATCTTGACGCAGTGCGCGAGTCCCGCCCCCGACAGGTTGTAGTTGATCAGCGCCGTCCGCACCGCGATCTTCGCCATGCCGGTCCAGAAGGCGATGTAGTCCGGACGGTTCTCCATGAAGAGCGCAACCGTATCACCCTTTTTCAGACCGGCCGACTGGCCCCAGCGCGCAAACTGGTTCGCACGCGCCTCGAAGTCGGCATAGGTGGTGTCCGCGCCCTCGAACGAGATGAAGGTGCGCTCGGCATGGTCGTCGACCGCGTCCTCGATCGCATCGGCCAGCGTATATTCCGCATCGGGATCGAACTTGCCGATCGCGCCGATGATCCGGCGGAATCCGTTGATGTAGATCCAGTCGCTCTTCAGGCCGTCGAACAGGTTCATGACATTGAGCCGTCTGGGATGCGGAGAACTAACGCTACCAGCACGCCATTAAGGCCGTGTTGATGATCGCTTCATCGAAACGTGTGGCCCAAATCCTCGGCTGCAAGGCGCCGCACCTTGCATGTTTCAGCACTCTCCGCTGCTATGCGGCAAACTTGGGAGTTCCCTCATGCGCCGCCTCGCCGCCTTGGCTGTCCTGCTGTCCGCCTGCACGACTGCTCCGGCGCCAGCGCAGACCCCACCCAACACCAACCCCATCCAGATGAACCGCGACGCCGCCGGCGCGCGCGGCCCTGTGCGAAACCTCATCCCGCAGGCCGGGCAGGAAATCACCACCATCCGCTACTGGAAAATCAGGAAGGGGACGTTTCCCCAGTTTCTGAAAGCATCACAGGAAGGCGTCTGGCCCTATTTCGAAAAGATCGGTTCGCGGGTCGTCGGCATGTGGAAGGTGATCCCGGCGCCTGGGGAGCCCGAAGCCTCGCCGGACTATGACGAAGTCTACCTCACCACCCGCTATGCCAGCCTCGATCACTGGGCCGCCACCCGGGACGCAGCCGCGATGGGCGGCGATGGTCCCGATTATGCCGCGCTGCAGGCCGCGCTCGCCGTGCGGCAATCTTTCACCATCGAGACAAAGGTGACATTCCTGCAGGGCGTCGTCGGCCCGCTCCCGCCGGTCTTCATGCCAGGCACAGGCGAAACGTTCGTCGAAGGCCCTTAGAGCGAAGTTGCGTCCGACTAAATCGGAAAGGGCAAGCCCGAGCGCCTCAGCCAAACAGCAACGTGCTCTAACGCGCCGCGCAGCTCTCCGGCTTGATCTCCACGCGCGTGAACCTCACCCCCACGCCGCCCGTATTGGTGATGGAGTGCGGACCCTCGGGCGGCGACCACACGGCGCGCACGCCCGCCGTCGGCGTCACCTCATTGCTCGCCACCTCGACGAACTTGCCGTTCTCCATCCTGTATTCCGTGTAGACGAACTTCGCGCCGCCCTCTCCGCCGGCCTCGCCATGGATCACGCTTGGCAATGCATGAATGTGAATCGGCTCGCTCGCCCCCGGCGGCAGGCGGATCTCCAGCACGCGCACATGCTCGTCCTCGTACATCACGCGGTGCGAATAGGGCGCAGCCGCCACCGCGTCATTGGGATGGCTCTCCGGATCGCAGAACATCCGCTCCGGCGGCAGGTGTTGCTGCGCCTCGCCTGCAGGCGCGAGCATCAAGACCAGCATGATGGCTGCAATGCGCATATGTGTCCTCCTGCCCGTCGCCGCTCAGGGCGGCGCAATCCTGAAGCCGTCAATGGCGCGCGCCTCCACATGGCCCTCAAAATACATGTCCATCACGATGATCGTCCGCGGCGGATCGGCGCCTTCGCAACGCAGGTCAAACTGATCGACGATCGACCCGAACACGCCCGATCCTAGATTGCCGACGCGTCGCCAGGTCGGCGGCGCATCATTGTTGCAGCGCAACCGTGAGAGATAGGCGCGCTGTCCGCCCGGCATGCCTGCGCGCACCGGATTGTCCTTCGACCCCAGCGGATGCCGCGCCGCTTCCTTCAGCGCAGCGCCCAGCCATGGCTGCAGCAACTGGCCGCCTTTCAGCAGCTCCTCGGATACCTGCGCGCCGCCCATCGTACCCTTCGCAGGCCCGCCCGCACACCCGCCAACGCACAGGGCCGCGAGCAAGCCCGCGATCATGATTCCACCCTGGCGTCGCATCGAGCCTCCGCGCGTCTGGCCAGCTTCACCAGACCACGTGGCGCCGCCCCCTGCAATCGCCGGCGCCTGTTTAGCGCTTGACGCGCGGCGCCCGCCGTGGATTAGGCGGACACGACGGAGACACCCATGTCCGATCTTTCCTTCCGCTATGCCCGGCAAGCCGACACGCCCACGCTTGTCGCCCTGATCGAGCGCGCCTATCGCGGCGAGGAAACGGCTGGCGCCTGGAACTCCGAAGCGCACCTGCTGAAGGGACCGCGCACCAATGACGAGGAAATCTCGACCCTGATCGGCCGCGAGGATTCTCGCTTCCTCATCGCCGAGTCCGGCGGCCGGATCGCCGGCTGCTGCCTTGTGCAGGGGCTCAACAACGATCCCGCCCGCAACTGGTCGAGCGCGGACGCCCCCTACGTTGCAGGGTTCGCGACCCCGGGGAGCATCGCGGCGCGGCCGTCGCAACCCTCCACGCCCTGCACCCCGACCGTGACCGGGCTGAACGCTGCCTATTTCGGCATGTTCGCCATCGACCCCGCAATTCACGGCGGCGGACTCGGCAAGCAGATCATCGCGGAGGCTGAGCGCCGCGTGCAGGACCTCTGGGGCGCCAACCAGATCGTCATGACGGTCATCAACCTCCGCACCGCCCTGATCGAATGGTATGAGCGTCGCGGCTACCGCCTCACCGGCGCGACGCTCCCCTTCCCCTTCAGCGACACATCCAGCGAGACCACGCGCGACTTCCACCTCGTCGAGATGCGCAAGGATCTCCGCTGACGCTCCTCCGCTGGTCGGGCTAAACGTTCAGGGATCGGATTTTCATTTCGCACTCCGCTTATTGCCTGGATTTCGCCCGAAATGTCCGTTCAATTGGATTCGGGTGGGAATGGCGGGGAGCTGACATTGAAACGCATGCTGATGTTCGTGCCGCTTGTCGCGGCGAGCGCCTGCACGACCGATGACATGGAGATGTTTGCGGACGCGCTCAACCAGACCGCCTATGAACTCGACGCGCAGATGAATGCGCCGTGCCCGGGCGGAATGTACCGGCAGCATGTGTCGGACACCCTGGTCACATCCTATCCGCAATACAGCTACGAACAGGTCGGCTATCAGGTGAACCCGCTGGGCGGCGGCTACTCCTACTGCGCCTTCCCCGTGTACTACACCCATGACGACGATCATCATGGCGACAGGCGCGACCGCGACCGGCATGATGGGGAGTATTCGGACGGTTACCGGGACGGCTATCGCGACGGGCGGCGCGACGATTGACTAGCCCGGCTCGACCGGCGCGGCTAGAATGGCCGGACGGGAGGCCGTCATGATCCTCGAAACCATCGAAGTCGGCGGTTGCCGGTCCTACATTCTCGGCTGCCCGAAAACGCACGTCGGCGCCGTCATCGATCCCGAGATCAGCGCCATCGAACGCTATCGCGGCCTCGCCTCGAAACACGGCCTGACGCTCCGCTACGCCATCGACACGCACACGCACGCCGACCATTTCTCCGCCGCCCGCGAGATCGGCAAGGCGCTCGGCGCCCAGGTGGTGATGAATCATCTGTCAGCCGCGCCCTTCGTCGACATCCGGATCAATGATGGCGATCTCCTGCTGGTCGGCGACATCCACCTGCAGGCGATGGCGACGCCGGGCCACACCGCCGACTCGACCTCCCTGCTCACCCAGGGCCACGTCTTCACCGGCGACACGCTGCTGATCGGCGGCACAGGCCGCACCGACCTGCCGACCGGAGACCCGGAGCAGCTCTACGACAGCCTGTTCAACCGCCTGCTCAAGCTCGACCCCGCCACCGCCATCCATCCCGCGCACGAATACAAGGGCCGCGCCGCCTCCACGATCGGCGAAGAAATCACAACCAACCCCCGTCTCCAGACCACCGATCGCGGCGCGTTCGTCGCGATGATGCGCGCCCTCAACATTCAGGCCCCGACCCACCTCACCGAGGCGCTGCGCGTCAACATGAGCGGCGCCAAGTCAGTCGCCCGCCTGCTGTCGGAAGCGAGCGCCGCCGTTCCCTTCATGTCGATGGCCGAACTCTCCCGCCGCATCGCCGCCCGCCAGAACGATCTGATCGTCCTCGATGTGCGCGAGAAGGATGCGTTCGACTCAGGCCATCTGCCCGGCGCCATGTTGCTGCCGCGCGGCCAGCTGGAGCTGCGCGTCAACGACGCCTTCCCAGATCCCACAGTGCGCATCGTCGCGATCTGCGAGTTTGGCAAGATTTCCACCCTCGCCGCAGCCACTCTCCGCTCGCTCGGCTTCCAGCACGCCAGCGCCCTCGACGGCGGCATGAAAGCGTGGCGCGAGGCCGGTCTGGCGATCGAAATCTAGCAGCGCTGGTCATCCCCGGTCGACCCGCGCTAGAATCGGCAAGCATGACCGATACGCTGACCATCGCCCGCCGCTTCAACGGACCGCACGATTCCGGCAATGGCGGCTATTCCGCCGGCCTCGCCGCGCAATTCCTGCCGGATGCGCAAGCCATCGAAGCGACCCTGCGCGCACCGATCCCCCTCGACCGCACGCTACGCGCACATCTCGCAGGCGACGGCCTCGACATCATGACCGACGACGCCTCCACGCGCATCCTCATCATGTCGCTCAAGCCCACCCACCTCGAAACACCAGAGGTGCGTTCGCCCGGTCTGCAGGCGGCCAGCGTCGCCGCGCACACCTTCCGCGATCCGGACGACCACGTCCTCCCTCACTGCTTCGTCTGCGGACCCAACCGCGCCGCCGGCGACGGCCTGCGCATCTTCGCCGACTGGCTGAAGGACCCATCGGGCGTCGACAACCCCAACGTGTTCCCCATCGTCGCCGCGCCCTGGCAGCCCTCGCCCGACTTGGCAGATGCCTCCGGCCGCATCGCCCCCGAATATCTCTGGGCTGCCCTCGATTGCCCCGGCGCCTTCGCCATCGACAAGGAGCCGATCCTGCTCGGCCGCATGTCAGCAAGGATCGTCTCCCGCCCGACCACGGACGCCCCCATTGTCGTCATCGCATGGGCGAAAGGCCAGGACCGCCGCAAGCATTTCGCCGGCTCCGCGCTCTTCAGCGTGACAGGCGATCTCCTCGCTTTCTCTGAACAGACATGGATCGAAATCAACGCCCACGCCCCGCCGAAGGAGCTGTGAGCGCACTGGACGACCGCCCGTCTTTCAGCGCAAATCGCGCATGGCTGTCGCACTGATGATCGCAATGGGAGCACTGGGCCTCGGCGCCGTCGCGGCGTGGCTGATGGCTGTCCGCACCATGCGCCGCATGCCGCAACCTGCTGCGATGTCCCAGAAACCGCGCAACCTCGCCAGCATCATCCGCGCCGCCTTCTCACCCACGCCCGAAGACAAGGCTGATCCCGTGCTTCAGAAACAACTCCGTACCCGCGTGCAGATCGCCTTCGGCTGCCTCCTCGCCATGGCCGCCGTCAGCTTCGCCCTGCCCCTCACGCCCGCCAGCGCGCCCCCAGCCTTCGCACAAGTCGCTCCGGCGCCGTTCGACCCAACGGGCGCGACCCTCACCTACATCCGCTCCAACCAGGACGGCACGCTGCCCGAGCGCATCATCGTCCACGTCGTCTCGAAAACAGAAGTCCACGTCGCCAAGATGGTCGCGCCCTGCACCGACGCCGCCTACGTCACCGCCGTCTTCGATCCCGCCACCCAGGAAGCCACCCGCCTCGTCGGCGGCCGTCTCACCCGCGAGAGCACGCAGAACCCGCAAGCCTTCGTCGATTTCATCCCCGCCACGCGCACGCTCGAAGTCCGCCTCGGCGATCCCGCCTCGGCGCCGGCCGAAATCCACCCCGCCCCGCCCGCGCCGTGGCGCATCTACGATTTCGATCTCGCGGAGTTCGCGATCTTCGGCCCGCGCACGCAGAAGGATTTCACCTTCGGCTTCGCCATGGCCTGGCCCGACGGCACATCGCCCGTGCTGCGCATCCTCGGCGCGGTGAATGCGAAATTCCTCTACAGCTCCGACGATGGCGCCAAGGACCACTACCGTCTCAGCGGCCCCGCCTTCACCGACCCCGTCATCGGCGACCGCGGCGGCGAACTGATCGCCGATGCAAGGCACGGCCACATCCTCGAAGCCCGCCTCGGCCGCCCCAACCACACCGGCTACGACAACTTCATGCTGAAGCTGATCGAAGCCACCCCCGCGCCCGCAGGACCCGAAGCCTGGCGCAAGGCGCTGGCCGATCACTGGAGCAATTGTCCGGCCCTCGAATCAGAGGGTTAGGTGGTCTGTTCGGAACTTCCCTCCAGTCCACGACCGCTCTATGCTGTCATATCCCGAGGGGCGCGAACGGACGTTCGCTGAGATCGCGGCCTGAGCCGGACGGCGAAAAAGCCAGAAGGTCCCGCGCGAGCACCCTTAGAACCTGATCCGGGTCATGCCGGCGAAGGGACAGGAGAGACGATGACGGACACGACGCATTCATTGCCACCGCCCGGCGCCATCGCGGTCGAGAGCCTCTACAACGGCCTGCGCGGACAGCTGTTGAAGGACGAACACGTGCTCTGGCAGGGCAAGGGCTCGGGCCGCGCCCTCGACGCGTTCAACCCCGCGCTCGCCCTGCGCTTCGGCCTGCTCGCCATTGGCGCGGGCCTCCTGATCTTCCTGCTGCTCGACAACCGCAATCCATCCTACAACTGGGTCGCGTGGGTGCTTGTGATCCTGCTCCTTGCCCGCGTGGGCTGGTTCGTGTGGCGCAGCTCCGCCACGCCCGCGCGCCAGGTCGCCATGCTGACGACCCAGCGCGTCGTCTCCGTCGACCAGATGCGCCCGATCACCAACTGGACGGTCAGCGTCGGCGGTGAGGGCCGCTCCGACGGCAAGCATTCGCCGCCCCACCCCATCATCGTCACCGGCACCAAGGAGCGCGGCCACATCCGCCTCAACCGCGCGCCGCAGAACACCCGCGCCTATCCGCCCTTCATCCTGTTCAACGCCGAACGCCCGCTCGAACTCGCCGAACGCATCAAGCAGACACTGAAGATCGACCAGCCGATCGAGGACAAGACGAAGTGACCGCCTCGATTGACATGTGGGCGCGCCACCTCCAGCCCGGCGAAACCATCGTCTGGAGCGCCAGCACGTCCAGCGATCTCCTGCGCGCGACACGCCGCCGCCGCGTCACCGTCGCGCTCGTCTCCGGCACAGCCGCCGCCGTGCTCGCCGTCTTCCTCGGCCTGCGCTTCCTCGAAAGCGTCGGCGGCTACGCCACCGCCAACATCGGCGCCTCCATCGTCACGCCCATCTATGCAGCCTTCTCGCTCGCCATGGCCGTGCTGGCCTATGGCTGCTTCCGCCGCCTCGCCGCAAAGCCGCAGGCCGCCCAGCACTACGCCGCGACCAGCACCCGCCTCCTCGCCCTCGATGCCGCGGGCGCAGTGGTAAGCGAAATGCAGGGCGCCGACGTCGACGGCGTCATCGCCGGCGGCCGCCCGCAGACGCCCGACATCTACGTCCTCCGCAAGGACGACCCGAAGGAAGACCACGTCTTCGCCCTCGAACACATCGCCCGCCCGCTCGAAGCCAAAGCGATCATCGAGGAAACGTTTGCACCGCAGGAAGCAACACCATGAACAAGCCCATCGATCCGCGCGACCTGCAGCCCTTCCGCGTCACCACCGGACCCCTGCCCGCCTCGCAGAAACTGTACAGCCCCGCGCCCGGCTTCCCGGATGTGATGGTCCCCTATCGCGAGATCGCGCTGCATCCCACCGCGAAGGAGCCGCCCATCCGCGTCTACGACACCACCGGCCCCTACACCGACCCCAACGTGCTCATCGACGTACACGAGGGCCTGCCGAAAGTCCGCGCCCCGTGGATCGCCGCGCGCGCCGACACCGAGTCCTACGCCGCCCGCCATGTGAGACCCGAGGACAATGGCCACGTCACCGGCGACAAGCTGGTCACGCAATTCCCGATCGTCCATCAACCGCTCCGCCGCCGCCCGTCCCCCCTGCAAGGGGGGACCACAGGGGGGTCTCCCTCCGCGCCCACCGGCCTCACGCAACTCCAATACGCCCGCGCCGGCATCGTCACCGCCGAGATGGCCTACGTCGCCCACCGCGAAAACATCTGCCGCGAGGCGATGGCCGAAGGCGCCACGACACGCCGCGCAGACGGCGAGGACTTCGGCGCCGAAATCCCCGCCTTCATCACCCCCGAATTCGTCCGCTCCGAGATCGCCCGCGGCCGCGCCATCATTCCCGCCAACATCAACCACCCGGAACTCGAGCCCGTCATCATTGGCCGCAACTTCCTGGTGAAGATCAACGCCAACATCGGCAACAGCGCCGTCACCTCTTCCGTCGAAGAAGAAGTCGAGAAACTCGTCTGGTCGATCCGCTGGGGCGCCGACACCGTGATGGATCTCTCCACCGGAAGAAACATCCACAACATCCGCGACTGGATCATCCGCAACTCCCCCGTCCCCATCGGCACCGTGCCAATTTATCAGGCGCTCGAGAAAGTCGGCGGCGATCCCGACAAGCTCGACTGGTCCGTCTTCAAGGACACGCTGGTCGAACAGTGCGAACAGGGCGTCGACTACTTCACCATCCACGCCGGCGTCCGCCTCTCCTACATCCACCTCACCGCCAAACGCGTCACCGGTATCGTCTCGCGCGGCGGCTCCATCATGGCGCGCTGGATGCTCTCGCGTCACAAGGAGAGCTTCCTCTACGAGCGCTTCGACGAGATCTGCGATCTCATGGCGCAATACGACGTCAGCTTCTCTCTCGGTGACGGCCTCCGCCCCGGCTCCATCGCCGACGCCAACGACGCCGCGCAATTCGCCGAACTCGACACCCTCGGCGAGCTAACGAAAGTCGCCTGGGACAAGGGCTGCCAGGTGATGATCGAAGGCCCCGGCCACGTGCCGATGCACAAGATCAAGGTGAACATGGAAAAGCAGCTGAAGGTCTGCGGCGAAGCCCCCTTCTACACCCTCGGCCCGCTCACCACCGACATCGCCCCCGGCTATGATCACATCACCAGCGGCATCGGCGCCGCGATGATCGGCTGGTTCGGCACCAGCATGCTCTGCTACGTCACGCCGAAGGAACATCTCGGCCTGCCCGACCGCGACGACGTGAAAGTCGGCGTCATCACCTACAAGATCGCCGCCCACGCCGCCGACCTCGCCAAGGGCCACCCCGCCGCCAAGCTACGCGACGACGCCCTCTCCCGCGCAAGATTCGAATTCCGCTGGGAAGACCAGTTCAACCTCTCGCTCGACCCCGAAACCGCCAAGCTCTTCCACGACGCCACCCTCCCCAAAGACGCCCACAAGACCGCCCACTTCTGCTCCATGTGCGGCCCGAAATTCTGCTCGATGAAGATCACCGCCGACGTCCGCGAATACGCCGCCAAGCTCAACGACCCAGGCGCTATCGGCGCCTCGTCCCCCCTGCAGGGGGGGACCACAGGGGGGGCTCTTTCAACGCTCGCCGATGTCGAAAAAGGCATGGCCGACATGAGCGCGAAGTTCGCGGAGGTCGGGAAGGAGCTGTATGTGAGCGAGACGGGCGAGAAGCGCGAGGCGATTGACTAATGAGCTTCATCCCAAGTTTACACGACAATAACCGCGTCTTTCTTCGCGCGCCAATTCGCGCTAGAGCATCGGGCGGTTAATCCGCAACATAGGCGTGTGCCCTGAAGAAGTTCCAGCACTCTTCGGATGTGAAGAGGGAGCAGATGTCTCCAACGGCGCGCCAGAGGGCGTCGATGGTGCGTGCGGCTGCCTTGCGCAA
>JANOKS010000085.1:0-2857 GCA_031419455.1 Alphaproteobacteria bacterium
GATCCATTCACAGCGCGCCAGTTCGAGAACCAATGGCTTGTTGATCGAGGGCTGGGCGGCGAAGTCGAACGTGTCGAGGCTTTTGATCTGTGTGAAGCGGGCCTGGCGAATGCGGCGCTCGACGTTGCGCCGTTCGCGGTCGATGCGCTCCAGTTCGCACAGACGAAGCAGATAACGCGGATAGTCTGCGCTATCGCGGGCTGATTCCATCGCTACCTTCTCATACTCGCGTGCGAAGGTAGGCAGCTTCAGCGCCTTCAAATGGTTGCCCAGCAGCACTTGCGGCGCGACGCTAGTCGGCGTGGTTGGCTCATGTTGCATTGTCATGCGAAAGCTCCCGCGTTCGCTGAAACGGGGACAGCGATGAGTCCGAGATAAGCCCGCGTGTCCGTCGCGCCGACCGTGGCGGCGGGCAGATAGGGATAGAATGTCAGGTCGAGCCGTGCCGGTCGGTTCTCCAATCTGGCCAGCAGCAGCATCTTCACCGCATCAAAGCTGATGGCGCCGAGACGCAGCGCTTCGGCGATGGCCTGTTCGACCTGATGCTGATGAAAATCCTCCATCAGACGCAGCACCTGAATGAACTCGCGGCGCCCGGGATTGCCCATCCGCGCCTCCATCAACCGGCGCAGTCGATGAACGCAGTCGGCGAGCTTCCATTCGTCGAGGGGCGCGGCCTGATCGAGCGCGTTGGTCTTGTGTTCCAGCAACGCCAGATAATGCAGGGGGTTGTAAACAAACTCCGCCTTGTCATAGCTGCGGACATGGGTTGCGATGATCTCGTCGCGACAGGCGATCTCGACACGATCCACATACCCCTTCGCCAGAATCTCCTGATGACCATGGCGGGTGGGAACCGAGTAATCGTTGTTGCGGTAGCGCACCAGCGACATCGAGGAGACGCGGGTGGCGACCTTGTGGCAGGCGTCGTAGGGCGCCGGTGGCAACGGCATGAACGCCGCCAGATCCGCGACCATACGGATGCTGATCGTCATGGTGTGCCCGCGCAGGACCGCCTGTCGCCGCTTCACGCAGGCATCGAGGAGACGGACGTTGAGCGCCTCAAAGCTGTCGGCGACAGGCAGGGGCGTCATGAAGTTGCGCCGGACAAAGCCGACCAGCCCCTCCACCTTGCCCTTGTCGTTGCCTTTGCCCGGCCTGCCGAAGCGGTCCTCGAACAGGTAATGGCTCTGGAGTTCGGCGAACATGTGCGAACGCAGTCGCCTGCCGCCCTTCACGATCTTCGCCACGGCGAGCCTGGTGTTGTCGTAGAGAACCGATTGCGGCACGCCGCCGAAAAACGCGAACGCCGAAACATGTCCATCGCAGAAGGCTTCCGCCGTCTCCGCCGGAAAGGCTTTGACAAAGCAGCCATCCGAGTGCGGCAGATCCATGCAAAAATAGAAGAACCGGACCTTCTTGCCGGCGATATAGGCATCCGCCTGGCCAAAGTCTGCCTGCGCATGACCCGGGCGATGGCTCAGGGGCACGAACATCTCGCGAGCCCGCAACGTGGCCAGCGCCACATACTGACGCACGATCGTGTAGCCGCCGGAAAATCCCTCTTCGTCCCGCAGCCGCTCAAAAATCCGATGCGCGGTGTGGCGCTGCTTCTTGTGAACGCTCTTGTCGCCCTCCAGGACCTTCTCAATCCAGGCCATATAGGGGCCAAGCTTCTTCGAAGCTGGCCGCTCGCGCCGCCGATAGCCCGGCGGGACAGAAAACTGGAGCATCTTCGAGATCGTGTTGCGATGAACGCCAAATCGCTTCGCGGCTTCCCGACGGCTCAGCCCGTCCACCATCACCGCGCGTCGTATCCCGGCATAGAGTTCCACTGTGAACATCCTTCCAGCCTCTCCATGCCATTCAAAGGCATCGAGGCGGCCTAGCAGGACCGGTACACTTTTGCGCCGCCATCAAGCGGAGATCAAAGCCGGTTCAGTGGTACACTTTGCGCCCGCGCTTTAGAAAGCAATTCTAAAGCGCACAGCCTGGTCAAGCACCTGCACGCTCGACGTTTTGTCCAGGTCCAAAACGCGACGCCGTGAATCGAGCGCCAGCTGCGTCGTGAGAACGAGAATCGCCGACTGCAGGATCGCTTCGCGGCCCGCCGCCACCTCTGACCGGCGCAACCGGGAGGCGGCTTCTCCCGACGCGCCCACGAGCGCTGCAGCGACAATACTGATCGCCAACAACACGCCGATAACCGACGCCAGAATGTAGCCTTGATCGCCTCGGCTTGAGCCCTCTTGGCCGAGGTCGCCTCCCCCTGTCATTGCGGCGCGAGCCTGGCTTCGAGCTTGCGGAAGATCTGACGCAACTCGTCGGTCGCCTCTACCGCCGCAGGACCATCGAGCAGGACGCGTGGCGTCACAAGCACGATGAGCTCGGTGCGCTCGACCACGTTATTGTCACTGCGGAACAGCTGGCCAAACAGGGGAATGTCCATGAGCAGCGGAATGCCGTTGCTTGTTTTCGTATGAGCCGTTGAAATGAGTCCACCAAGCGCCACGGACTGACCCGACGGCACGAGAAGCCTGCTCTCGAGCTTGCGCTGCTGGATGGTTGGCGAGTCGATGCCCGACGAGGTTGTGCGCGCAACCTGCGAGACCTCCTGCGAGATCTCGATCTCGACCATGCCCGATGACCGGACATGCGGCACCACTTTCAGGATGACGCCGGTGTCGCGATACTCAGTCTGATTGACGATCGGCGCATCAGGATCGGTGACCGATATTGCGGTCTGTGTGACGATCGGTACCTGATCGCCCACTTGCAGCATGGCCTCTTCATTGTTGAGCGCGACAAGGCTCGGGCGAGAAATCACCTCCACTTTGGTGATCGACGCCAGAATGTT
>JANOKS010000086.1:0-32094 GCA_031419455.1 Alphaproteobacteria bacterium
TGTGCGCCTGTCGACCCGGCCGCAACATCCTGAATCCGATCCGGAGGCGCAGGAGGATTTTAAAAAAGCTTCGCCGAAACGGTCGCGAGGAGCCTACCGGCGAGCGCCAAGGGCAAGCCGATCGAGGTCTGGTTCCAGGACGAAGCCCGCGTTGGCCAGCAAGGCACGCTGACCCGCATCTGGGCGAAGAAGGGCTCGCGGCCGCGCGCGCCGCGCGACAGGCGCTACGAGTGGGCCTACATCTTCGGCGCAGCCTGTCCTGCGCGCGGAACCAGCGCCGCCCTGGTGCTGCCGCACGCCGATACCAACGCCTTCAACCTGCATCTCGCCGAAATCAGCAAAGCTGTCGCCAACGGCGCCCACGCCGTCGTCATACTCGACGGCGCTGGCTATCACCGCGCAGGAAAACTCAAGCTTCCCCACAATCTCTCGCTGATCCGATTGCCGCCCTATTCGCCCGAACTGAACTCGGTCGAAAACATCTGGGAGTACCTGCGCAAGAACAAGCTCGCCAACAGCGTCTTCGAAACCTGGGACGACATTGTCGAGGCTTGCTGCAAGGCCTGGAACTTCTTCGCCAACAACCCCGCAACAGTAACCTCAATCACAGCTCGCAGCTGGACACATGTCAGTGGTTAGGGCCGTTGGTATCAGCTCATCTCGACGACCGCGAAACGCTGAGAAGCCCCCCCACCACCTGCCTCCTCCCCACAAGGGGGAGGAGTGCGCGTGTTGCACTGTCACGCTCAATGTTTGGCTTAATTCGTGAAGCCGAAAGCTACTGCCAGTTGTTGTAGCGGAACCCTCTTCCGCCGCCCCAGACCTGTTCGCCGATCGTGCAGTCGGTCTTTTCGGTCGGCAGCTTCAGCTGCGCCTTCACGATGCCGGGCTTGGCCGGCAGGGCAGGCGCCTCGGCGAACTGGATCGGCGCGGCGCCAGTGTCGAGATCGAGGCTTGCAATCTCCATCACCAGCTTCTTGCGGATGGTGGATGACAGGTGCCGCAGGTCGAACACCGGCGCGATGAACGCGCCTTCGCCGCCGATCACGCAATGCCGGTAATACCGGTCGAGATGGTCGATGTCGTAGAATTCCTTCGGCTTGTTCAGCATGATCGGCAGGCCATTGATCACGATGCCGGCCTTCACCACCTCGTCCCGGGCAGGCTCCACCAGCCGCCCCGCATTGTTGGCGCCATCGCCCGACACGTCGATCACCTGCCGGTGCGAGGTGATGTTATTCTTGAGAATGTGCTGCTGCGCCGTATCCAGCGCACGCGAGATCGACGTGCGCTGTTCGCCATAGATCGGTTCGTTCTCCAACCGCTCGGCGAACTTTTTGGCGGCGTCAATCGAGTCGATGATCGTCCAGGGAATGGTTTCGATCGGATCGAAATCGCCCGCCCACTCCATGTACAGGACGGCGATCCTGCCCTCGGGCCCAGAGAGCATCGCGTTGATGACGTCCTTGTGCCGGAAGGCGTCGACATAGCCCTGACGCTGGATCGAGTGCTCGTCGTAATCCATCGACTGCGAGATATCGACGGCGAGGACGAGTTCGAGATCGACGCGGATCATGCCGCCTTGCTGGGCGACGACCGGCACGGAAAGTCCGACAAACCCGGCCACAGCCAGCGCTGCGAAGCCCTTCAGGCGAGACATGAGCTTCCCAGACACCAGCATGATTGGCCGCTCCGGCGCCGGCCATGAACTTGCCGGGCCAACCAGCTTGCAGGCCATCCGCCCGGCAGGCAAGCTGCCGCCCATCACGAACTCACGACCTCGCACAAAAGACGAGGCGAAGTCCGGGAGGGAGGACAACATGAACAGCATCCGGACCGCGCTCGCGGTCATTGTAATGTTGGCCGGCATGCCGGCGCTCGCGCAGGCAAGCTACACGCCGCCACGAACACCCGATGGTCGCCCCGACCTGCAGGGCACATGGACCAACGCCTCGATCACCACGCTCGAACGCGCCGACCGGTACGCCTCGACAGTGCTCAAGCCGGAAGATGTGGAACAGGCGACGCAGACCCATCCGCAGATCGTGCGGCTCGTCACGGAAGACATTGCCAACACGCCGGCCACGGGATTGCTGACCGGCCGCGATCTCCTGATGGGGCGGGGCTACAACGCCTTCTGGATCGACCCCGGCACGCGCTTTGGCGTCGTCAGGGGCGAGACCCGCACGGCGTGGATCACCGATCCGCCCACCGGCAAGATCCCGTTCAGCGAAGCCGGCAGAAAACTGGCGCATCAGGGCGAGGAACGCCTCGGCTATTCCGATCCGGAATCGCGGCCCCTGCCGGACCGCTGCATCGCCACAGGCGGCCGCACCGGCCCGCCGATGATCAACGGCCTCTACAACAACCACTACCAGATCGTGCAGACCCCGACCCACGTGATGATCCACACCGAGATGATCAGCCATGCGCGGGTGATCCCGCTCAAGCGTAATCACCAGCCCGCAGCGATCTCGCCACTCTTCGGCGACCCGGTCGCCTGGTGGGAAGGCGACGTACTGGTGATCGAGACGACGAACTTCAACGACTATCATTCATGGCAGGATCACCCCGCCTATCTCTCGAAGACAGGCAAGGTCACCGAGCGGTTCGCGCGCGTCGCGGACGACAAGCTGCACTACACATTCACGGTGGACGACCCCACCTACTATGCGCAGCCATGGACCGGCGAGATCACCTTCTGGAACGATGGCGGCCAGATTTACGAATACGCCTGTCACGAAGGCAATTACGCGATGGACGGCATCCTGATGGGCGCCCGCGTGCGCGAGAAGCTGGGGCTGCCGCTGGATCAGGCGAATGATGAGTAGCGTTCACCCCAGCGCAAACTCCACCAGCGCCGCTGCATGCAGCTCCAGCGTGTCGTACCCCGGCAGGCCGGCCTCCGTCGGCGGGAACAGCATGCCGATCTCGGTGCAGGCGAAGACCACGCTGTCGGCCTCCCTCGCCGATGACCGATCGATCATCGCGCGCACCGCAGCGCGCGCCTCATCCGTCACGATGCCCTTGATCAGCTGGTCATAGATGATCGCGTGAAGCGCATCGCGGTCGGCCTCGTCCGGCGTGATCGCGCCGATGCCTTTGTTGCCAAGGTGATCGATCAGGAACGGGTCTTCCATCGTGTACCGCGTGCCGAGCAGAAGCGGCCGCGAGCGCGCATCGGCCTTCAGCTCTTTCGCGAGAACATCGCCGATGTGCAGCAAGGGCAGCCGCATCGAGGCCATCACCTGATGCGCCACCTTGTGCATCGTGTTGGCGCCGATGGCGATCACGTCAGCGCCGGCGCGCTCAAGCGACTGCGCCGCGTTGGCCAGCACGGCTCCAGCCTCGCGCCACTGGCCGGCCGCCTGCATTTTCGCGATCGGCCCGAAGTCGAGCGAATTTACGATCAGCTGCGCCGAATGCGCCCCGCCCAGCCGGTCGGCGATCATCTGGTTGATCCGGTCATAGTAGAGGCGCGAGCTCTGCCAGCTCATTCCGCCGATCAGTCCGATGGTGCGCATGCGATATCCCTGGTTTGCCGCCGGTTAGCATTGCGAGGCCATGCGGTACAGCTCAGCGAAGCTTCCTTACATCGACGCCGACCGACAGAGATGATGTCGCGCCATAACCGGCGAACGCGCCCAGGATCGGGGTCAGTTCGACGCCCGATGCGGCCGACGCGACCGGGATCAGATCGCCATCATCCACCAGCCCGTTGGTCGCATCGAGCTCGATCCAGCCAACGGCGGGGATGTAAACCTCCGCCCAGGCATGGGGCGAGGATGACCCGGACGCGGCATTCGGCGTGAACACATACCCCGTCACAAAGCGCGCCGCGCAGCCGAGGCTTCGCGCGGCGGCGATCATCAGCTCGGCGAAATCGCGGCATGTGCCCGAATGCAGCTGCAGCGTCTCTAACGGCGTCTGCAGTCCCTGTTCGTAACGGATGCGATAGTCGAACTCGTACCGGATGCGCGCCGCGCACTCGAGCAGGCGCTCATACTGGTTCTTCTGCACGCCGGATGCGCCCCGCTTGATCCAGTCCGCCGCCGCCTTGGCTGCATCCTTGGGCTGGTCGAGGTAAGGCCACAGCATCCGTTGTTCGGTCGGCGAATACTGCGCCGTGCCCGTCTCCAGCAAAAGCCGGCGCTGGCTTTCCGAGCGCGGGAACGTCTCGACGCTCAACTCACTGATGATGTCGAGCTGCGTGGTCGTGCCGGTGAAATACGCGATTGCGATGGAGTTGCCGTACAGGTCGCTCCGCCAGACGACTTCGGCCGGTGGGGAGAGGGTAAGGGTCGAGGCCTGGACCGTCAGCTTGTGGTCGCTCCTAGGACGCAAATACAGGGTATGCGGCGAAAGCGTCACCGGCGAGGAAAAGGCGTAGGTCGTCGAATGTCGTAGCTGGAAGGCAGGCATGGCTGGCTCGGGAACCGGGGGGTCGCCCAGCAACGTGCGCTGGCGGGGTGGGTTCCGGGAAGGGCGGCCCCGCCCGGCTTTGCCTTGACCTTCTCCACAGCCCGGCGTAGGGAACCCGCCTTCCGCGCAGAACTCTGTTCTTGCGCTTTGACCGGCACGACCCTGCCATCTGGCAGACGAGGCTGGCGAGGTCCCCCGCCCGGCGCGTTGCGCTCAGCGGGGTCAAAAGGCGTTTGCGCGCCGGAAGAAGGGTACCCATGTCGGAGATGGTCTCCGGCATGAAAAGGAATGGCGATGTTTGACGCGCTGACAGATCGTCTTGGCAAGGTATTCGACGGCCTCACCGGCCGCGGCGCCCTGTCCGAGAAGGACGTCAACGAAGCCCTGCGCGAAATCCGCGTGGCGCTTCTGGAAGCCGACGTCGCGCTTTCCGTGGTCAAGAAATTCATCGACGACGTCCGCCCGCTGGCCGTTGGCGAGAACGTCATCAAGTCGATCAAGCCCGGCCAGCTGGTCGTCAAGATCGTGCACGATCAGCTGGTCGAGACGCTGGGCGGGGACGAAGAACCGCCGCCTCTCAAGATCGACTCGCCCCCCGCCGTCATCCTGATGGCCGGCCTGCAGGGCTCGGGCAAGACAACCACGACAGGCAAGCTCGCCAAGCGCCTGAAAGAGCAGGAGCGCAAGAAAGTCCTCGTCGCCTCGCTCGACACGCGCCGCCCGGCTGCGATGGAGCAGCTGAAGATCCTCGCCGACCAGGTCGGCGTCGACGCGCTGCCGATCGTCGTGGGGCAGCTGCCCGCAGACATCGCCCGCCGCGCGCTGCAGGCGGCGAAGTTCGGCGGCTATGATGTGCTGCTGCTGGACACGGCGGGCCGCACCACGCTCGACGACCAGATGATGAACGAGGCGGACGAGATCGCGAAGATCGCGAACCCGTCTGAAACGCTGCTTGTCGCTGACGCCCTCACCGGCCAGGACGCTGTCGAGACCGCGCGCCGCTTCAACGAGCGTCTCCTGCTCACCGGTCTCGTCCTCACCCGCATGGATGGCGATGGCCGCGGCGGGGCCGCGCTTTCGATGCGCGCGGTCACCGGCCTGCCGATCCGCTTCATCGGCGTGGGCGAGAAGCTTGACGGGCTCGACGTGTTCGACGCCCGCCGCATCGCCGGCCGCATTCTCGGGCAGGGCGACATCGTCAGCCTGGTCGAGAAGGCCAAGGCCGAGATGGACGTGGCCGAGGCCGAGCGCGTCGCCAAGCGGATGCAGAAGGGTCAGTTCGACCTGGAAGACTATGCCGGACAGCTGCGCCAGATGCAGCGCATGGGCGGTCTCGGCGGCATGATGGAAATGCTGCCCGGCGTGAAGGACGCCAAGGCGAAGATGGCCGCCGCCGGCATCGACGACCGCGTGATGAAGCGCAAGGAAGCGATCATCATGGCGATGACGCGGCAGGAACGCCGCAAGCCGGATATCCTGCAGGCCTCGCGCAAACGACGCATCGCGGCCGGCGCCGGCGTCGAGGTGGCCGAGGTCAACAAGGTGCTCAAGGAGCATCGCGGCATGGCCGACATGATGAAGAAGCTCGGCAAGGGCGGCCTCAAGGGTCTCGCCGGCATGATGGGCAATATGGGCGGTCCCGGCGGCATGGGCGGCATGGGTGGCGGCGGCGGACCCCAGATGTCGCAACAGCAGCTCAACGCGCTCAAAAGCCTCGGCGGCCCTGGCGGTCCGAAACTCCCCGGCCTCGGCGGCGGTCTTCCCGGTCTTGGGGGAGACAAGAAGAAATGACCCGCGATCCTGCCGACGACCTCAAACGCTTGCGCGCCTCGATTGACAATATCGACGCCGCTGTCGTCCATATGTTGGCCGAACGCTTCAAGGCGACCAAGGCCGTGGGCGGGCTCAAGGCCGCGCACGCCATGCCGCCGGCCGACAAGGCGCGTGAAGCCGAACAGATCGCGCGCCTGCGGCAGCTGGCCAACGACGCCGATCTCGATCCGGACTTCGCCGAAAAATTCCTCGCCTTCATCGTGACGGAAGTGATCCGCCACCATGAGAAACTGCAGGGGAAGGCGTGATGCCTTTCCTTGCGATCTCCACCCCTGTCATTCCAGCCGCAGCGGCGAAGCCGCGAAGAGCTGGAACCCAGGGGCCAAGCGCCGCGGCGTTCGCGCCCAACGCCCCTGGGTTCCGGGTCTCAGGCTTTCGCCTTCGCCCGGAATGACAATCTTCTGAATCAAGCAACATCCTCTGAAAGGTAGAATCCATGTCCCTGAAAATCCGTCTCGCGCGCGGCGGCTCCAAGCACCGCCCGTACTACAACGTCGTTATCGCCGACTCGCGCTTTGCGCGCGACGGCCGCTTCATCGAGAAGATCGGCTCGTACAATCCGCTGCTCGGCAAGGCCGATGAAAAGCGCATCCAGATCGACCTCGAGAAAGCCAAGGCCTGGCTCGCCAAGGGCGCGCAGCCGACCGACCGCGTCGCGCGCTTCCTCGGGAACGCAGGCCTCGTGAAATGGGAACACGGCAACAACCCGCAAGCCGCCGTCCCGGGCGAGAAAGCAGCCGAACGCGCCAAGGAACGCGCTGACCGCGAAGAAGCCCGCCGCGCTGCTGCTGCGGCGCCCGCCCCGGTCGAAGAAGCCGCCGCGGAGTAATCTGCGTGGCCGTGACGGTTCGCGACGCGGCGCCGAGGGACGAGGATTTCATCCTCGCCCTCAACGCCGCCTGCGTTCCGGCCGTCTCCGAAATGTCGGCCCAGGATTTCCGCGACATCGCGGGCTGGGCCCATAGCGTGCTGATTGCAGAAGCCGGCGGCAAACCCGCCGGTTTCGTCATCCTGATCCGCCCCGGCTCGGCCTATCCGAGCGACAATTACGGCTGGTTCGAATCGGCATTCGATCACCACCTTTATGTCGACCGCATCGCCGTCACCGAGTCCGCGCGCGGAACAGGCGCGGGCAGGGCGCTCTATGAAGCCGCGCTCCGGCTGGCGCGCGAACTGGACGAGCAACGCGTCACCGCCGAGGTCAACGAAGACCCGCCCAATCCCGAGAGCATGGCTTTCCACACAAAGCTCGGCTTCCGCCACCTGCTCTCGCGTCCTTCGCGATCCGGCAAGGTTGTCGCCATGCTGGAGCGGCCGCTGTGAGCGCCAAGCCGAAACTCATCGTCGTCGCACAAATAGCGGGCGCATTTGGCGTCAAAGGCGAAGTGCGCGTGCGTTCCTTCACCGACGATCCGGAGGCGTGCTTTGCCTACGGCCCGCTGATGGATGAAGCCGGCCGCGTCGTGCTGACGCCCGTTCGTCATCGCGCCCTCAACGATCTCTTTGGCGTCACCGCGAAGGAACAGCGCCAGCGCGAGGAATGGGAAGCCATGCGCGGCGCACTGCTGCACGCCGACCGCGCATCGCTGCCAGCGGCGGAAGAGGGCGAGGTCTATGTCAGCGACCTCATCGGCCTCCGCGTCGTCCACGTGGACGGACGCGAACTCGGCGCGGTGAGGTCTGTCCAGAATTTCGGCGCCGGCGAATTGATCGAAGTGCAGCCGTCATCTGGAAGCGCCTACCTGCTGCCGTTCACCGAAGATGTCTTCCCGGAGATGGACATCGCAGCCGGCATTCTGCGCGCATTGCCGGATGAGGCGCTGCTGCCCGAACCTAGCCGCACTGACCCGAAGCCCGGTTGAGCTGGAAGTACAGCGTCGCCGCCTTGTCTTCCGACATTCGCAAGGGCCGGCGCACCGCACCGCGGGCGCCCTTGTCGCGCAGGCGCACGTTGAGCTCCTGTTCTAGATAGGTCGACAGCTCATCCGGCATCAGCGCCACGTTGAGCGTGTCGTTGAACCGCGTGTCGCGCCACACGACGAGACACGCGCCATTGCTCTGGCGCGGCGGATAGGCGTCGGGCGCCACGGACGCATCGATCACCCGCGCACGGGGAAAAGCCGCGCGGAGATTGCCGGTGAGGTGCAAGTCAGCGCCGACGATCGTGCCCCCCTGGAAGCCCGCCTCGCGCAACGCTGATGCCCAGGCGGAGATCGGCGTATAGGGCCTGCAGCCGCCTTCCTGGCATTGCGCGATCTCCAGCTGCGCCTCGACGAAGCGTCCGCCCGCGACCAGCACGATGAACGCCACCACCACCGCGCCAAAGCCGCGGATCGCGACCGGAAAATCGCCCGCGCGCTTGACGTGCGCGAACAGCCAGATCGGCAGGGCGAACAGCACCGGCATCATCCAGTGCGGCTTGTAGGCCTGCACGCCCAGCAGCACGCTGATCATGTAGACCGCGACGCCCATGATGGCCGCCTGCACGAACAGCTTGCGCCAGGCGAGCTCGTGCGGTTCCTCGTCCGTGCTGCGGCGCGGGAAGATCGGATAGAGGATCGGCAGCCACAGCGTCCAGAACAGCATCATCCAGAACAGGACGAGCGGCAAGGCGAACTCCAGCAGCGCGCGGCCAAGTTGCGCGGCGGCGTTCCCCGCCCGCTCCAGCCACGCCCCATCGATCTCCCACGAGGTGATGTATTCGCGCGCCGCATCGCTCACCGAGTCGATGTGCGTTCCGACCCAGATCACGTAGGGCGCATAGAGCAGGGCTGCGACCAGAACCATCAGGAACAGCCGCCCGAAGCTCAACGCGTCGCGGAAAAACGGCGAGAACATGATCGCCAGCAGCATCGCAATCGGGAACACGATGAACAGGTGATGCGTCAGCAGGCCAACGCCCATCGCCACGCCGAGATAGAACCAGTCGCTCCACGCCCGCCAGGTGAGAATCCGGGTGATGGCGTGGAAGCTGAGCGACAGCACGGCCATCAGCGCCACGCCGCTCAGCAGGTCCTCGTGCGCCGACCAGCCGACCTGGAAGGTGAGCGCCCACGCCGCGAGCGCCGCCGCCGACACCCCCGGCCGGATCAGGATGTTCCGCGCCGAAAGATAGTAGAAGGCCAGCCCGATGAAGAGCAGGACGTACTTCACGCCAAAGATCACCGGCGGCGACAATCCACCCGCCCGTGTGGCCGCCCAGTAAGCCCATGTCAGCAGAGGAGGTTGGCGGGCTTCGTAGCCGAACTGGAACGATTGCGAGAGCAGGAGCTGGTCGGCTTCCTCGACCGTGTAGACCGGCGCCACCAGCACGCGAATGGCCCAATGGATCACGCAGTACAGCACGATCATCGAAATGATGGCCGACTTGTCGAGGCGGATGATCGCATCGAGCGAAGAGCGCTGCTCGCGCTCGCCGTTCCGCCGTCCCCGGACCCCGCGGCCTGACCTGGCCGTTTTCCTGGACTGTTTCGGCTGCCGGATCGGCTGCTTCACGCGTCTTCTTCCACTCGACTTGGGCGTGTCCGCGAAGAACCGATCAGCGCCCGGAGCGCGGATCGTTCCATTCGGCGGCGACGCCATATCCCCCCCGCCGCACAAGCCACATCATGCCGAGCAGGTCTACCAGCCCGGCGCCAAAACGTCCCAGAAAGCCGTACTTTGATACACCGTGCAGGCGCAGCCGGTCAGCCACGGGCTCTTCCCGCACATCCCATCCCGCCCGCTTGATCAGGGCCGGCAGGAAACGGTGCATCGACGCGAAGTAGGGCAGGTCCTGGAACGCCCGCCGCCGGATGAGCTTGAAACCGCACCCGGTATCGGTGGCGTCATCGCGCAGACAGAAGCGGCGGACACCGTTGGCGATACGCGACTGGAGCCATTTGAAGCCGCTATCATTCCGGCTGGTCCTGCGGCCGCAGATGACGCCCAGCGCCGGATTTTCGTCCTTTGCCGCCACCTGGTCCCACACCCGGCGGGAATCGGCGGGGTCGTTCTGGCCGTCGCCATCGAGGAGTTGCACCCAGTCGCCCGCGCAATGCCGCAGGCCGGTGAACAACGCCGCCGATTTTCCGCGGCGCCTGGTATGGGTCAGGATCTTGACGCGGTCCGGGTTGGCCGCCTGCGCCGTGATCAGTTCCGCGGCGGTGGCGTCGTCCGAGGCGTCGTTGACGCAGACAATCTCGTAATCCACGCCCGCCAGCGCCGCATGCACCTCATCCACCAGCGGCTGGATATTGCCTTCCTCGTTGAAAAACGGGATCAGCACCGACAGGGCGCGGCGTTGGTGTGTCGGCTCGATTGGCGCCAAGTCAGCGGTTCCTGCGAAAGCGCGGCCCCGGCCCTGGAATCCAGCCGGCTTGAAGGTCAGGGACGTCTAGCACATCCACCGCACGCCGGAAGGCGCGGCCCCGTTTCCTCATGTCGCGGGGCGAAACGGGCGGCTGAGGCTTGCCGCAAGGACAGGACTGCCCCCGATCCCCGGCTCTGCTAGACTATGTCAGGGCAGTCGGCGAAAACCTTCCGTCCAAGGCGAGGATTGACGATGGCAGACACGGCGACCACAGCGCCCCCCAGCAAGGCCGGTGCGGAGGCTTTCCGCAAGAACGGTTTGCCGCGCAACGAGAAAGCGCCCAGCGCGTCGGACATTGATCTCGCCACCTTCGACATCACCGATCCCGAATACTGGCGGCAGGAAGCCTACTGGGACTATTTCGCGCGCATGCGGAAGGAAGCCCCCGTCAGCTACACGCCGGACAGCCCGTTCGGCCCCTACTGGAACGTCACCACCTACAAGGACATCATGACCGTGGACACCACCCACGGCGTCTTCTCCTCCGAGGGCGGCATCACCGTCGTCGACCAGGACGAAGACTTCCAGCTGCCGATGTTCATCGCGATGGACCCGCCCAAGCACGACCTGCAGCGCAAGACGGTGCAGTCGATCGTCGGCCCCGAAAATCTCCGCAGCTTCGAATCGCTGATCCGCAGCCGCACAAAGACGCTGTTCGACGAACTGCCCATCGGCGAGCCGTTCGACTGGGTCGACAAGGTCTCGATCGAGCTCACCACCATGATGCTGGCGTCCCTGTTCGACTTCCCGTTCGAGGATCGCCGCAAGCTGACGCGCTGGTCGGACGTTGCAACCGGCCGCAACAATCCGGAGATTGTGACCAGCGAGGAACAATGGCGCGGCGAACTGCTGGAATGCCTCGGCTATTTCACGCGGCTGTGGAACGAGCGGGTCAACGCTGAACCGAAAGGCGACCTCGTCTCCATGCTCGCCCACGGCGAGCACACGCGGAACATGACGCCGCAGGAATATCTCGGCAACCTGATCCTGCTGATCGTCGGCGGCAATGACACCACGCGCAACTCGATGACAGGCGGCGTCTACGCCCTCAACAAATGGCCCGAGCAATGGGCGAAGCTGAAGGCCGAGCCTTCGCTCGTCCCCTCGGCTGTGTCCGAGATCATCCGCTGGCAGACCCCGCTCGCCCACATGCGCCGCACGGCGCTCCAGGACTTCGAGCTCGACGGAAAGACGATCCGCAAGGGCGACAAGGTGCTGATGTGGTACGCCTCGGGCAACCGCGATGAAACCCAGTACAACAAGCCCGAGGTGCTCAACATCGAGCGCCCGATGGTTCGCCGTCACCTGTCATTCGGCTTCGGCATCCACCGCTGCGTCGGCAACCGGCTGGCCGAGCTGCAACTTCAGATCCTGTGGGAAGAAATCCTCGCCCGCTACGACCGCATCGAGGTGCTGGCGGAACCCGAACGTATCCCGAGCGCGTTCGTGAAGGGCTACGCCGCGATGCAAGTGCGGGTTCATCCGAAGTAGCGGAAGCAAGCGTATGCGCTTGGCGATTGTCATCCCGGGCGAGCGTAGCGGAGAGCCGGGACCCATCGATCAATTGTCGGGCTATCTGAATGGGTCCCGGGTCTCCGCTACGCTCGCCCGGGATGACAACCGCGTACTTTGCGCCAGGCTTGCCCAGCCTTACCGCTAGGATGGCGACCCACACGCCCCCGTCGCTGGCGTCACCCGGAAATAGTTGCGCCCGATCCAGGCGTTGTGGCCATCCTCCCATGTCGCCTTGGCGTGGTTGTCGCTCAGGCCTGACGCCGTCGCCGCCCACGTGCCGACGTCGATCATGTAGTCTTCGCCGGTCACGTTCACGGGCCTGGTGCGAGTGAAATACTCGATGTGGCGATACACCGGGACGCACGCATGCATCTTCGCCACATCCTCCATTGCCTGCGCCGTCGCGCGATGATCCGGGTGATCGCCCGGGTTCATCTTCTCATCGAGTTCAGCGATGTGCAGGGCGAGGCCGGAGCCGGCAACGCGCTCGGACTCCACGATATCGTTCAGCGTCTCCAGGAGATCGTCCCACCCCTCATAGCGCGCGCTCTGCTCCACCGTGCCGGAGGTCGCCGCTTCGCCGGAGCGCAGCCTCGTGATCGATTCCGGATGGGGTGTGAACACGCTTCCGTTGACGATGTTGCCGTCCGGCAGGCGCAGGAAATACACGACCGCATTCGCATAGGCGTAGCGCTGCACGCCATGCCCGCCGCGCATCACCATCGCGCTGTCCATCCTCGCGCCTTTGCCGATTGTCGGATCGGCGGCGTTCGCCATGAAGCGCACGGCGCGTAGCGCGCCTTCCTCGCGCGCGAGATAGTAGGGCACAGGCTCGCCGCCCGCGCCCGCGCCCGCGTCGCCCGCGGTGACATGGATGAACACCGCTTTCTCCTGCGGCTCGTTCATCGCGTGATACGCATCGGGATTCATGAACAGCTGCCAGTCATCCTGATGCGCCACCGCGAACACGCTCACGGTTGGCGGAGAGGGCGGAGGCGGTCCGGATGGGATCGACGCGCAGCCCGACGCCAGCGCGACAAGTGCAATGGCGGCCAAGAACTTCATGTCGTTTCCCCGTGCGTCCTGGCGCGCGATCACGCGCATCACGCCAACCTAGCCATTGCGCGCGGCGCGTACAGCGTCACGCAACGTCAGGGGGATCATTCCGGGCAGGCCGGAGGCAGCTTCGCGCCGCGTATCGTCCCACGCACCATGTCCAGCAGGTGGCGGAACGAATAGCCATAGCCGCGCCGCCGCCCCGGATTGTCGAAGTCCGGCTCGGAGCCGATGTGGATCGCGAAAACGTCGCCTGTCGTCAGGTCAAAAACCGGCGAGCCCGCCGAAATGCGATTGTTGGCGTGGGTGTACAGAATGTTCTGCGCCTCGCGCCTGTCCAGCAACTCGCTGATGTTGATGGCCAGCGCACGCTCCGACGGTCCACCCTCAGCGGGCATGGCGATCCCGAGCATTGCCACGGTCACGCTGTCAGCGGCTGCATCGAACGGTGTGCAGTCGATGTCATCTGTGCCAACCGCGCGCCAGCCCGATGGCGGCGACGCCGACAGCCGCCAGACCTCGAACGGAAACTCGCCGCCCAGATGTTCCGGTGTGCGCCACAGGCGTTCGACCGCTTCGATCGGCGACGGGGGTGCGGCGCCTTCAGGCGTGAGGGCAGGGAAGGTCACCAGAATCCGCTCGACGCCATCCTTGGCGCCTCCACTGGTCAGCATCCGCTGCACGCGGCTTTCCTCATCTGCTGACAATGTATCGCCGGGTTGAACAGACGCCATCTGCGTCTGCGGACAGCTGTACGGATCGAGGACGCCATCCGTCACCGTCGGCTCGCACGGCGGCTCAGACGTGTCGCCCTGCGCCACAAGCAAAGGCTGGCCGGCAAGCTCCTCGCTCACCAGCCCGCCTTCAATGATGAACGCAGTCGACGTCAGCAGCCGCCCATCGCCCGTCGCGCGGATCATCCGCGCGATCGCGCCGGAATAGTTCGCGACCACGGGATACCAGCCCGAATCCACGACATAGTAGCCCGTGTCCGAAGGCGCCGTCCGCAGCCACACTTCGGCGCCCAGCCGCAGATTGGCAGACGTCACTTCCTGCGTTGCCGCATCAAGCTGGTCGAACGCGGTCTGGATCTGCTGCTCCCCATCGCGGGCCACCGACCACTGCCAAGCCGCAACCGCCGCCAGCCCCGCGAACACCACGGCCACGACCGACACCACCGTCAGCAATCCCGCCCGCGCACGCTTTGCGCGCCGCTCTGCCTCCGCGCGCGCATCGGTCGATGCCTTGATGAAATCGGCCTGATTGTCCGTCACCGCTGGCGCCGTGATCGGCTTGGCGTTCAACCATCCGCTCGCAGCATCAATGTCGTCCCCACGCAGCAGCATGCCCGCCGGCCTGCCGCGCGCCGCCCAACGCCCCGACAGCTCCGCCAGCCGCGTGTGCTCGCGTATCCAGCCGATATCCGTGCGCACGGCAGCCGCCAGCTCCGACAGTCCAGCCACGAACGTGCGCCCTTCGCCGCTGAAGAAGATGTAGTTGAGCCGCTTCAACTCGGGCGGCGCAGCTACGTCATCCACCGCGCGCCACACGACAGGCAGGATGCGCTTGCGCAGATCCAGCGCCTGCCGGAATTCCTGCCCGCAATTGTCGGACGCCAGACTGTCGGGAGACACGATGTAGACGATGGAGTCCGCTTCGGAGATGAGCCCTTCGAGCCGCTTCTCCCAGTCCTCGCCCGGCGCGATATCGTGCCGGTCGATGTAGGGTGCGAACCCGCATGCCGCGAGTCCCAGCACAAGGTCGCTCGCAAACGCCTTGTCGGCGCGCGAATAGGAAACGAACACCTTGATGCGTGACTCGCCGTCGGCCGCCATCGACCCCTCCGAGGACGAGGGATGATAGCACGCGAGCGCCTGTGCAGCCTAGCCGACCCAGACCGCCGGCCGCCTGCCGACCCATGGCGACGCGGTCTCGATCTCATAGGCGACCTCCAGCAGCGTCTTTTCCGCGCCATTGGCCGCGCTGAACTGGATGCCGATCGGCAGCCCCGTGCTCGACCAGCCCAGCGGCAGGCTGATCGCTGGCGCGCCTGAGACATTGTGGATCAGCGTATAGCCGACCTGCTCCAGCAGGCGTTGCCGCAGCGTGTCGAACGGCACGTCGCCGCGCAGGTAGCCGAGCGGGGAGGGCGGCGATTTGAACAGTGGGGAGATGACGATGTCATAGCCCTTGATCCAGTCGTCATAGGCCTTGGCCGCGCCAAGCAGGCGGCCCTGAACGGCCTGGATTTCCTCCGGCTTCATCTTCATGCCGTTCTCAGCCATGCGCAGCGAGAAGGGCTCGAACATCGTCGCGTCCGGCGCCTTGCCTGCAGCCTTTGATCCCTCGGTGATGTCCTGCAACGCGCCGAGCGACCAGAACGCAAGAAAGTCATCGGTGAAACTCGGCGCAGTCGGCCAGGTCGTCGTGCCCGTCACAGTGTGGCCGAGACCTTCGAGCAGCTTCGCCGTGGCGTTCACTGCGGCGGCGACTTCAGCGTCCGCCTCGAAACCCGCAAAGCCCCTGGTCACGATGCCGACCTTCAGCCGCTTCGCGCCCTTGCCCGTGACCAGTCCGATCGGCGGTAGCGGCGCAACGGCGCCGGTCTGCTCCGTCGCTGCGAACATTCCGGCCGTGTCGCGTACCGTGTGCGAGACGACGCCCTGCACAGCGATGTCCAGCGGTCGCGCGCCGGGCTGGTCGTGGATCAATCGCCCACGCGACGGCTTCAGGCCCACCAGTCCGCAGTTGGCCGCCGGAAAGCGGATCGACCCGCCGCCATCATTTGCATGCGCCATCGGCACGACGCCCGACGCCACTGCAGCCGCGGCGCCGCCAGACGATCCGGCCGTCGAATGATTGGTGTTCCACGGATTGCGTGTCGGGGGGAAGGCAAGCGGCTCCGTCGTCGGCAGGTAGCCGCCTTCGGGCGAGGCAGACTTTGCGATGCAGACAAGACCCGTCGCAAACGTGGCGTTGATGTAAGCGTCCTGCTCTGTGGCGAGCGGCGCGCCCGCGGTGGAGCGCGACCCCATGCGTGTCGGTACGCCGATCACGCTGTTCAGATCCTTGATGAGATACGGCACGCCCGCGAACGGACCTTTCAGCGGCGTCTTCGCCCGCGCCCGCGCGAGCGCATAGGTGTCGGTCACCACGAAGCCGAGCTGACTGTTGGCGGCTTCGCACCGCGTGATTGCGGCCTCGGTCGCTTCCGTCGCCGACATCTCGCCGCTGCGGATCATCGACGCCATCTCGGTTGCGTCCGGACCCTTGTCGTTGCCCGTTCCCGCAACCTTCGGCATCGGCGCGCACGCGGCCAGCCCCGTCCCATAAACCGTCGCCAGAAGCCCGCGCCGTGTCAGCCGCATGTTCACTCCCTGAGATCACGTTTCTTGTTTCGAGAATGTCTCGCAGGCGACCGCGACCGACGCAAGCGCCGCCGTCAAAGCGCCGGGCCAAATTATGTGCTCATGGCGTCGGCTGGATCAGGTCCCACGGATTGCCGTACAGGTCCTCGAACACCGCGACCTTGCCATAGGCCTCGCTTCGCGGCGCTTCGCGGAAGACGACGCCCTCGCGGATCATGCGCGCATGGTCGCGATCGAAATCGTCCGTCTCCGCAAACAGGAACACGCGCCCGCCCGCCTGCCTGCCGACATGTCCCTGCTGATCGCCCACAGCCTTCGCCAGAACGAGCGCCACGCCCCGCGCTCCTGGCGGCTGCACCACCACCCAGCGCTTGCCCCCGCCCATGTCGACATCCTCCTCGAGTTCGAATCCGAGACAGCGTGAGAACCAGCCGATGGCCTCGTCATAGTCGCGCACGAGGAAGGCTATCTTCGAGATTTGCACCCAGTTCTCCCTGCTCGGCGACGCCACCCACGACTGTCATTCCAGCCGACCCCGTAAGCGCGAAGCGCTATCCGGGGGGAGAGCTGGAACCCAGGGGCCTCACGCACTGCTCTTGCTACCCCTGGGTTCCGGCTCGCGCTGCGCGCGTCCGGAATGACAAGATAGGGATCAAGACAGTCCGTGGATATTCCCATCCGCATCCACCGACATCAGCTCCGCCGCCGGCTGGCGCGGCAGGCCGGGCATCGTCATCAGGTCGCCGCAGATGGCGACGACGAAGCCCGCGCCCGCAGACAGCCGCACCTCGCGCACGTCCAGCACATGCCCCTCCGGCGCGCCAAGCTTCGTCGGGTCGGTCGAGAAGGAATACTGCGTCTTTGCGATGCAGACCGGCAGGCGGCCATAGCCCGCGTCTTCCCACCGCTTCAGCTGCTGCACCACCTTCGCCGGCGCATCGACGCGTTCCGCGCGATAGATGCGTTTCGCCGTCGCTTTGATCTTGGCGAGCAGGGGCAGGGCGTCGTCGTAAAGGACGTGGAATTTGTCCTCCTTCTTCGCCAGCTGCCTTACCACGGCGTGCGCCAGTTCCTCAGCACTCTTGCCGCCTTCCGCCCAGTGCCGGCACACGATCGCCTCGGCGCCCATCGCGCCCACGATGCGCTTCACGGTCGCCACCTCCGCGTCGGTGTCGCTGGTGAAGTGATTGAGCGCCACGATCACCGGCAGGCCATATCCCTTCAGGTTCTCGATATGCCGCTGCACATTCACGGCCCCGCGCTGAAGCGCCTCGACATCTTCCCTGCCGAGGTCGCCCTTCGCGACGCCGCCATTCATCTTCATCGAGCGGATCGTCGCCACCAGCACCGCCATCTTCGGCTTGAGGCCAGACAGCCTGCACTTGATGTCAAAGAATTTCTGCGCGCCGAGGTCTGCGCCGAACCCTGCTTCCGTCACCACGATCTCGCCCAGCTTCAGCGCGGCCCGCGTCGCCGTCACCGAGTTGCAGCCATGCGCAATGTTCGCGAACGGACCCAGGTGCACGATCGCCGGCGTGTTCTCGATCGTCTGCACAAGGTTGGGCAGGATTGCATCCTTCAGCAGCACAGCCATCGCGCCATCCGCCTTGATGTCGCCGGCTGTCACGGGTTTGCGATCACGCGTCTCCGCCACGATGATCTTCGCCAGTCGCGCCTTCAGGTCCGCCAGGTCATCCGCCAGGCACAGGATCGCCATCACTTCGGAGGCAACGGTTATGTCGAAGCCTGTTTCGATCGGCGTACCATTGGCGCTCCCGCCGAGCCCCGTCACGACGCCACGCAGGTTTCGATCGTTCACATCCAGCGCCCGTCGCCAGCGTACACGCCGCACATCGATGCCCAGCGCATTGCCCCAGTGGATGTGGTTGTCCACCATCGCCGCCAGCAGATTGTGCGCCGCCGTGATGGCGTGGAAGTCGCCGGTGAAGTGGAGATTGATCTCGTCCATCGGCACGACCTGCGAGAAACCGCCGCCTGTCGCGCCGCCTTTCTGCCCGAAGCATGGCCCAAGGCTCGGCTCGCGCAACGCGATCACGGCCCTCTTTCCAATGCGCGTCAGCGCGTCGCCCAGCCCCACCGTCGTCGTGGTCTTTCCCTCGCCCGCAGGCGTCGGGTTCATCGCCGTCACCAGCACGAGATCGCCATCCGGCTTGCCCGCCAGCGACTTCAGGAAATTCGCCGAGATCTTTGCTTTCGTATGTCCATAGGGAATCAGCGCCTGTGACGGTATGCCCAGCTTCGCCCCGATCTCCGAAATGGGTTTCAGCCGCGCCGCCCGCGCAATCTCGCCATCACTGTCCATGCAGACCCCTGTTGCTGGCGCCGATCTAAGCGGGCAGGGCGAGGGATGTCACGCGCAATGCGACTAGGCTCTTCGCGATACGATCCTGACAAAAAGGACGGCCAACGCGCCCAGCACACCGCTCGGCGGTCCGAAGAAAAACGATGATCCGACGGTGAGCGGAATCATGACCAGGCCAATGATCGTGCCAACAACTGCCCCGGCCAACAAATGGGCGCCCACCACGTACTTCAGGCGAGGCGCCATCCTCCAGCAAAGAAATATGCTCACCAGTGCAGACGTCACGCCGGACGTGACGGCCGAGTAGATGATGAATACATGACCGGACGGATTGAGCGTTCTCCAGAAATCTTCGCTGCCAAGCGCTAGCGCCAATGGTCCGCCGGAAAGCGCGAGTGAGGCCGCGACGAACAAATAGGCCATCAATCGCGGCATCAGACGCGGGCGCCGCGCAGTCTCGACGTTCCTGTCCATGAAGACCCCTGTTGATGCACTGATCTAAGCGGGCAGGTTGACCCTGTCACGCATTTGCAGCGCCATCTGCCCAAACGATTTCTCACGCCGCTTTTGCGCCGCATTGAGCGGCCTGACTGGCATGGCTAAGAATCGCGGAGTTCCCGATGAAGCTGAGGCCGTTCGTCCTCGCCGCCAGCCTTGCAACGGTCTCCGCCTGCGTCACAGCGCCAGCGAACGGCGCTGCCCTGCAACAGACCGCCAGCCTGATGGTCTCGATCGGCCAGCACGGCGAAGGCATGAGCGCGGCCGACATCGCGGACCTCTCCACCCAGCTCGACGAAACTGTCTCCGCTTCACCGAACGACCCCTACATCCTCAAACTCGCCGCCCAGTCCCGGCGCGCGCTGTCGGACTACTCGCAAGACCGCGCCCAGCGCGTCGCGCTCCGCCACACGGCGCTCGCCGAACTCGACAAGGCCATCGCGCTCGCCGGGCCCACCGATCCGCCGCGCAAGGTGATGATCAACGGCATGGAGTCCGAGGTTGATCTGAAGGACCTCGCTGATCTCCGCGCGAGCCTGTTTCATCAGGTGACGACGGATCGGTAGCGATATCCGCCCGCTTTGCGGGCAGCCCCCTCCGTCATGCTTCGCATGCCACCTCCCCCGCCTTCGGCGAGGGAGGACTTTCCAGATGGGCGCGGTATGTGGTCCTCCCTCGACGCGAAGCGGCGGGGGAGGTGGCGCGAAGCGACGGAGGGGGCTGCCGGCAAAGCGCGCAGATTCAAATCTCCCCCGCCTTCGCCATGCGCTGCAGCTCGCGCCCGATCACCATCTGCTGGATCTGCGTCGTGCCCTCGTAGAGCCGCAGGATGCGCACGTCGCGATAGAAGCGTTCCACCGCATAGTCCGCGATGTAGCCCGCCCCGCCATGCACCTGCACTGCGCGATCAGCCACGCGGCCCACCATCTCCGTGCACCACATCTTCGTGGCCGCAGCGATCAGCGCGGTCTTCTCCTTCGCGTCGTACTTGCGAACGCCATCCATCACCATCGCGCGCCCCGCCGCCGCCTCGGCATAGCTGTCGGCGATCATCCCCATCACCAGCTGATGCTCGATGATCGGCTTGCCGAACTGTTTCCGCTCAGCTCCATAGCGCACCATCTCCTCAACCAGCCGCTCGGCGATGCCGACTGACAGCGCAGAAATGTGCAGCCGCCCGCGGTCCAGCACGCTCATCGCCACCTTCATGCCTTCGCCTTCCTCGCCCAGCCGGCTGGTGATCGGCACGCGCGCATCTTCGAAGATCACGTCGCAGACATTCGCTCCCTGCTGGCCCATCTTCTTTTCGGGCTTGCCGATGGTGACGCCCGGCGTGTCGCGTTCCACGATGAACGCCGAGAGCCCCTTCGGTCCCGGCGTGTTCTGGTCCGTCCGCGCCATCACGGTGAAGATCATCGCCTTGTCGGCGTTGGTGATGTAGCGCTTCGATCCGTTCAGAACGTAGTGATTGCCATCGCGCACCGCGCGCGTCTTTGCCGATCCCGCATCCGATCCCGCATCCGGCTCGGTCAGCGCAAAGCTCGCAATCGCTTCGCCAGTCGCAAGCTTCGGCAGCCATTCGCGCTTCTGATCTTCCGTGCCGAACATCACGATGCCTTGGCTGCCGATACCGACATTGGTCCCAAACGTCGAACGAAACGCAGGCGATGTGCGTCCCATCTCCAGGATCACCAGCGCCTCTTCCTCCATGGTGAGTCCGAGCCCGCCATACTCCTCCGCAATCGAAATGCCGAAGAGCCCGAGATCGCGCATCTCCTGCACGATCGCGTCGGGGATCGCATTCGTCTCCGACACGAGCTGCTCGTTCGGCCGGCACACCTCGCTGACGAAGCGGCGAACCGTCTCGATCAGCTGCTGCCGCGTCTCCAGATCGAGCGCCATTTTCGTGTCTCCCGTTTTCGCAAATGCGTGAAAATCTCTCGCACGTGCGAGAGGATTTTATCAACAAGGTGCTCAACAGTTTCCACAGGGCGCCGCAATTTACGCGGCCCAAGTTTCTGTCATCCTGATCGTGTTCAGAGAGGAGACCGTCGCGGGTCGAGCAACTGAATGTCCCCTCGGGAAAGCCTGGTTGGACAGGCGCTGAAGAAAGGGGAGCAAACGAGCACCGGAAGTGACGCGTAGCCTGCAAGGCGTGCGGCACGCCCAGGGCGGGATCCAGAACCGCACGGGCCCCCGAGAGGGGATGACCGGACAAGAGCGTGGCTTCAGCTGCGCGGTGACAGAAAAGTGGGCCTCGCGCCCAGAGTTCTGTGGCCCGCACACCAGGACGCTCGAGGCTCAGCTTTCGCCGGATGGCGTCGAACGGGCGCGCCCCTGATCAGGGCGGAAGGTCGCAAGGCCGATGCCCGATGGACGAACCGGTGACCACCATGGTGTCGCGCCGGCCCTGTGCAAGCAGTGGCCGGCGTCGCCGTTTTCTGAGTCTGCAGATCGCGGCTCCTCACTAGCTTCGATCGATGTACCGCGCTATCGTGTTGGCATCGGGCCGACGCGGACGCCCGGTCGAAGACGGATGTCCGTCCAAGCGCCGCTCAATTCCCGCTGTCCGGGAAGGAGCACGTTATGGACCCTGCCGTTTCTCCCCAACTGAATTCCGCCTCCAGTCGAGATCCTCATCTCATTCTGATGTGGCGCGGAAACGTCCGCGCGCCGCATCAGCCAACCCGTCACGCAGACCGCTTGGTCCCTCTTGTCCGCGCCCTGTCTGATAGAGGCGTCGCGACATCCTCGCTTATCTATTTCGACGCCGATGCCGAGGTCGCACGGGCCCGGCTGCTGCAAGCCGATGGCGTCATGGTCTGGATCAATCCGCTCCAGGATGGGCAGGACCGCACGGTCGTCGATGACTTGCTGCGCGATGTCGCCAGCCGTGGCGTATGGGTGAGCGCTCATCCCGACACGATCCTGAAGCTTGGCACCAAGGAAGTGCTCCACCGAACCCGCCATCTCGGCTGGGGATCGGATACCGAATTCTATCGTTCGGCCGAGGATTTCGAACTGCGTTTCCCACTCAAGCTGCCACTTGCGGGCCCTCGCGTGCTCAAACCCCTACGCGGCAATGACGGGCAGGGCGTGCTCAAGGTCTCGCTGTCGTCCGGCGACGCGACATCAGTCGATGTCCAGGCTGCTTCGGACGACCAGACTGAAACGCTTCAGCTCGAGGATTTTGTGAGGCGCATGCACCAGCGGTTTGGCGACGATCTCCGCCTTGTCGATCAGCGTTTCCAGTCCAATGTCGCTGCGGGCATGGTGCGCTGCTACCTGTCAGGCAGTCGCGTCGTCGGGTTTGCGGAACAAACGCCACGGAGCGCTCGCAACCCGTTTGGAATGAACTCCGTCAAGACCATGCATCCCGCCGAAACGGCCGTCTTTCAGAACCTGCGCCACAGCATGGAGCAAGACTGGATTCCGGCCCTGCAGCGCGAGCTAGACCTGCCAACCTTGGCGCTGCCCGCGCTCTGGGACGCCGATTTTCTCTACCGCTCCCCGGACGACATTGCCGTCTCGCGCTTCGCCCTATGCGAAATCAACGTGAGTTCTGTTTCACCATTTCCCGATGTCGCGGCCCCGGCTGTCGCAGCAACCGTGCGGAATTCACTCGCGAGATAGTGGGCAACGACCAGCTGGAGTGCTTCGCATCGCGCAATGCGGAGCGCAGTCTGGCGCCTACCCCTACTTGATCTTCACCATCGCCGTGCCCTGTGCGCCGGTCACGTCGAACGAGTCGCCGGATTTCTTGCCGGTGGGATAGAGCACGCACTCTTCCGGCGTCGCATCTGTGGACGTGCACAGCTTCTCGCCATCGATGCGCCACTTGCCCGTCGCGACGCCATCCATCGCGGAGAACGTCCCGTCAGGCTTGTAATCGACATCGACCAGGAAGCCTTGAATGTCGAGCACGATGCCTTTCGTGGTCACTTCCTGCAGCGTCGTCGCACCCTGCGCCAATGCCGGCGCAGCCACTGCTAGCGCCGCCAGTCCTGCAATCATCGCTCTCATGTCCATCCCCTACTGATTGATCTTGCCCTACTGATTGATCTTGACGGTGATCTCGCCAAGCGTGGCGTGCGTCGCCTTGAATTCGTCGCCCGGCTTCTTGCCGGCCGGATAGGCGGTGCAGCTCTCGCCCAGCTGCGAGACGGTGCACAGCTTGTCGCCGTCGATTTTCCACGTGCCGCCGCCAAGCTCCTGGCCGTCGACCGTGGCGGTGTAAGTGCCATCGGCTTTATAGGCCATGGCCAGCGCCATCGCCTGGCCCTGCATGTCGGCCTTCACGACCGTGCCCTTGGTGGTCACATAGTCGAGCGTGGTCTTGTCCTGCGCGAAAGCAGGCGCGGTAAGCGCGATGCACGCTGCCGCCAACATCAGTTTTCTCATGGGGAGGTCTCCGTCCTCGGGTTTTTCACCGCGCACCCAACCCGTCGCGGCGACGAAAACCTACCAGTTTACAGAGAACCAGCAAACCCGCCTTTGCACATCCACCGCAGTTACGCAGCGCGCTCCGGCATCATCGCCTCCAGCTTCGCGCGCGGCCACGTCTCCGCTGCGGTCAGGGCGGGGCGCACCGGCCAGATGCGCGGCGAGCAGAGAAAGTTCACCCCCTCGCTCATGAAATGGTGCGCATGCTCGGCATGCAGGTCGCCCTCGACGCTGACGAACACGCCCTGCGCGCGCGCCAGCTCCACCGCCGCAGAGATGCGCGCATAGATTTCCGCCCGCAGCCCCGGCTGCCGCAGCGCCCCGGGCGGCAGCGTGAACCCGATCGCCGCCGGCTGCAGCTTGAGCACGGACGCAATGTCCGGCTCCGCCCAGCTGAGCCCCAGCGCGATCCGCGGCGCGTAGGGGCGCAGCCCGCGCATGATATCTTCCAGATAGATCCGCGGATAACCCGCCTCGACGCAGCTCACCCGCATCACCCGATAGCGCATCAGCCGCGCATCGAATCGCGTCATTGCCTGCACCATGCGTGCAAGCCCCTGCGGCCCATGCACGCTGGAGACATGCATCGCGACGCCCACCAGCGCGCGTCCGCTGCCGGCAAACAGCGTGCGTATGTCCGCTTCGGACGCCAGCAACTTGCGCTCGTCCATGTCGGCATGGCGATGGCTTGCCTCGTCCCAGTCCATCGGCAGTCCCGTTGCGCGATCCAGCGGCGAGATGAAATACGTCGCCAGAGCCCCGCGCCGCGCATCCCACACCGGCGTGTATCCCATCGCGATCTCGCTTGGGCAGCGCGTTGCCGTCAGCGAAACAGGCTCGCGCGCGGCGTTGAGCATCGCGCCGAACATCGCGGCGAAATCATCAATGCCCATCGCATTGTGCTGCGCGCCGATCTGCATGTCGTCGAGATCCGGGTCGCCGAGGAAGTATGCGTTCAGCTCCTTCGTGATCCTCTGCGCCGCCGCATCCGCGAGAAAGCCGGTGAAGGCCCCGAACACCAGCAGGAATCCATCCGCCCCCGTCACCAGCACATCGTCCGGCGCTATGCGTCGCGAAATGAAATGACGCGCCACCAGGTTCACCCGGTCGCGTTTCTCGCTCCACCGCTCGCCATAGCGCGCACGAATCCCGGCCAGCCCGATGAACTGGAACTGCGCGACGTCCAGCGTGGCCCGTCCGTTCGCCAGCCGCCGGATGCGTTCGGCGAGGTTCAGCCCGCCCTGCGTTTCAATCTCTTCGCCCATCTCACTCTACGGCAGTCGCCTGCCGATCCTCCGCATGGGAGGGTGCGACGGAGGGATGAGAAACGGTTTAAACCGGACCAGCAAATTGAATGGATAACCCACCGCTAACCACGCGGGCGGGCTGGGTTTCTTTCAACGCGGAGACTCTCTCGCCACCCGCTCATAGAACGCCAGCGAGTCCCGCACGAACGCCGCGCGCGTGAACGTCGCCTCGTAGCTTGCGCGTCCACCGGCCACGAGACGGTCAGCCAAACCCGGCTCTTCGATCACCCGCCGCATCGCATCGGCCAGCGCATCGACATTGTTCTTCGGAATCAGGAGCCCGTTGACGTCATCGACGACATAGGCCGCCGGCCCAACGGCATCAGCGGCAACAAGAGGCCGCGAGGCCGCCCACGCATCCACCGTCACCGTGCCGAAAGGCTCATAGCGGGATGGGAAGGCGACGAAGGTCGATGCCGCCAGCAGCGCGCCGCGATCATTGCGCCAGCCGAGAAACCGCACGCGATCATCCAGCCCCAGCCGCGTGCAATGCGCTTTCAGCTCCGCCTCTAGCGGACCATCGCCCGCGATCCACACATACAGCCCCGGAGTTTTCGCCGTGGCGTCAAGAAGCGTATCCAGCCCCTTCTTCTCATGCAGCCGCGCCAGCGCGAGCGCCACAGGCGTATCCGCCGGCGTGTTCAGGGCGACGCGATCCGCGGGCGCAACGCCTGCAAAGTCCGCATACGTATGGATGATCGCCGCGCGATTTTCCGGCACGCCCTGGTCTCGGATATGGCGCAGCAGATCCTTCGTCAGCCCCACATGCCACTCGCAGTTCGTGAAACGCGCCAGCTTGTAATAGCCGCCATACCAGGCGATCGACCGCGCCCGGAAAGACGCCGGCGCAAACTCCCCCGCACGCCCCATCCAGAACTCCGCCACATCCGGCCTGAACTCCCGGATCAGCCTGCCGATCGCCCCCCGCGTCGGAAACGGCCACAGCTTGTTGAAGCTCGCCGTCTCGACCCGGATGCCCTTGTCGCGAAAGCTGCGGAGGCGAAATTCATTGTCCGGCCGCGTCACGACAGCTTGCTCCACGCCGGCATCGGCGAGCGCCATCACGCCCTCCAGCATGATGTTCTCCGCCCCGCCTTCCCTGGCGCCGGCCATGACATGAAGAACGCGCATTGCTATTGCCCAGGATCGAGGAGCGGCTGGATATCGCCTTCAAGGAGTCGTGGCAAACGGACTCTCTCGCATCACCATTCGACACTGATCTTGCCGAAGTGCTGGTTGGATTCCTGCCGGCGGAATGCGTCGGCCAGCTTCTCCAGCGCAAACGACTGGTCAAGCACCGGCTTGATGCCATTCGCCTCGATGGCGCGGACCATGTCCTGCTGATGCTGGTGCGCGCCGACCGTGATGCCGATCAGCCGGATCTGCATGCTCATCAGCAGGGCCGTGTTGATCGGGCCCGCATATCCCGCCAGCACGCCGATCAGGGAGATATGGCCGCCGAGCCTGCTCGCGCGCATGGACTGTTCAATCGTTCCCGCGCCGCCGATTTCCACGACGTGATCGACGCCGCGTCCTCCGGTGAGCTTCTTGGCCGTCCGGCCCCACTCCACATCGTCCTTGTAGTTGATCACGTGATCGGCGCCGAGCGCCTTCAGTCGCGCGGCCTTGTCCGTATTCGACGTGGTGGAGATCACCGTCGCGCCCGCTGCTTTGGCGAACTGCAGCGCAAAGATCGAGACCCCGCCCGTGCCCTGAGTCAGCACAACGTCGCCGGCCTTGATGTTTCCATTGACGACGAGCGCACGCCACGCGGTCAGGCCCGCACAGGTAAGCGTCGCCGCCTCGGCGTGCGAAATCCTTTGGGCGATCTTGTGAACGATGTTGCCGGCGCCGTGACGACCTCACGCGCATAGCCGTCAGCGCGGTCACCGGGGACGGTGCGAAGAAGCTCGACAGTCGCTTCCCCGCCATGCCAGTCGGGAAAGAATGTAGAGACGACATTGTCGCCAGACGAGAACTCCGTGACGCCGTCGCCGACCGCAGTGACAACGCCCGCACCATCCGACATGGGGATGCGATCTTCCTCGACCGGGATCGCGCCCTTCACGACGAGATAGTCGTGAAAGTTGAGCGAAGACGCATGCAGTCGCACGGTGATCTCGCCGGGTCCGGGCGCCGCCGCGGGCGCGCTGCCGACATGGATATTGTCGAGCCCGCCGGGCTTCTTGAGGCGCATGGCTTTCATGGGTGGTCCCTTTGTTCGGCCGGTATCTCGACGTCGGGCGTCAAGACGCTGAGGCGTATCAGCAAACCCTACACGCCCGCCGATTCTGTTGGAATGTCCGCCCAGGCTCAAAAGCCGTCCACCGGCTGCGTTGGTCTCCGCCCGGACGTCTCGCGACGGCAAGCCCGCATTTCTCTAGGGAAAATGACGCTGTTTGCCTCACAAACAGCGGTTGTCCCCCGGCGCCTTCCCGCGTAGTTTCCGCGCGCTTTCCGGAGACGTTTATGTCCTATCGCCTGTTCGGGGCCGAGACCTCGGCCTATTCCACCAAGATGCGCTCCTACCTCAAATACAAGGGCGTTGCGTTCGACTGGACGCCGCGCACCGAGGAAAGCGAGGACGAGCTGAAGCGCGTCTCGCGTTTCCCGACACTGCCCATCCTGGTGACGGCCTCGGGCTTCGCCGTGCACGACACCACGCCGATGATGGAGGCTCTCGAAGCCGACAGCCCAGAGCCCTCAGCGACTCCCGCCGATCCCGCGCTCGGCTTTCTCGCCTGCGTGCTGGAGGAATACGCCGACGCCTGGCTTGCCAAGACCGTCTTCCACTATCGCTGGACGCGCAAGAAGGACCAGCGCCTCGCCGCCGCCCGCGCCATCGACGACTACTACGTGACCAGCGCGCCGCCCAACCGCAAGGCCGCCGAGGATCTCGCGCTCGAGACCATGACCGGCCAGCTCAAGACCATGCAGCTCGACGGCGAGCTTGGCGACGTGCTGGAGAAATCCTTCAAGCGCTTCGTCAAGCTGCTCGACGAGCACCTCCGCAAACACCTCTTCATCTTCGGCGAGCGTCCCTCGATCGCGGACTTCGCCATAGCCGGCCAGCTGATCCAGATGATGAAAGATCCGACGCCCGCCAAGATCATAGAGAAGGACGGCGAGTTCGTCGCGAAGTGGTGCGAGTTCATGTCGGCGCCCACCGCGTCCGGGCCCTTTGCGGCGCTGGACGATCTCAAGGAAACCCTCGCCCCACTGTTCCAGGACGACCTCGCCCTGTTCTTCCTGCCGTGGGCTGCGGAAAATCTCGAAAGCTCGCTCGCCGGCGCCGAGACCTTCACCGTCACGCTCGGCAAGGACGCTGTCACGCTAACCCCGCTGCGCTCGGCCGCGCGTTCCTTCCGCGAACTGCGCCGCAAGTTCGTGACGGGGCAGGCGATCGACACGCTCAAGGCGTTCACCGACGAGACCACCACGACCGTTTTCCTGCTCCGCCCGCAGCGCACCGACATGCGCCCGACGCCTGTCCCGCAGCATGCGATTGAGCCCGGCGCCGATGGCGAGGAAGTCGCGGCCGAGGCCGACACCTCGCCAAAAGACGAAGCTGCATCCGAAGCCGGTCCCGAAGCTGGGGATGGCCGTCCACGCCGCCGCCGCCGCCGCGGCGGCAAGGGCGCAGCCGCCGACGCCGCTGCCTCCATGTCCACGGACCAAACCGACACATCCGAGGAAGAGGCCCCCATCGCCTTCACCGACGAAGGCGTCGATGTCGAACCGCCCTCGGCGGAAGACGATCTCCCGCCGGCCGAGCGCGCTTCCGACGAGCCCTGACGCCCGCCAGGAGCGCCGCGATGGACCCGTTCTCCCTGCTGATGAAAGCGCCGGTCAACCTGGCGCTGCTGGCGCTCAACATCGGCCTGTCCATCGCCGCATTCCAGAACGCGCGCCTGCTCGACAGGCTGATGTTCGACGTCAGCCGCATCAGGCAGAACAAGGAATGGTATCGCTGGGTGACATCCGCCTTCATCCACGGCGACCCGACGCACCTCTTCTTCAACATGCTGGCGCTGTTCTTCTTCGGGCCCATCCTTGAGGTGAGCCTCGGAACGGTTGGGTTTCTGGCAATCTATCTTGTCTCGCTGATCGCCGGCTCGGCCTGGACGTGGATGGAGCATTTCCGGGATTCCAACTACCGCGCGCTCGGCGCGTCCGGCGCCATCTCAGGCGTCACCACCGCCGCGGCGCTCTTCTTCCCGTTCTCGACGATCTACCTGTTCTTCGCCGTGCCGATGCCGATGATCGTCTTCGCGCTGGGCTACATCATCTGGTCTGCCGTTGCGTCCGCTGGTCGTTTGCGCGATGGCGTGGGCCACGCGGCCCATCTCGGCGGCGCGCTTGCAGGCGCTGTCATCGTCTGCGTCCTGTGGCCCGAAGCGCCCCAGGCGATGATCAATCAGCTTGCGGACAGGCTGCGCGGCTTCTGATACGGGTGCTCCAAAGGGAGGACTATCATGATCCGCATTTCCGCAACCATTCTCGCCATCGCCAGTCTCGCCGCCTGCGGCGCCGGCGGCAGCGACTTCGCGACCAAGACCACCGCCGCCTGCATCAAGGAACAGGGCCAGCCCGCCGCCGCCAAATGCGCCTGCGAGGTCGCCATCGTCGAGAAGGAACTTAACGACAAGGAGAAGAAGGCCATCCTGCTGTCGCTGGAACAGGGCGACAACGCCACCACGGAATCCGGCATGAAGGCCATGACGGACGCCAGCATCACCATGGCCGACATGATGTCGATGGGCATGAAGATGATGACGCTCAGCGCCAGGGCCGAAACCGAGTGCAACAAGTAGGGCTGGCCTGACCACGCCCCGCACAAATAGAAGAAAAGCGGCGCGTCCCGTAAGGGCCGCGCCGCTCTCTTTCGAGGGATCCAGGCCAGCCGCCCCGGGGGGAGGGAGAGGGCCGGCCGGCTCACCTCGCGTCTCTTCGACAGGTTTTCAGATCGGAATACCTGTCCGGTATTTCAAGACCCTCTTTTCAACGTGTCAGGCTGCAGAAGCCTTCCGCGCGTCGATCACCTTGGGCGACTGTTCCGCGCCGATCGAAATCTTGCGCGGTTTCATCGCTTCCGGCAGCTCGCGCTTCAGCTCGATGCGCAGCAGGCCATTCTTCAGATGTGCGCCGCTCACCACCACGTGATCGGCCAGCTGGAAGCGCCGGATGAAGCCGCGCTCGGCAATGCCGCGGTGGAGGAATTTGCGGTTTTCCGTGCCGCCATCCTTCTTGCCGATGACGATCAGCTGGCTTTCCTTCACTTCAAGATCGAGATCATCGTCGCCGAACCCGGCCACGGCCAGTTCGATCGCGTAGGCGTTATCGTCGTCGGTGGACTGCTCGATATTGTACGGTGGATAGCCCTGTACGCCATCAAGCCTTGTGGCCGTGTCGATCAGGCTGGCAAGCCGGTCGAAACCGACAACGGTGCGATAGAGGGGGGAAAAATCGAAATTGCTCATTTCTGTCCTCGTTCAAGCAACAGTCGGGCGCGAGCTGCGTCCGCTTGGGTTGACGTGCAGCGGCCATTCGCGGCGCCACCTGATGGTCTGCGCCTTGGCCGCCAAGGCCCGCATCTGCGCAGCCTCGCGGATTGAGTTGGGAATGCGCCTCCCCGCCTTCAAGACCGGGGCCTTCAAGACCGGGCCGTCAAGGCCGGGTGGTCAAGTGACGCCGACGCGATAAAGTCGTGTTGAATCGCCGTCCGGGTTCGTCAGGAAAAGACATGAAAACAGGCCATTTTCTTTTCGCACTCGCTGCCCTTGGATTGACCGCCTGTGGCGGCGGCACGCCAGCGGCGCCCGGCGAGACGTCAGCTTCCGGCGCCCCTGCGGGCGCTTCCGCTCCCACCGGCACACTCGAATGGGCGGTCGCCGGCGACTGGCGTCTGGACAATGAGAAGGCGCGCGACAGATGGCGCCACCCGGTCGAGACGCTGAAATTCTTCGGCGTGAATCCGTCCGACACCGTGGTCGAAATCGCGCCCGGCGGCGGCTGGTACACCGCCATCCTCGGCCCCTATCTGAAGGGCGGCGGCGGAAAGCTCTTCGCCGCCCATGTCGATCCCACGGCCTCCGAAGGCGCACGCGCCAATGTCGATAACTTCAGGGCCGGCTTTGTCGATCGGCCCGAAACCTTCGGCGACATCACGCTCACGGTCGCATCGCGCACCAGCACCGGCCTCGCGCCCGACGGCACGGCCGACGCCGTGCTGACATTCCGGAACGTGCACAACTGGATGGCCGGCGGCTATGCCGACAAGATCTTCGCCGACGCCTTCCGCGCGCTGAAGCCCGGCGGCGTGCTCGGCGTTGAAGAGCATCGCTTGCCTTCCGCGCGTGACCAGGACCTGCGCGCCGACAACGGCTACGTTCTCGAAAGCTATGTCGTGCAGCTCGCCCAGAACGCTGGATTCGTGCTGGAAGAATCCTCCGAGATCAACGCCAATCCCAATGACACCGCCGACCATCCCCTCGGCGTCTGGATGCTCCCGCCCACGCTCGATGCGCCCCAGCCAGGCACGCCCGAAGCGACAAGCTACGACCCCGCCAAATACGCCGCCATCGGCGAAAGCGACCGCATGACCCTCCGCTTCCGCAAACCCGCCACCTCCGCGCCGCCCCCCGCCGTCCCGCCGTCGCAGTAACGCGGGATCGCCGGGTATCTTGCATCAACGCCCCCCGCCGCTTTCCTCCCCCGGCCTTCGGCCGGAGGAGGAAAACGCCGGCGCGTTTGGCGCCGAGTTTGGGGGATAACCGTTGTCACGATTTGGGGGAAACTCAGAAATCTTCGCCCGTGAATTCAGTGACTTGCGCCAAAAATTTGGGGGAAACAGAGGCACAGGATCAGCGGGGGTAAATGGCAGCGTATAATCGGCCGCATGAAGCGTGGAAGCATTCCCTTGTGGCTCCTGCGCGACCTGCCGGCATTGATCGGCATCGTGCTGAGTTTCTGGCCGTT
>JANOKS010000087.1:0-15833 GCA_031419455.1 Alphaproteobacteria bacterium
CGACATTCCGAAGCGACAGCGGGAACCGGACGTACATCATCACCGCCAGGCGGATGATTTCAGGCGACGTCTTGAAGTACCGGAACGGGTTGGCTTTCATCCCACCAGCCTACGAGGCGAAATCTGCGGCCAGCAAGCTGACCCCCTGACAATGCCCTTGACGGCACACTTCGGCTCTCTCGATCTTTGGAAGAGTCCCGGGTGTACCGATCCGCTCCCCCTCAGTTGACGACCAGCGCATAGCCATCGAGCTGCTTGTGCGTGACGGTCATCAGCGCGGCCAGATCGATCTGCACGCCGGGTAGCACCTCGCCGGGAGCGATCTTCATCGCAGCCATCGCCTGGCCGCAGACGCGTACATCGACCCCGGCGGCTTCCAGCTCCGCGATTAGCTGGGTGTTGGGATTCTTCGCGCCCGCATGACGGCGTGCGAAGGCCTCATTGGTCATCACCGCCTCGGTGGCGGGCCCGTACATCACAGCGATTATCTGGCGGCGTTCCTGCGAAACACCGCCTTCCGACAGCATGTTCACGTAGCGCGCCACTCGGTCGAGCCCTTGGGATGGCTTGTTCGATCCTGGCGCGCCCTTCGAGATATCGAAAACGACCTTGTAAGTGCGGGAGGGCTCGGGCAGCTCTTTTGCGCCTGGTATTGGCGCGACGGCGCCGTAGTTCGGGACTGCCTGCGGCTCGGCGCTGGCGCTGGCCGCCAGAGCGGCAGCGATGAGGGTGATGGCCAACAGTTTCATGCTCAAGTCTCCTGGTGTTTGGCAGAAAGGACCGGACGCGGTTGCGCCCGGGCTTCGTCCTTCAGCCTTGGATGGATTTGTTGTCGAGCCCGCGTAGGGCTCGTTCTGTCTCGACCGGGCAATCGCCGCAGAGTTGGTTGGCGGGAACCGCCAGGTCCATCTTCTTTGGATACGGCAGATTCAGCTCGGCCATGATCCGCTCGAACTCTTCGAGGGTCTTGCCGGCCCCGAGCCGGGGATTGCGTTCGCGTTCCTGGCCCACGGTAGAGACGTGGCGATGCTTGTAGTCGTGCGCCGGAAACACAAGGACGTCGTCGCCCAAGGCAAAGATCTTTTCAGTCACAGAACGATAGAGGGTGGTCGCGTTGCCGCTCTGAAAATCGCTGCGCCCGCAACCGTCTATAAGAAGTGCATCGCCGGTGAACACGCGTGTCGCGCCGGGCGCGTCCACCACATAGCTATGGTGGGTGTTTGTATGCCCAGGCGTGAACAGCGGCTGGAAGGTGAGTGCGCCGACCCGCAAGGGTCGATCCTCCGCCACACCCAGGTCCGCGCAGGCGAGCGCGTCCGCGGCGGGCCAGGCGATCTTGCTTCCGGTCAAGCTGCGCAAGCGGCAGGCTGAGGTCAGGTGGTCGGCGTGGATATGCGTCTCGAGCGTGTAGGCGAGCGTCAGCTCGAGCTGCTGCAGGATCGCGAGGTCTCGCTCGAGCGTCTCTAGTACCGGATCCAGCAGGACCGCCTCACGGGTGTCCGGGCACGCGAACAGGTAGGTGTAGGTCGACGATTCCGGTTCGAAAAGTTGTCGAAAAATCATCAGCTCTGCTCCACTGACATCATGCGGCGAACCCCAGAAGCGGCCCCAAGCTGCGGTAGATCATGTAGGCCGCGACACCGAAGAGGACGAAGGCGAAGACGCGCACGAGCAGGCTGCGACGCGCGGCAAGACGGACGGCGAGCCTCATCCCGAACGCACCGCCCACGACACCCCCCAGGATGAACAGCGCGGCGATCTTCCAGTCCACAAAGCCGGAAACGGCGTAGTTCGCAGCGGTGGCCGCACCGAAGGTTCCAACGGATAGCAGCGATGAGCCGACCGCGTTGAGTATGGGCATGCCGCTGCCGAGCATGATGCCGGGGACGATCAGGAACCCGCCGCCTATGCCAAAGAAGCCGGAGAGCAGGCCGGCCCCAAAGCCGATCGCCACCAGCCGCGGCGCGATCGCCCTGGTTAGGTGAACTTCGACGTTTCCCGCATCCGAACGTCCCTTGAGCATCGAGATCGCTACCGCCACCATAACGATGGCGAACAGCGCCAGCAGATGTTCGCCGTTGACCAGCTTACCGAATGTCGAGCCGATCAGTGCGCCGACCACACCGGACCCTGCAAAGGTTGCGGCGCAAGGCCACTTCACCGTGCCGGCGCGCGCGTGCTGCGCGAGGTTTGCGAAAGCGCTCAGCGCAACGGCCAGCGCGCTGGTCCCGATGGCGACGTGCGGGTCACGCACGCCCACCACATACAGTAACAGCGGGACGGCAAGCACCGACCCGCCGCCGCCGATCATGCCCAGCGAGAACCCGACCAGGGCGCCCGAGAGGATGGTCAATACGTCCTGCGGTGACATGGACTAGCTCGGGTCTTTGATCGACAGGGTATCCTGTCGGCAGCGAGCCGATCGCTCGCCGAGGATACTATGGCGCCGCATGCGACTAGCTCCAGAGGTCTTGGCCGCTGGCCTGGCTCTTCAGCTTGACCGGCACCATCATGTAGCGGACGCCATTGGTTTCTGCGGGCGGAAAGCGGCCAGCCCGGATGTTCACCTGGATGGATGGCATCAAAAGGGCGGGCGCGGAGAGCGTCTCGTCCCTCGCTGTCCGCATGGCGACAAAGGCGTCTTCCGTGACGCCTTCGCGCACATGCACGTTTTTCTCGCGCTGTTCCTGGACCGTCGTCTCCCACGCATAGGCTTCGCGGCCCGGGGCCTTGTAGTCGTGGCACATGAAGAGCCGCGTCTCAGGCGGCAGGTTCAGCAGCCGGCGTATCGAGCGGTAGAGCTGTCCGGCGTCGCCGCCGGGGAAGTCCGTGCGCGCCGTGCCGTAGTCGGGCATGAACAGGGTGTCGCCGACGAAGACGGCGTTGCCGATCCGGTAGCTGACGTCGGCCGGGGTGTGCCCCGGGGTGTGCAGAACCTTGACCTCAAGCCCCCCGATGTGGAAGCGCTCGCCGTCCGCGAACAGATGGTCAAAGTCACTGCCGTCGGTCTTGAGGTCGGTTGCGTTGAAGATCTGCCGGAAGATCTTCTGGACCTCCCTGATGTGCTCGCCGATGCCAACCTTTGCGCCTGTCCTTGCCTTGACGTATGGAGCGCCACTCAGATGGTCGGCGTGCGCGTGGGTCTCCAGCGCCCAGACCACATTCAGTCCCAACTCCCCGGCGACCGCAAGCACCTGTTCGACCGAGCGGGTCTCGACCTCGCCCGAGGCATGGTCGTAGTCAAGGACGGGGTCGATGATGGCGGCAGCCCCGGTCGCCGCGTCCCACACCAAGTACGTGGCGGTGTTAGTCGCTTCGTCGAAGAACGGACGGATCTGAAGCTCCGGTGTCATGTGACGTCTCCTGACGGTGTCGCGGCTTGACACATATATGACGGCTATCTAAATTAGACAACTCTAATTGAGAAAGATCGCAGTTGAGAAGACCCGAGACAGGTTCGTTGATTGCAGAGTTCGAAGCCCATGCGACCGAGGCCGCGCAGTTCCTGAAGGTGCTGGGCAACCCGCACCGGCTGCTGGTGCTTTGCCACCTCGTCACCTTCGGCGAGATGCCGGTGAGCGCGTTGGTCGCCCAGGTGGGCCTCAGCCAATCTGCGCTGTCGCAGCATCTGGCGAGGCTGCGCGAGGACGGGCTGGTCACCTATCGGCGTGACGCTCAGTCGTTGCACTACCGGATTTGCGATGCGCGCGCCGAACGGATTCTGGCGGTGCTGAGAGACATCTTCTGCCCTGCGCTGGGCAAATGACGAGGAACCACGACATGAAAAAGGTCCGGGACATCTCTCCGCGTGAGGCCGCCGCTTTGATTGAGGCCGGCGCAGTTGTGATCGACATCCGCGAGGCCCCCGAGCGAAAGACAGGGGTTATTCCCGGCGCTTGTCACGCGCCCCTGTCGGCCCTGGACGCTGCCGAGGTCCGCGCCGAAGCGGGCCGTCCCATCATTTTCCATTGCAAGAGCGGGGGACGGACCAAGGCCAACGCCGCAGTGCTGGAACAGAGAGCTGGCGCTAGCGACGTCTGCATCCTCGCCGGCGGCATCGATGCTTGGCGCGACGCAGGTCTTCCCATTGAAAGCCCGACTTAAGCGCATTCATGGAAACCCTGTTCACACCGGTAGAAGCCCTGGTGGGTGGCGCCTTGATCGGCGCGGCCGTCTTTGTGCTGTTCCACACCCTGGGCCGCATCGCCGGAGTGAGCGGGATGCTGGGCGCGGCTTTGCGCGCCGCAACGCCGACGGGAGAACGGCTCTGGCGCATGGCGTTCCTGCTCGGGTTGCTGATTGGACCCCTGGCGGCGATTGCGATCCTGGACCGGCCGCTCGTGCAACCCTCGCCGGCCAGTCTGCCGGTGTTGATCATCGCGGGGTTGGCGGTCGGTCTTGGAACCGGCTTGGCGAATGGGTGCACCAGCGGTCACGGGGTCTGCGGGGTATCGCGCTTGTCGCGCCGCTCGATTGTCGCGACGGGGGTCTTCATGGCCTTCGGGGTGTTTACGGCGTCGGTCGGACGTCACCTCTTCACGGGATGAGCGTGCAATGAACATGGGCAAACTCATTTCCGGCCTCCTTGCGGGCCTGCTGTTCGGGGCGGGCCTGGTCATCTCCGGCATGACCAATCCCAACAAGGTGCTTAATTTCCTCGACCTGACCGGACCCTGGGATCCGAGCCTCGCCCTGGTGATGGGCTCGGCGATCCCAGTAGCTGGGTTGGCGTTCTGGCTAGCCAAACGCCGCGACCGGCCGCTGTTCGATCTGGGTTTTATGCTTCCTCAGAACACTCGGCTGGACCCCCAGTTGATCGTCGGCTCGGCCCTGTTCGGCATCGGTTGGGGTCTGGGCGGCTACTGTCCTGGACCGGCTATCGCCTCGCTCAGCCAGCCGAGTGCGCCGTTGGTCGCCTTCCTGGTCGCCATGACCCTCGGCTTGCTCGTTTCGGGACGCGTCGCAAGGTGGCTGTGGCCGACCGGAATGGTCGACCCCCAGGCGCAAGTTCGTCCACGTGGCGGTTGACACGCCGGCATCGAGTCTTCGCAGGGCGCCGGTGAAACCACGCAGACTGCGGGCCGTTGTCTCCTGACGGTGTTGACAAGTTAAGTCCAAAACGACCCATTTGGGGCCTCGGCGGCCGAGAACGTCATCTGAAATCGCAAGTGATTTTCGATATGACATCGACCGATCCGGACCGAAAAGCACTTAACTTGTCAACACCATATACCCTATGGGGGTATCAATACAAGTACCCTGGAGGGGTATATATGGATAAGGCTGTTTCGCAGAAAGTTTTGAAGAACCTTAACCGGGTTGAGGGGCAGGTTCGTGGCATCGCGAAAATGGTCGAGGAGGACCGTTATTGCATCGACGTGGTGACCCAAATCGAAGCTGCACGCGCTGCACTCGCGCGCATTGAAAGCGATCTTCTGCGTCAGCACCTTGGGCATTGCGTGCACCGTGCGATGACCTCGAAGAACGCATCCGAGCAGGAAAAAGTCATTGAGGAGCTGGTGGGCGTTTTTCGCCGCTGATGCGAGCCGTCGTCCCCCAGAGGGGGTGCATGAGTAAAGGACAATTAGGCGTGACCCGATGTCCTGCCATGTGAAAAACGATTTCCGCCGCGACGTTTTCGGGGTAGCCCTGCATCTTCATTGAAGCGAAATCTTTTTTCGCCAGAATGCGCACATGTCTACGCTCCGGCGCCTCATTAGCCTCTGCCTGACGCTTGCCTTCGCAAGCTATGGCCTCATTGCGGCCGCGCCGGCCCATGCCCATGACCATAACGACGAGACCGGTTACGCCATCCATGCTGTCTCCTTGGATGTCGACCATCATGATGATCATCATGATCAGGACCGCCACGAAGCACTTGATAATGATGAGGGCTTGTCCAGCAACGGCACTGCTCCAGTCGAACACAACGATGTGCACGTGCATGCTGTTGCGTCATTCACGACCGTCAGCGGGCCCGCGGCAGTCCCAGAACTGATCTCCACCGCGGTCATGAACCGGACTGAGCAACCCGTTGTTCGTGTCACGGGCCACTTTGCGCCGCTTAAGAAGCCCCCCCGCATCTTCCTCTGATCCAAACAACGCGTCCGCTCAAACCGCGGACACTGACGTTTTGCGACAGAGGAGTTTCCCGTGTCAGTTTTTCACCATGCCGCCCTTTTGGGGGCTGCGTGCGCAGCTTGCCTCGCCCCGGGGCAGACAGCGCACGGGCAAACCCCTGCCGAGCGACCGCAGATCAACCTTGACGACGCGTTTGCGCGCTCGCTCCGCGATACGCCTGTCCTGAGGGCTTCGGAAGCTTCTCGCGAAGCAGCCGATGCTACAATCCGCCAGGCTGACCGCGGCCTGAACCCCTCGATCGACTTCCTGCTCGAGAACGCCTTGGGCACCGGTCTCTACCAGGGCATTGATCGCACAGAAGCGACGCTCACATTTAACCAGACCCTTGAGTGGGGTGGAGACCGTGAGGCGCGTACACAGCTAGCGGTTCGTCAGGGGCACCGGGTCCAAGCGCTCGGCGATGTTGCGCGCCAGAATCTGCTTCACGACGTCGAGATCGCCTACATCGATGCGCAACGTGCTCAAGCAGATCTACTGGCCGCGGGAGAACGTCTTGCGCTCGCTCGTGAAGTGGCTGCGACGGTCGCACGGCGTGTTGAGGCCGCTCGTGATCCGCTGCTTGCTGCTTCGCGCTCGAATACCCTTGTGGCGGAAGCCGAGATTGCGGCTGAGAACGCGCGGCTGGCAGATGTCGCTGCGCGCGACAATCTTGCGCTGTTCTGGGTTGGCGCCAGCGACTTTCAGATCGACATGTCGACGTTCGACAGCGTACCCGATCTTGAGATCGACGGAGCATCTCTTGCACCCGAAATTCTAGTTTCGCGAGCCGCCCAACAGGAAGCAGAAGCCCGCATCGCAGTTGAGCGCGCGCGCTCCACCCTTGATCCAACAGTCTCAGCGGGCCTGCGCTACTTCAGGGATGGCAGTGAAGCGGCTTTCGTGGTCGGGTTCTCGATTCCGCTCGGTGTCAACGACAACAACAGTGCTGCGGTTGCAAGAGCCTCAGCGGAAAGCTCACGCGCCCGCCTCGAAACCGAAATCCTCGAACGCAACTTTGACAGACAGGCGGCGTCCGCCCGTTCCCAGATCAACATCGCGGTCCGTGAGATTGCCGCGATCGATCAGCGTCTCATTCCAGCCGCCGAGGAGGCCGCCGAACGCGCACGCGCCGGCTACAATCAGGGCGGCTTCTCCTACTTGGACGTGCTTGATGCGCAACGCGTCCTTTCGGCGGCGCTGCTCCAGCGCAATGCCGCTCTCAATTCCTATCATCGCGCCCGCGCGGCGCTCAAACGCTTGCTTGGTGGCTATGCCGCCAGCACCGCCCAATGAGGTTTGTCATGAAATCCTACAAGATGACGATGCTCGTCGCCGCTGCGGCTTCCGCTTTGATGGCTGGGAGTTGCGGTGAAAAACCGTCGAGCGCCGAAGGCGCGGTGGAGGCCGCTGCGGCGTCGGGTGAGTACGAGCGCGGGCCACACCGCGGGCGCATGCTTCGCGATGGCACATTCGCTGTCGAGATGACCATTTTCGAAGACGGCGTTGATCCGGAATTCCACGTTTACGCCTACGAGAACGACAAGCCGCTACCACCGAATGAGGTCCAGCTGACCGTCGAACTTCTAAGGCTCGGCAACAAGGTCGATAGGTTCGCGTTCGCGCCACGAGAAGACTACCTCCTGGGCGAGGGCGTCGTTACTGAGCCGCACTCCTTCCAAGTGAAAATAACAGCCACGCGGGCCGGCAAGACGTCCGAATGGACTTACGACTCCTTCGAAGGCCGCACGACGATTGCCAAAGAGCAGGCCGATGCCGCTGAGGTGAAGGTTGAGCAGGCCGGTCCAGCGTCCATCGACCAGATCGTCGCGCTCACGGGCCGCGTGGAGCTGCAGCCTGAAGGCAAGGCCGAAGTCCGCGCTTGGTACCCTGGACGCATCGTGACCATGACGCGGTCGATCGGCGACCGAGTCGAGAAGGGGCAGACGCTCGCAACCGTTACGTCCAGCGAAAGCCTCCAGACCTACGCCATCCCCGCTCCCATCAGCGGGGTCATCATGGAGCGCAATGCGACGCCGGGCGATGTCGCCGGGTCTTCGCCGCTGTATGTGATTGCCGATCCGCGCAAGCTTCATGCGGAGTTCTTCATCTATCCGCGCGACGCCGAACGGTTGCGCGCAGGACAGCCCATAACGGTCACCAGCGTAGGCGGCGCAAGCGCGCTCAAATCTAAGATCGAGGTCGTTCTACCGACGTCAGACATGCTCACGCAGACCGTCATTGCTCATGTCGAGCTTCCAAACCCGGATGGCGTCACCTGGCGACCAGGGCAGGCGGTCGAGGGCAGCGTGATTGTGGCGGCAGATCAGGTCCCGCTCGCTGTCCGCACGCAGGCTTTGCAGCGCTTCCGCGACTTCACGGTCGTCTATGCGCGCGTGGATGAGACGTACGAAGTGCGCATGCTGGAGCTGGGAAGGCAGTCCCCCGAGTGGACAGAAGTGCTCGGCGGCATCCAGCCGGGCGAAGTCTATGTCAGCAACAACGCCTTCCTCATCCGCGCCGACGTCGAAAAGACCGGCGCGAGCCACGATCACTGAGGCAGACCCATGCTCAAGCGCATCATCCATCTCTCGATCGCACACCGCTGGGCGGTGCTGGCGGTCGTCGTCTTGCTCGGCGGCCTAGGCGTCTGGAATTTCCAGCGTCTATCGATCGACGCAACGCCTGACATCACCAACGTCCAGGTGCAGATAAACACCGAAGCGACGGGCTACTCACCCCTCGAAGCCGAACAACGCGTGACCTTCCCCGTCGAGACAGCCATCGCCGGGCTCCCGGGACTGCAATACACCCGCTCTGTTTCGCGCTATGGCCTGTCGCAGGTGACGGTTGTTTTCGAGGACGGCACCGACATCTATTTTGCGCGCCAGCAAGTCAACGAACGCCTCCAGGGCGTGCGTAGCCAATTGCCTTCGGGCCTTGAGCCGCAACTTGGACCAATCGCAAGCGGCCTCGGCGAAATCTTCATGTATGTCGTCGAAGCGGAGGAGGGCGCGCGCAAACCAGATGGGACGGCCTATACGCCCGAGGATCTGCGTACACTTCAGGACTGGGTCATCCGACCTCAACTGCGCAAAACCAAGGGCGTCACGGAAGTGAACACGATTGGCGGCTTCGTGCGCCAATACCACGTGACCCCCTGGCCTGAGCGTCTTTCGGCACTTGGCCTGACTCTCGGCGACGTTGTCGAGGCGCTTGAGAACAATAACGCGAATCTCGGTGCAGGATATGTGGAGCGCTACGGCGAGCAATTGTTGCTTCGTTCTCCAGGGCAGGCCAGCGGCATTGAGGATCTCCAGGCGATCGTCGTCGCCAACCGCAATGGCGTTCCCATCCGCGTGGCCGATGTTGCGGACGTCGTCATGGGCGAAGAGCTTCGCACAGGCGCTGCAACCGAGGACGGCAAGGAGATTGTGCTTGGCACAGTCTTCATGCTGTTGGGCGAGAATAGCCGAGAGGTTGCGCAGGCAACGGCGACCCAGCTAGAAGTCGCCGCCCGCGCATTGCCGCCGGGCGTCTCGGCCAAGCCGATTTACGACAGGACCGCACTCGTCGATCGGACGATCAAGACGGTTGAGACGAACCTTGTTGAAGGCGCTCTGCTCGTTGTCGTGGTCCTGTTCCTGCTGCTTGGAAACATCAGGGCCGCGATCATCACGGCAATGGTCATTCCGCTTGCGATGCTTCTCACCATTACCGGCATGGTCTCCAACCGTGTTTCGGGCAATCTGATGAGCCTCGGTGCACTGGACTTCGGCCTGATCGTCGACGGCGCCGTCATCATCGTGGAGAACTGCCTGCGCCGTTTTGCAGAGGCGCAACACCAGATGGGGCGATTGCTGACCCGGGATGAGCGTTTTGCTCTAGCCGAGGACGCCACGGTCGAAGTGATCAAGCCATCCATCTTTGGCGTGATCATCATCACGCTCGTCTATGTGCCTATATTCGCGCTTTCGGGCGTCGAAGGTAAGATGTTCCACCCGATGGCCTTCACCGTGGTGCTGGCGCTGACGGCAGCCCTGCTGCTTTCGCTCACTTTCGTGCCAGCAGCTACCGCACTGTTCGTGACCGGCAAGGTTTCGGAAAAGGAAAGCCCGATCATGCGGGGCGCACGCTCCGCCTATCAGCCTCTGTTGGATATGGCCCTGCGGTTCCGTACGTTTGTCGTCGTGGGCGCTGTGGCGCTTGTGGCGCTTGCGGGCTTCGCCGCCTCGCGGATGGGCTCGGAGTTTATCCCCAACCTGGACGAGGGAGATATCGCGCTTCACGCTTTGCGGATCCCTGGTACGAGCCTCACGCAGGCGATCAAGATGCAGACCGCGCTTGAAAGCAGTATCAGGCAGATGCCGGAAGTCGAACGGGTCGTCTCGAAGCTCGGAACCGCCGATATCGCAACCGACCCCATGCCTCCGAGTGTGGCGGACACTTACGTCCTTCTGAAAGATCGCAAGGAGTGGCCTGAACCCAACAAGCCGAAGGCACAGGTGGTCTCCGAACTCGAAACAATTGTCCGGAAAATTCCCGGCAACAATTACGAGTTTACCCAACCCATCCAGATGCGCTTCAACGAGCTCATCTCGGGGGTCAGGTCGGACGTCGCCGTCAAGGTCTTTGGCGATGACACCGAACAGCTATTGGCGCTTGGCGACGAGATTGAAGGACTGATCAGCGGCATCCAGGGTTCTCAGGACGCAAAAGTCGAGCAGGCCACCGGCCTGCCGGTTCTTCAGATCACGCCTGATCGGGCCGCCCTGGCGCGACTCGGCCTCAATGTCTCGGATCTACAATCTGTGGTCGGGGCGTCTTTCGGCGGAGCGAACGCAGGCGCGATCTTTGAAGGCGACCGCCAGTTCGACGTCGTCGTCCGCCTGCCGGAGACCCTACGACGAGATGTTGACGCCATCGGCCGGCTTCGCATTCCGCTTCCTGAACGGACGGGCGAACTGCGTGGGTTCGTCCCGTTGCAGGAAGTCGCAAAGATTGAACTCTCGATCGGCGCCAACCAGATCAGCCGCGAAAACGGCAAGCGTCGCGTGGTGGTTACAACCAACGTCAGGGGACGAGATCTTGGCTCGTTTGTCACCGAACTTCAAGGCCGCATTGCCGAGGAGGTCGAAGTGCCAGCCGGCTACTGGGTTGAGTTTGGCGGCACATTTGAGCAGCTGATCTCCGGCGCACAGCGTCTCGCGCTTGTCGTTCCGGTCGCACTGTTGATGATCGTGGGCTTGCTTTATGCGCTGTTCCGTTCCGCGCGCGACGCCTTGGTCGTCTTCTCAGGTGTTCCGCTCGCGATGACCGGGGGTGTAGCAGCGTTGCTGATCCGCGACCTGCCGCTGTCGATCTCGGCAGGGGTCGGCTTCATCGCATTGTCGGGGGTTGCCGTGCTCAATGGCGTGGTCATGCTGACCTTTATCCGGTCCCTCCGTGACCAGGGGCTTGGAATCGACGAAGCCATCCGCGAGGGCGCTTTGACGCGGTTGCGCCCGGTTCTCATGACAGCGCTTGTCGCGAGTCTGGGCTTTATTCCCATGGCGTTCAACGTTGGCGCAGGGGCCGAAGTCCAGAGGCCACTGGCGACCGTGGTTATCGGCGGCATCATTTCGTCGACCGCGTTGACCCTGTTCGTCCTGCCCGCGCTCTATCGCCTTGTGCAACGGCGCAAGCGCGAAGAGCGCGATAGTGGGATCGCGCTGACCGGGGAGCAGGCCGCGCATTAATGGCTCTGAACAACAAATTCTGGAGGGAAATCATGATTAGAAAAGCAGTGATTCTGTGCGCGGTGATCGCGGTCGCCGCCTGCACGACTGTGACGCGTTCGGAAACGCATGTTCACGTGAAACTTGTGCACGGCGAGCAACTCAAGATCTGGGGCGTCGAGGCGCGACACGAGGAGCAAAGCGTCGAGCTGACGGGACAGGTCGATCGCACGGCGTTGCCACGTGGTCCGCTCCGGCAACACGTCCATCTAGAAATACTGGATGGCGCAGGAGCCGTTGTCGCAACGCAGGACGCCGCCCTGTACCCCTTCACCGCCTTGCGGGAGATCGGGACGGCCCACCTGTCCGCCTCCATCCCGCGCGATGTCCTTGGAGCAGGCGGCGTGCTGCAGCTTCGGGTCGTCGATGGAGTTCCGCATGACTGACGCGATCTTTAAAACTTCCGCATATACGGACGCTTCCTGGACCTCCGCCTATCGCTGGTTGCTGGTGTCGCTGCTCCTGGTGCTGCTGTTCTGCCCGCCGGCCTTTGCTCACGGCGTTGAGGCGGGTGACAAGGGCTATATCCAGGAGACGAGCGGGATCGTGTTCTGGCCATTCGTCTATCTCGGCGCCAAGCACATGGTGACGGGCTACGACCATCTGCTGTTCCTCTTCGGCGTGATCTTCTTCCTCTACAAGATGAAGGACATCGGCATCTACGTTACGATGTTCGCCATCGGCCACTCGGTGACGCTGCTGTTCGGCGTGCTCAGCAATATCAGCGTCAGCTCGTATCTAGTGGATGCCATCATCGGTCTGTCGGTCGTCTACAAGGCGCTCGATAACATGGGCGCTTATCAGCGCTGGTTTGGCTTCCAGCCAAACACCAAGGCGGCAACACTTGTCTTTGGCCTGTTCCACGGCTTTGGCCTTGCAACTAAGCTGCAGGATTTCGAGATGTCGCTAGACGGCCTCGTCGCAAACCTGATCGCTTTCAATATCGGTGTTGAACTTGGCCAACTCCTCGCTCTGGGGGCCATTCTCATCGTGATGGGCTTCTGGCGCAAAACGCCCAGCTTTTGGAAGCACGCCTATCTCGCAAATACCGTCGTCATGACCCTCGGTTTCGTTCTGACGGGCTATCAGCTCGTCGGCTACTTCGTCGCTTGATTGGAGACATTCCTTGTTCAACGCAGAAAGACCTGATCCCTCCGAACTGCCTTCAACCAGCAGACTTCTCAAGTCTACGGGTATTGCAGCCGTCATCGCCAGCGCCCTCCTGGTCACGACCGTGCTTCCCGCCGAGTACGGCGTCGACCCAACGGGGGTTGGATCCCTCTTCGGCCTTACAGAGATGGGCCGCATCAAGATGCAGCTTGCGGAAGAGGCGAAGGCCGACGCGGCTGCAGACATGGCTGCGTCGCAAGCGGCTGTGCAGCCATCGACGATTGCTACACCGTCGGACGCGCCACCTTCGCCTGCTCAGATTTCGCCCGATGCGACAGTTCAGCCTGCGCCGGCAGCCTCACCGCCCCAAGGCCAGACCTGGTCCGACACGACGACGGTCAATCTCGCGCCCGACGACGGCTACGAGGTCAAGCTTGTCATGGAGAAGGGAGCGACTGCACGCTTCGAATGGTTCACCAACGGTCCCAACGTGAATTTCGACACGCATGGTGACGGTGCGGGGATCAACTACCACGGCTACGGCAAGGGTACGAACACCGATCGTCAGGCAGGTGAACTGACTGCCGCCTTCACCGGAAGCCATGGCTGGTTCTGGCGCAATCGCGGCGGCCAACCTGTTACGATTACACTCCGCACCAGCGGGGACTACACCGACATCAAGCAGTACGATTAAGGATCGTCGCGATGCTCTCTCCGCTCAGCAACGTTACCTACCGACGCCTGTTTGCGGCGCAAATCGTGGCGCTGCTGGGCACGGGACTCGCCACCGTTGCGCTCGGGCTCCTGGCGCACCGTCTTGGCGGGGCGAGCGCCGGAGTGATTCTGGGTATAGCGTTTGCGATAAAGATGGTGGCTTACGTTGCAGTAGCCCCGTTCGCCAGCGCGCTCGCAGCCAATCTGCCGCGCAAGACGCTTCTGATCGGTTTGGATGTGGTTAGGGCAGGTGTCGCTGCTCTGCTGCCTTTTGTGGCCGAGGTTTGGCAGGTCTACGCCCTGATGACCGTCCTCTATGTCGCGTCCGCCGCTTTCACGCCCGCCTTCCAAGCGATGATACCCGACATTCTGACGGACGAGCGTGAGTACACGAAGGCGCTTTCTCTATCGCGGCTGGCGTCAGACTTGGAGAGCGTCGCAAGCCCTGTCATTGCCGCGGTGCTCCTGGCGTTCGTGGCTTACAACGACCTGTTCGCTGGCACAGCGATTGGATTTTTCCTGTCCGCTTTGCTGGTCTTGAGCGCAGCACTCCGGACTACGCGTGTCGCTCAGCAAAAGACCTTCGCGCAACGCCTGACGGTTGGCTTTCGTCTGTTTGCGCTTACGCCGAGGCTTCGCGCGTTGGTTGCCATCAGCCTGGCCACAGCGGCGGGTGGCGCGATGGTCTTCATCAACACTGTCGTCATTGTGCAAACGCAGTTGTCACTGTCGGAGCAGCATACAGCCTGGGCCCTTGCTGTCTTTGGGCTAGGGTCAATGTCAGCAGCGATGCTGGTCCCGCGCCTGCTGGACGGAATGCCCGATCGCCTTGTGATAATGCTGGGCGGTGTGACGATAGCTGTTGGTCTCATCGCGGGCGCCTTGCACAGGCACGGCGGCTACTATGAGGTCTTGGTGATGTGGTTCGATATAGGCGTCGGCTATTCACTGACGCTCACGCCTGCCAGCCGAGCCCTCCGGCGTTCTGCCTCGCCGGACGATCGCCCTGGATTATTCGCTGCTTATTTCGCGCTGTCGCACGCGTGCTGGTTGATTGCTTATCCGATCGCCGGATTTGTCAGCGCGACATGGGGTACAAACACGGCGTTTCTCGTGCTCGGGGTCCTGGCCGCAACCGGGTCGCTTGCGACGTGGCTGTTATGGCCGTCTGATGATCCGGAGATTCTTCCTCATCGCCACGAAGACCTCCCCGCAGATCACCCACATCTGGCAGAGCATGGCCTCAAGCACGAGCACGCCGTGGTCATCGACGTCTGGCATCCAAAATGGCCAGGCAAGTAGCTATGCCTGATCTCCTGCTCGATATCGAAATTGCTGCTTCGCCCGAGCGCGTATGGAGCGTGCTGACGGACTTCTCTGCCTATCCTGCTTGGAATCCTTATCAGACCTTCGAGGGGAGGGCGGAGCCCTTCGCGATTGTCCAGATCAGTTCACGGGATCTCACGGGGCGCGCACTACCAGTGTTCAGTGCGGCGATCTGGAAGCTTGAGCCAGCCAAAAAGCTGGAGTTGTTCGTTGGAAAGCTGTTCTGGCTGGCCTCCCGGCGAATCTTTCATCTTGAGGCGGTTGGCGACGGCGCGCGCCTGCGCCACGGTCTGGTGTTTTCTGGTATCGTGAGTGCCTGGAAGTCGCCGTCGGCGCAGGAGATGGATAAGCTGCGGCCCATGTACGTTGTCTTTGGCGCAGCTTTGAAACGGCGGGCCGAAGAACCAACGAATGCTCCACCGGTAAAGAAGAGCCGGCCGCCCACCTCGCCAGGCAAGCGGCGCACGCGCGCAAGCCGGTGAACCCGTAGCCTTGCGCAGGCGGGTGGTGTCAGACGAAAGCGAACCGGTCTCCGGAAGACGCGGATCGTCGGAATCAGGCTGCACCGAGTTGACGCCACTCAGCGAGAGCGGCGTCGCGGTTGGCCTTGAAGACGTCCCGGCGGTTGAGGTGGCGATCCGTACGCATGGTACGCATGCGGTGAAGGCCGCGGCCAAGAACGCCGAGGCGGGGCATGAGGGCTAATTCGGCTTTTTGTATTTTGGGATGAGCTCGATGAGCCTGTCGATGCCCTCTGGGGTGAACGCGACGGTGAACTCATCGTCGACA
>JANOKS010000088.1:0-29016 GCA_031419455.1 Alphaproteobacteria bacterium
CGGCTTCCGGCTCCGGTTTGGCAAGCGGCGTCAGTGGGGAGGTCTGCGACGGCAACTCGCCGGACGCCATTGCGCGGTGATCGAGCGTTTGCCAGTCGATCCAGGCTGAATGCCCGAACCATCCCGCCGCGCCTCCCGCCAGGGCGCACAGCACACCCAGCATGGCAGGTTTCCACCAACGGGCTCGCGCCCCCGTGGAATTGCGCACCGGCTCTGGACGGAGTGGTTCGGACATCCCGTTTGCCCGCAACGCCTGTGCCAGACCGGACCGGCCATACCCCTGAAACTGACCCGGAAAATCAGCTGATTCTTCGATCCTGCAGGTGCGCCTCCGCGGCTGCTTGGCCCCTTGATCCCTGTCTGCTAGACGCGGCGCCCAAGGAACAAAGAATGACTCCCCGCGACAGAATCAGAAACTTCTCCATCATCGCCCACATCGACCACGGCAAGTCGACGCTGGCGGACCGCATCATCCAGATGACGGGCGGCCTCACCGCGCGTGAAATGACCGAACAGGTTCTCGATACGATGGATATCGAGAAGGAACGCGGCATCACCATCAAGGCGCAGACCGTCCGCCTCGACTACAAGGCGGCGGACGGCCACGACTATGTCCTCAACCTGATGGACACGCCGGGCCACGTCGATTTCGCCTACGAAGTCTCGCGCTGCCTTGCCGCCTGCGAAGGCTCGCTCCTCATCGTGGATGCGTCCCAGGGCGTCGAGGCGCAGACGCTCGCCAACGTCTACAAGGCCATCGACGCCAACCACGAGATCGTGCCCGTCCTCAACAAGGTCGATCTTCCCGCCGCCGAAGTCGGCCGCGTGAAGCAGCAGATCGAGGACGTGATTGGCATCGACGCCTCGGACGCGCTGGAGATTTCCGCCAAGACCGGCTTTGGCGTTGACACCGTGCTCGAAGCCATCGTGACGCGCCTGCCGCCGCCGAAGACGGGCGACATGAATGCGCCGCTCAAGGCGCTGCTGGTGGATGCCTACTACGACACATATCTCGGCGTCGTGGTCATCGTGCGGATCGTCGATGGCACGCTGAAGAAGCGCCAGCAGGTCCAGATGATGAAGACCGGCGCCCACTACACGCTCGACCGCGTCGGCGTGTTCCGGCCCGGCAAGCTGATCGACGCGGAAGAACTCTCCCCCGGCGAAGTCGGTTTCTTCACCGCCTCGATCAAGACGGTGGCCGATTGCTCGGTCGGCGACACCATCACCGACGAACGCAAGCCGACCGAAGAAGCGCTGCCCGGCTTCCGCGAAGTGCAGCCCGTCGTGTTCTGCGGCTTGTTCCCAGTCGACGCCGCGAAGTTCGAGGACCTGCGCGCCGCGATGGGCCGCCTGCGCCTCAACGACGCCAGCTTCTCCTACGAGATGGAAACCTCGGCAGCGCTTGGCTTCGGCTTCCGCTGTGGCTTCCTTGGCCTGCTCCATCTCGAAATCATCCAGGAGCGCCTGAGCCGCGAGTTCGATCTCGACCTGATCGCGACCGCGCCGTCGGTGGTTTACGAGCTGCACATGCGGGACGGGTCTAAGATCGACCTTCACAACCCGGCCGACATGCCCGACGTGATGGCGATCCTCGACATCCACGAGCCTTGGATCGAGGCAACCATCTTCACCCCCGACGAATATCTCGGCGGCATCCTCAAGCTCTGCCAGGACCGCCGCGGCATCCAGAGGGAAATGTCCTACGTCGGCGCGCGCGCCATGATCCGCTACGAATTGCCGCTCAACGAGGTGGTGTTCGATTTCTACGATCGCCTGAAGTCGATCTCGAAGGGCTATGCCTCGTTCGACTACAGCCAGATTGGCCGCCGCGAAGGCGATCTCGTGAAGCTGCAGATGCTCGTCAATGATGAGCCGATCGATGCGCTCTCGATGCTGACCCACCGCGCGCGCGCCGAACAGCGCGGCCGCGCCATGTGTGAGAAACTGAAAGACCTCATCCCGCGCCAGATGTTCAAGATCCCGATCCAGGCCGCTATCGGCGGAAAGGTCGTGGCCCGCGAAACCATCTCCGCCCTCCGCAAGGACGTCACCGCCAAATGCTACGGCGGCGACGCCAGCCGCAAGCGCAAGCTCCTCGACAAGCAGAAAGAGGGCAAGAAACGCATGCGCCAGTTCGGCAAGGTCGAGATCCCGCAAGAAGCGTTCGTCGCGGCGCTGAAGATGGATGAGGATTAGGGGTTGGCGAAGCCCATTTTCAGCCGGGCTTTCTGGGTTCACGCGCCCGACGACGATCAACTCTCCGATCTAGGTGTGCTGTTCGGCATCAATTTAGGAAGTGTGGCCAAGCAACAGGTACGAGAAGCATTTCGGCAATACTCCTTGGATCGGGCAAGGCTCGCAGAGGGCGTGCCTCCCCGCGCAATGCGAACGCACCTAAGGTTGCTTGCGGTTTCGTGTCGGCGGACCGCAACGTTGTTGGCTGGAACTGAATCGATATTCTCCGATTGGGATGCCGTCGAGCCGGCAAGGGGAATTCTTCCCAGAGACGCGCTAGCCAGCGAAGCCCGGCACGCAATTCATTTGGCGCTGCAGTCTAGAGACGCTGCCATCCGATCCGACTTTAGGGTCGATCCGGAGTTGAGGCGGATAGAGCCGCTGCCTGTTGCTCAGCAATTGGCTCATTTGGCGCTCGCGTGTGAAGTAGCCGCAAACCGAATAGGGCCAGGAAAAGGTGGTCGACCTGATGGCGGCAGCAGAGACTTGGTGTGTTCCGTAATCGACATCCTCAAACGCGAGCGCGCGATGATCACGTGTCGTTTCGACGCTGTTCAAGACAAGTTTGTGGGCTCCTTCGTTCCAGCTGCCTCATGGCTCAGGAAGATGGGAGTCAAGGAAAAGAACGCCACTATCTGCCAGTATGCCGTGAGGCACATCAGAGCTGTTGCGCGAACTAAGAACAAACCTAGTGCCAAGAGGCGAGTTCGTTCTTAGACAAGAGCGGCGGCCCCCTTTAGTCTAATGGGATGCAAACCGTCTTCGCCATAGCGAGTTTTGTTGGAAGTGCCCTTGTGCTAAGGTACTTCCATGACCGAGCCACTTCTCACCCGCATTACCTCCAACCCTGCCATCTTCGGCGGCAAGCCGATCATCCGTGGGCACCGCTTCGCCGTGCAGCACCTGCTCGACTACCTCGCAGCGGGCATGACCGAGGCCGAGCTGCTGGCCGACTTCCCGTTTCTGGAGCCGGACGATATCAAGGCTGCGCTGCTGTACGCGGGGCGGCTGGCGGGGATGACGCGCATGTCGGGCGCTTCGGTTGGGGCGGCGTTTGAGCATGCTGAAGCTGCTGATTGACGCTTGTGTTTCGCCGGCTGTGACTCGACGAATGCGAGCCTCTGGTCATGATGCGACCGCCGTTCTTGAGATGGCCGCCGACCCCGGCGATCAGGCGATTCTTGAACGCGCTGCCGCCGAAGGCAGAACGATCATCACGATCGACACCGATTTCGGCACGCTTGTGTTTCGTGATCGTGTAGCGCGCGTTGGCGTTGTCCGACTTCGGGAATCGCCGCCGAACGTACAGGCCGAGCGCGCAGAACACCTTGTTCGCATACATGGCGAGGCGCTTGAGCAAGGCGCATTTGTCGTTGATGATGGTAGCGCGGAAGGTCGTCTATCGCGGCGTCCGTGAGACAAACGCACTGCATACCACCACCCGCGTCACCTCGCCCCCGAACGTCTCTCGCACCACACGCTCCGCCTCGCCCAGCAGGCGCGCGCGCGTCTCCTCCGGCGCCATGCGTACGCGAGAGAACGTTCCGTAGAGCGCCGACAGCCGCTCCGGCGTGAACGTCACCTGCTGCTCGAACAGGCGATGCTCGACATCCACAAACCCCGCTGATCGCAACTCCCCCACACGCGCCGCCACATCGAGCGCGAAGGCCGGCCTACCTGCCGTCGCGTTCGGGTCCTGCTCCACGCCCGCGAACAGATGCTCCGTCGCGCGCCCGTACGCATCGGGCGCCGCGGAGTTGTGGTAGACATTCCACCACATCGCGAAATGCCCGCCGGGCTTCAGCGCAGCTCGCACGCGCGCCAGCGCCTTCATCCGCGCCAGCCAGTGCAGCGACATCGCGGCAAAACCAAAGTCGAACGCGGCATCGTCCAGCCGCACATCCTCGAACCGGGCGACCTCAATCGTCAGCCGCGCATCGCCGCCCGCCTTCTCGCGCAGTCGCTCCGCCAGCCGCGCATCCGGCTCGATGGCCAGCACGGATCGTACCGGCGTCGTCAGCACGGGCAGGGTGGCATGCCCCGTCCCCGCGCCGATCTCGAAACAGTCGCTCTGCGCGTTCAGCCCGCACCGCACACACAGCCACGCAAACAGCTCCGCTGGATACTCCGGCCGCGCGAAATCGTAGAGCGCAGCGTCCTCGCCGAACTTCGTCGCGCCCGGTGATGAGTGGATCGAGGCCATGCCCTACGGCGCAAAGCTCGACCGCGCCGTCAGCGCCCAGCGCCCGCCCTTGAACTCCACGATATAGAGCGAGTTGAACTGCGACAGCACCGAGCCATCCGCGCGATAGCGCACAAACGTCGTCAGCATGTGCGCCTTGTCAGGCCCGCACTGCACGACCTGCCGGCTCGCCCAGTCCGACCTGTCCCATCCCTGCGCAACCAGCGCCGTGAACGAATTCTCCAGGTCCTGCGGTCCGTTGATGATCCGCACCGTGTTCGATGCGATGCGAACGGAGGGAAAGTGGAATGTCGAACCCCACGCCTCGGCGTCGCGCGAGTTGAACGTGCGCATGAAATCGTCAGTCACCTTGTACGCAGGCGCATACGCCGCGCACGACGCAAACTGGCTGTCACCCGCCGCGCCGCCCATCGTGGTGCAGCCTGCAGCAGCGATTGCGGCGATGATGAGCCCACCTGCCAGTTTCATTCGTCGTCCTCTCAAGTTCGCGTTCAGTCCCCTTGTGTCTTTGTGCATTCCTTGGTGTCTTCGTGTTGGAATCTTTTCGCAAAGAGAAACACAAAGACACCAAGCCTTGCACAAAGGCACGAAGGCCGTCTCGCTCATATCGGCGCACTCGCCTTCGCCAGCCACGCGCGATCATCGCCCTCCAGCAGCGGACCAACCTCGGCAAGCACGCGCGCATGATACTGATCGACCCATGCGCGCTCCTCCGCCGTCAGCAAGCCGCACACAATCAGCCGCCGGTCCAGCGGGGCAAGCGTCAGCGTCTCGAAGCCCAGCATCTCGCGATCGCCGCCCGCAATTGCGGAGGCAGGCGTCACCACCTGCAGGTTCTCGATGCGAATGCCCCACGCATTGGCCTTGTAGTACCCCGGCTCGTTCGACAGGATCATGCCCGGCTCCAGCGGCACGGCGTTCGGCGCCTTCGCCACGCGATGCGGCCCCTCATGCACGCCAAGATACGACCCCACGCCATGGCCCGTGCCATGGTCATAGTCGAGCCCCGCCTCCCACAGCGCCATGCGCGCCAGCACATCCAGCGCCGAGCCCGACGTGCCCTTCGGAAAGCGCACGCGGGACAGCGCGATATGCCCTTTCAGCACGCGCGTGTTGCGGTCCATCATTTCATCTGAGGGCTCACCAATGGCCATCGTCCGCGTCACGTCGGTCGTGCCATCCAGATACTGCCCGCCCGAGTCCAGCAGGAACAGCGACCCACGCTCCAGCTTGCGGTTGGTGCTGGTGTCAGGCCGATAGTGATTGATCGCCGCGTTCGGCCCTGCGCTCGAAATCGCGTTGAACGACAGGTCCTGCAGCTCGCCCGTCTTCTCGCGAAACTCCTCCACCTTCATGGCGCAATCGATCTCGCTCACCTCGCCGGTCTGGCCATGCACGTCGAACCAGCGCAGGAAGCGGCTCAGCGCCGCGCCATCGCGCCGGTGCGCCTGCCGTGACCCCTCAACCTCCACCGCATTCTTCTTCGCCCGCGGCAGCATCACCGGATCAGCCGATCGCACCACGTTCGCGCCAACCTTGCCCAGCGTGTTGAAAAACCACGCCGACGCCATCGACGGGTCCACGCTCACGCGCTTGCCCTTCAGCGTCGCCAGCTGCGCCTCCACCGCGTCTTCCGCGCGCAGCGTCTCTTCATTGCCAAGATGCGCGACCAGCTCCGGCGCGACCTTCTTCGGATTGATGAACAGCTCCGCCTGCCCATCGGCAAACAGAAATGCCCGGCCCAGCGGCAGCGGCGTGCGCGACACATCTCCACCGCGAATGTTGAACAGCCAGGCCAGCGAAGCCGGGGAGGTGATTACCGCCGCATCCACCTTCTGCTCGGCCAGCATCTTGCCCAGCCGCGCGCGCTTCGCCGAAGACGTCTCGCCCGCATACTTCACGTCGTGCGGCACAACTGGGCGCATCGGCTCGGTCGGCCGCCCCTGCCATGCCGCATCGATCGGGTTGATCTCCGTCGTCACCAGGGTTGCACCCGCCTTGGCCGCCGCCTCGATCAGCCGGTCCAGCGCATCCGGCGACATCAGCTTCGGATCATAGCCGATCCGCTTGCCCGCCATGTCCTGCTTCGCCAGCCATCCGAACGCGCCCGGATCGACAAGATCGCCCACCGTGAACAGCCCCGGCGCCAGCTGCTGCTTCACCTGCAGCGTGTAGCGTCCATCCACGAACACGATCGCCGAATCGGCAAACACGAACGCCGATCCCGCCGATCCGGTGAATCCCGTCGCCCACGCCAGCCGCTCATAGCAGGCGGGCAGGTATTCGTTCTGGTATTCGTCATCGTGCGGGATATAGACGCCATCCAGCCCCGCGCGCTTCAGCGCCGCGCGCAGTAGCGGCAACGACGCCGCGCCGACATCCGGCCCGCCAACGACTTCGTAGGTCTGTCTCATGTTCCGCGCCTCAGAAGTGAGCGGCTGTTCTAGACGTGTCCGGTTCAGCTGTCAGCCGCCGCACCCCACCCCCCTTTTCAAGGGATATAGTCATGCCCGGCGGAAAATACCCTCTGGCATTCGCGAAGGCGCCTGTCCCTATCCCTTGCGCCCTGTTCGGGCGAGGCTCAGTATCCCCGAGGGGAAGGATGCAAGGGGACTTTCAATGAAACGCGCACTCACGCTCGCCGTGACGCTCGGGCTCATCCTGGCGCCCGCCGCCTACGCTCAGGCGACCTGCAGCGAAATTGTACGGATCAATTCCGAAGCTCTCGAGGACTTCGACGCCATCGCCGGGGAGGAAATCGAAGGCGATCTATACGAAGCGTCCGTCTGGCTCAGCGGGGCGGGCGACTGCAACATCGATTACGAGTTCGATTCGATCTATTCGTGTCTGTACCAGTTCGAGTCCTACGATTCGGCGGCCGCCGCCTTGAACGCAAATCTCGCCGCCGTCGGCTCATGCCTCGCCGGCTGGACCTCCACCAGCGTGACGCCCGATAGCGAGGCCAAGGAAGGCTATCGCACCCTTTCGGGCACGCTCCACGCGGGTACGGGCGACTATGAAGACATGGAATGGGCGGTGATCCTCGAAGAGCATACCGGCACACACGGGACGGACTACCACGTCTGGGTCCAACTGGCTTACTACTGGTTCTGACGCGCCGGCCAGACAGCCCCCTTTTTCAAGCGGAGGTGAACTCAGCCCGTCCGCGCATAGGTCAGCGTTGACCAGCCGTTGAGCCGCCGCCGGTTCACCAGCGTCAGGCCCCGCCCCGCATAGGCCGCCCTCACCTGCGGCTCCTGATGCGTCAGCAGGCCCGACAGGATGACCCGCCCGCCCGGTCTCACCAGTTTCGTAATCTCCGGCGCGAGACCCACCAGCGGCCGCGCCAGAATGTTCGCCAGCACGATGTCATACGGCGCACCCGCACGGATCATCGCATGCCCTGCACCGCGCGCGTGCAACAGCTTCAGCTGCCGCCCCGCGCGATTGTTCTTCCGGTTCTCGTGCGCGATGCGGATCGACTCCTTGTCGAGATCCGTCCCCAGCGCAAACTGCGTTCCCGTCTTCACCGCCGCCAGCGCCAGCACGCCCGATCCCGTTCCGAGGTCCAGCACGCGCCGCGGCCGCTTCCGCCTGATCTCGGCCGAAAGCGACTGTAGGCATCCCTTGGTCGTCCCGTGATGCCCCGTGCCGAACGCCGGCCCGGCCTCGATCCACACGGGAATCTTCCCGCCCTCGAGATGCGCCAGCTCATGCCATCCCGCCACCACGAACGGCCCCGCATGCACGGCCGGCAATCCTGCCAGCGACACCGCAACCCAGTCCTTGTCGTCCAGCTTCTCGACCGACGCCCGCGTGCCCGGCGCCTCGCGCTCCATGATCGCAGCCGCCTCGTTCGCCTGGTCCTCAGCGATGCAGAACGCATCGAGGCTCCAGGAAATCTTGGACGCCTCCTCCACCGACACGGCTGCGGCAGGCGAGGGGTCCATGCCAGACAGCACGTCGGACAGACGCTCCGCATCGCTGCGCGGCAGAAGGCAATGAACGCGATACATGGGTGTCCCGGGTGAGAATGCGCCCAGCTTATAGCAGCGCATCCCGCGCTGTCATCCCGCAAGCCCGCAAGCAGAAAACCCCGGACCTTGCGGTCCGGGGCTCTGGTGTTCCACGTCGCTGCCTGAGCAGCCGGCGATCGGCTATCTCTGCTGAGGCTTGCGCTCGTCGGTCTTGTCGTCCGGGCGCTGCTGCTGCGGGCGGTCATTCTGCTGGCCCTGTTGGCCTTGCTTGCCTTGTTCGCCTTGCTGCTGGCGCTGACCGGCGTCGTTGTCGCGATCACGGTTCGGATCGTCGATGTTCGACTTGTCCTTGCGATCCTGCGGGTTCTGGTTGTTGTCGCGGGGATTGTTGGCCATGGGACGTTTTCCTGTTCCATTTGTCGTGCGCGAAACGATTTTCCCCACGTCCACGCGCTCCGGAAAAACGCCTGCAGGCCGCTGCCGTTCCGCGGTTTTCGCGGCAACAACAGCGGCCTTGCTTTGGCTTAACGGCGGCGCCCACCATCGATCTGGCGATCGCCCTGATCGGTGTCGCCCACGCCGCGCATCGGCTGGTTGCGTTCCGGCTGCGCCGCCGAGCCGACAATGTTGACACGCTCCCCAATCGCGCCACGCGGCGTGTCGTTGACGAACCCATCCGGGTCGTTGCCGAACACCTCGTCGTGGATCGGATGTTCCCTGTCAAAATCAGTTTGCTCGCGAGCCATCATGCGTTCCTTTCAGCCATCTGTGCGGAGACCAACGCAATGATCGCCGCGAGGTTGCGACGTGAAGTCCTCCCTCGACTGCGAAGCAGGCGGCGGAGGTGGCGCGCGAAGCATGACGGAGGGGGCTGCGGGCAGCGCGGGAGACGGATGGTCAATCCAGGCGTTTGATGCGGCCTGTGTTCGTGCCGGTGAGCGGGCTGTTCGCCTTCACATAGGTTTCAAGCGCGTCGAGGTCGCTGCCGACGGTGAGCTTGTCCTTGCCTGACTTGAAGCCGGCAAAACTGTCGCCGCCGCCGGCGAGGAAGTTGTTGGTGACGATGCGATAGCGCGCGTCGGGGAGAAGCGGCTGACCGTCGAGCTTCACCGAGCCGGGGATGATTTCGATCGGCTGGCCGGCGGGTTGGCGCCAGGTGAATTCGAAGCCGTCCGAGACTTGCAGGATGTTGTTGCCGCTTGGCTGGTATTGCTGCTTGAGGATGGTCTCTATCTCGCTGCCGGTGAGCGTGAGGACGACGAGGTCGTTGCCGAAGGGCTGGACGGCGAAGATGTCGGCGAAGGTGAGCTGGCCGCCGGGATTGAAGGGCAGGTCGGCGCGGATGCCGCCGGGATTCATGAAGGCGATCTGCGTGCCCGGCTCGGCGCGGCGTGCGGCGACGAGCATCGAGTCGGCGATGATGTCGCCCAGCGGCGTCTCGCCGGTTTCGGTGCGGCCGCGCGCGATGGCTGCGGTTGTGGAGCCGACGACGCGCTTCATCAGCGGTTCGGCCTGCGCGCGGTAGGCGTTGATGAGGGCGACCTGGGCCGGGTCTTCGGCAAAGGCGTCGGCAGCGACCATCACGTCGCGGGCCTTGGCGCCGATGACGTCTTTCGAGACGGGGTCGATCAGCATTTCGATGTCGGTGAGGCGCGTGCCGTAGGCGCCGGCGCTGGTGACGAGGCGGCCATCGACGGTGCAGATGTAGATGCCATTGGTGTGGCCGGTGACGACGACGTCGACCGCCTTGTCGAATTTCGGGACGATGTCGATGATCGTGCCTGCGAGGCCGCGGCAATCGTCCTGCGCGCCCGTGGTGAAGCCGCCTTCGTGGAGGAGGACGACGATGGCTTCGACGCCCTGGCCCTGCAGCTTTGGCACGAGGGCGTTCACGGTCTCGGCTTCGTCCCTGAACGAAATGCCGGCGCGGGCGGCGGGGGTGATGACATCCGGCGTGCCTTCGAGCGTCATGCCGATGAAGCCGACCTTCACGCCATCAAATTCGCGGATCGTGTAGGGCGGGAAGAGCGTCGTGCCGTCATCGAGGAAGGTGGAGGCGGCGAGGTATTCGAACTTTGCGCCGGCGAAGGGTCTGGGGCCCTTGCAGCCGTCGACCGGGTGACAGCCGCCGGTCTGCATGCGCTTGAGCTCCTGCCAGCCTTCGTCGAATTCGTGGTTGCCGACGGAGGCGATGGCGAGACCCATTTCGGAAAGCGCCTCGATCGTGGGTTCGTCGTGGAAGAGGCTGGAGAGAAGCGGGGATGCGCCGATGAGATCGCCGGCGGCGACCATCACGGTGTTGGGACGCTTCGAGAGTTCAGCGACAGCGGAGGCAAGACGCGGGGCGCCGCCGCCGGGTACGCTGGTGCGCGCGTTGGGGTTGGCGCGGTCGATCACGAAGACGCCATTGCCGGGCGGGTCGAGATTGCCGTGGAAGTCGTTGATGGCGAGAAGGTTCACCTGCACAGGCGCGCCGCGGGTGACGGCGGCGGGTGTGGTCGTGCAGGCGGCGAGTGCGAGCAGGCTCGCGATTGCGACAGGTGAGTTGCGCATGACCTTGCCCCTTTGATCCTGTTTTCTTTGGCGCGATCGGGCGGGGAAAGGCAAGCCTTTGCTGGGACCGGTGCTGGCCAGCCGCGGCGGGGTTGTGCTAATTTCCGGCACTGGAGTCGGGGGAAATCATGCATACAGTTGGCGTCTTGCGCGGGCTCGTGATGGCGGCGGGGATCTGCCTGCTGGCGGCGCCGTCGCTGGCCGACATCAAGTCGTTCAACGCGGCGGTGCAGGCGAACGACTACAAGCGTGCGACGGCCGAGGCGGCGGCGACATGGCCGACGCTGAACAAGTCGCGCAAGGACATCGCGATCATCGCGCGCGAGTTCGGGTTCGCGGCTTACAAGGGCGGCGATTCTGCGGCGGCGAAGACCTATGCCGAAGCGGCGATTGCGGCGGGGCAGGCGGAGGCCGAGGACCTGCGGCTGGCGTCGGAGATTCTTCTGCGGCTGGCGGAGCACACGCTGGCGCCGACCGAGGCGACGCGGGACAAGGTTTACGCGGCGCTGGAGAAGCGGTCGGCGCTGCCGGACATGGACATGATCGCGTATGACGCGGCGGAGGAGATCGTGTTCTTCGATTTCGCGCGCGCCGACTGGAAGGATGCGGCGGGGAGTTCAGCGCTTGGCGCGAAGCTCGCGGCGAAGGGTGGAGAGATCCTGGCCCCGCAGCGGCATCGGTTCGATCTCAACGCTGCGGTTGCCATGTTCATGAACCGTCGAACGCAGCAGCCGTATGACGATCTTCAGGCGCTGACTTTGCGCATAGTCGCGGACGTCGACGCGGCGCCGGACGATGATGCGGCGAAGCGATTTGAGGATGTCTACTGGGATGTCTCGGCGTGGAGCGTTGCGATACAATCCCTGCTGACTATGGAAAAGCGATTTACGGCCAATGCCGGCACTTCCAGTTTCCTGTTGGCCGCCAGCGCCGGGGACAGGGCCGCGCGCCTGCTCAACCTCCGTGTTGACGATCCGGCGTGTGTGCCGACACGAAAAGCACAGGACCTCCCCGACTATCCGCAGATGGCGGCGTTCTCTGGAATTGCAGGCGCCGTGATTGTGCAGTTTGATACCGACGAACAGGGTGCGATTCTGAATCCAAGAATCCTGGCGGCTGCTCCCAGCAAGATCTTCGGTGATGCCGTGCTTCGCCATATGAGGCAGGCGCGCTACGAGCCCGGCGCGAAATGGGGGCCTGGATGCTCGCTCGCGCGTCAAGCCAGAACAACGACTTACTCGTTCTTTCTCCGCTGACGATGACCGGTGCGCTGGCGCACCGTTCGCCTTCGGCGTCAGCCATTGGGGAGGCAAATGATGCGTATGATCGGCGTCCTGCGCGGGCTGGTGGTGGCGGCGGCCGTGAGCCTGATCGCGGCGACGGCTGCGGCCGACATCAAGTCGTTCAACGCGGCGATGAAGTCGAAGGACTACAAGGCGGCGGCGAGCGCGGCGGCGTCGGCATGGCCGGGGCTCGACAAGTCGCGGAAGGATCTGGCGGTGATCGCGCGGGAGTTCGGGTTCGCGGCTTATCTCTCGGGCGATTTTGTAGGAGCGAAGACGTATGGCGAGGCGGCTTCCGCCGCCAGCCGGACGGCGGGCGAGGAGCCTGCGCTGCAGATCGGGTCGGACCTGCTGTGGCGGCTGGCCGAGCACCGGATCAAGCCTAATGGCGACACGCGGCGGGCGCTGTTCACGCTGCTGCAATCGCGCGTGGCTCACCCCGGCATCGACCTGATCACCTACCTCTCGGCGGACGCCGTGGCGGCGTATGATTTCGACAAGGGGTTCTGGCGCGACGCCGTCGCGAGCGCAGGGCTTGGCGACAGGCTGACTGTGGATCGGCCCGGCTATCAGGACACGAACTTCCGGTTCGCACTGATCGGCGCCGCTGCGACCTACATGGCGGAGCGCGATACCGACGCCTACCGCAACATGGGACAACTGCAACGGCGCATCCTGACGGCCATCGGCGCAGCGCCCGCCGGGTCTGACATTTCACAGATCGAGGAGGTCTATTACGAGGCGATGGCGTGGACCAACACGCTCTCGACGCATCTCCACAATCTCAGAAAGCTGCGCGACAAGGATGAGATCGAACAGGAGTGGGCGGCCTATTACAAATCGCCGGAGTATCTCGCCGCGGCGTCGCGTATCACGCCGGCCTTGCCCGAGGGCGCTTGCGTCGTGTCGCCGATGGAGAACACTGACCTGCCTGACTATCCTGCCACAGCCGAGTATGCGGGAATGGTCGGCACGATCATCCTGAAGCTCGATGTCGATGAGGCGGGCCGTGCCTACAATCCACGGCTGGTGGCTGCTGTTCCTCTGAAGCATTTCGGCGATGCGGCCCTCAAGGGCGCCAACAAGATTCGTTACGCAAAACGAGATGGCTCGCCGCCCGGCTGCACGCTTGCGCAGAAGGACAAGATACTGACGATCCAGTTCACGATGAGGCGTTCATGATGCTGAGATCCTCCATCCGTCGCACTGTGGCGGTTGTGCTGTGCGCGAGCCTGCTGGCGGCGCCGGCGATGGCCGACATCAAGTCGTTCAATGCGGCGGTGAAGGCGGGGGACTTCAAGGCTGCGGCGGCGGAGGCTGTGGCGACGTGGCCGACCCTGAACACGGCGCGGAAAGACTTGCCGATCATCGCGCGCGAGTTCGGTTTTGCCGCCTTTATGGCGGGAGACTTCGCGGCGGCGCGCATGTTCGCCGCCGAGGCGATGCTGGAAACGGGCGAAGGCGCGGACGCGGATGATTCGCGCGCGCTGTCGGCCGTGCTGTTGCGTGCGGCGGAGTTCCGGGCGGCGCAGAATGAAAAGACGCGCGCCGCGTTGATGGCGGCATTGCGGGCGCGCGATGCCGCGCCGGGCTTCGATGCCATAAGCTTCTTGGCGGTGCAGGCGCTGGTGAGCCATGATTTCGGGAATCTGGACTACCGCGAGGCGCTGGAAAGCTCGGCTGTGGGGATGAAAGTCGCCGCGGCGGGCGGGGCCGGCTATCGGCTTGCGCTGATGCGATTCGAGTTGGTGCAGGCCGCTTCGTTCTACGCGATCCATGGCGACAAGCTTATGATCGAGAGAATGAAGTCTCTGGCTGAACGGGCGAAGAATGAGATCGATCTGGCTGCCAGCGATGTCGCGGCCCGGCCATTCGTCGCCGCGTACTATGAGGCCAATATCTGGGCGGACGCGGCGGAGCCGGACTACCCGGCAGCCCCGAAATCTGACGCGACGCAGCCGCTGCCTGAACCTGATCCAGAACTGCGGTCCACACGGTTGTTGAAGTCCGGCGCCGCCCTCAACGCTGGCTGCAAAGGCACTCTGGACATCGATGAGTTTCCGGTGCTGCCGAAGTTCAAGGGTGACGACAGGTTTGTGGCGACGATGCGATTCAAGATGGATGTCGATGATGCGGGCCGCATCTCGAATCTCACGACCGTAGCGGCCATGCCAAACGCTGCAACCGGTGCGGCGGTCGCCGACAAGTTTGTCGATCGTTGGAAGATGAAGCACGCCGAACGCGGAGCGACATGCTCACTTGCGCGCAAGGACTACCAATTCACGCTAAGGCTGACCCAGCCCAAGCGATAACGCAACTACTGCGCCTGTGGTTGCGCCGCCGCACGGAAGGCCATCAGTTGTTGCAGGGCGGCTTGCTGGTCGGCTGGCAATTCCATCTTCGGGCAGCGCGGGTCGGTGTTCTGGATGGCGCGAGCCATCACGGGGGTGACGGGGATGGGCGCGCAGCCATGGCCCTGTTCGCAGATCATGTCCCACTTCGCTTCGGCCTGGGCGTGGCAGGTGAGGCAGTTGCCGCCGAACTGGTTGACCACGTCGGTGGCGCCGCGCACGCGGATTTTCGTGCCGGTGGGCAGCGCGTCGAGCTCGAAGAACTCCCAGTCATTGGTGGCGGCGTTGTAGCCGGCATGGTGCTTCACCATCGCCTCGCCGGGGACGAGCTGCACGACGGAGCCGGGCGGGTATTTGGCGCCGTTAGTGTTGTTGGCGGCGGCGAGGGTCGCGTCCATGTCGCCGAGCAGATTGCCGACATAGAAGCCGCGCACGGGCTTGAGGTCGCGGATGCAGCTGAAGCTGGCCTCGGTGATCTGGAGCGGTTTTGGCGCGGCGGGAGCGGCGACGGGGGCGGCCACTGGCGGGGGTGCAGCTGCGAGCGTGGCGGGTGCGTCGCCCGGCGGAGGATTGGCGCAGCTGGCGGCGGCCAGCATGACAAGCGGCAGCATCAGTTTCTTGAGCATGGTCCCGACTCCCCGTCGTTGATAATTCCATTGGTAAGTCAGGCGCTGGCGGAGGGCAATCGGCTGGGCCGGGGTGACGTCTGGACAGGCGCGTGCTGATATTGCTGCATGCCGCGCCTGACACCGCATCAACGCGCCGAGAAAGAGCTGACAGCTTTCGGGCTGGCGATGCCCGAGACGTCGGTGGGGCCGGGCTGGCCGCCGACGCGGGCGATGTATTTCCGGAAGAAGATGTTCTTCGTGTTCGGCGACAGGAAGGAGCCCGAGGGTGCGCTGACCATGATCATGAAGCTGCCGGTGTCGGCCGAGATGGTGCAGGACCTGTATTTCGTGCGGGAAGCCAAGGGCTGGTTCAAGCAACACGATTGGGTGATTGCCAGGTTCGAGGCGGAGGACGACATCCTCGCGGAAATGCCCACGCTGAAAGCATGGATGACGCAGAGCTATTGCGCGGTGGCGCCGAAGAAGTTTGGGCGGCTGGTGCGGGGGGAGGCCTGACAACCGCCTTAATCACTTGCTTTCAGGAGCGTGAAGCGGCTGGATTGCCCCAGGCTGAACGGTCTGGGACGGGTCGCGGACTCTCCGGAGGAATGATGAAACTTCTCAAGCGTGTCGCCGTGTGCCTTGTGGCCGGGCTGGTCAGCATCGGCGCCGTGGGCGCATGGGCATTCGCCCAGACCGTCAACGTGACCCAGGGCGCGCCTGCCAGCGCGGGCTGGCCGCGCGACCGGAGCGACCTGCCGCACGATACGGACTACGTTCTCGGCGAGTTGCCCAACGGCATGCGCTACATGATCCTGCCGAACCAGACGCCGCCGCGGCAGGTGGCGATGCGGCTCCTGATCGATGCGGGCTCGATGCAGGAGCGGCCTGGCGAAGAGGGCGTGGCGCACTTTCTCGAACACCTCGCGTTCCGCGGCACGACGAAATATCCGGACGGCGAAGTGCAACGCGCGCTGGAAGGCATCGGCCTGCAGATGGCGGCGGATGTGAATGCCTCGACGGGGCCGGACACGACGACCTTCATCATCGACCTGCCGCGCAACAATCCGGAATCGCTGACGCTCGGCCTCGACGTCATGCGCCAGCTGGTGAGCGACATGATCATCGCACCGGACAAGGTGGATGCCGAGCGCGGCGTCGTGCTGGCCGAGGAGCGCGCGCGTGCGGGCCCTGGCATGGCGGCGGCGACGGCGATGCTGAAGATGCAGGTGGGCGAGCATCCCTATGGCCGCCCGCCGATCGGCCTTCGCAAAGTGATCGAGACGGTGACGCCGGCAACCATTCGCGGCTTCTATGACGCGTTCTACCGGCCGGACCGCGCGACGCTGCTGATCGTGGGCGACGTCAATCCGTCGATCATTCCGATGATCAGCCAGGCGTTTGGCGACTGGAAGGGACGCGGGGCGCCGGGCAGGGATCCAGCACCGGTGACGGCCAAGCCGGTGACGCCGGATGTGGCGATGCTGATCACGCCGGGCGCGCCGGATACCAGTGTGATGCTGCGCTGGTTTGAGCCTTATACCGAGCGGATGAACACCAAGGCGGAGCGGCGTCGCATGCTGGTGGAGGTGCTCGCCTCGCGCGTGGTGGCGCAGCGCATGCTGAGTCTCAACGATGCGGCGGGCAAGCCTGCGCGGTCTCTGGGCAGCCCGTCTGCGAGCGCCATCCATGGCGTGTGGCGCGGGCAGGTGGCGTATTCGGGCGGCGTGATCGACGTGCCCAAGACGATCGAGTTGATGGTGACGGCGCACCGGCAGGCGGTGGAGTTCGGACTCACGCAGGACGAGTTGGACCGGCAGCGCACGCTGTTCCTCGACGCATCGCGGCGCGAGGCAGAGCGGGGGCGCACGGGGACTTCGGTGGCGCAAGTGGGGACGGCGGCGGACTACGTGGCGGCTGACATTCCGTTCGTGTCGCTGCAGCAATCGTATGCCCTGATGCTCGAGCAGGCGCCGACGATCACGCTGGCGGAGGTGAATGCGGCGCTGAAGGCGCGGTTCAAGGACACGCCGACGCTGGTCTACAGCGGCAGCAAGGCGCCGGCGGGCGGCGAGCAGGGCCTGCGCGATGCGCTGAAGCGCGCGATGGCGGCTTCGGTGAAGCCCTATACGCCGGATGCGATCAAGCCGTGGCCGTACACGAATTTCGGCACGCCGGGCGCAGTGGCCGAGCGCAAGGTCGTGCAAGACCTGGGCGTCACGCTGGTGCGGTTCGAGAACGGCGTGAAGCTGACGGTGAAGCCGCTGCCGTCCAACAAGGACCTGATCAGCGTGCGCGTGCGGATGGGCCGTGGGCGGCTGCAGATGCCGCTGAACGTGATCGACGCATCCGACATGGGCCTGTCGCTGTGGTCGTCGGGGGGCTTAAGCAAGCTGACGCCGACGGAGCAGGCGCGCACCCTCGCGGGCAAGCGGGCGGTGGCCGTGGCGCGGACGCTGGACGACGCCTATGCGCTCGACAATCTCAATGTCGCGACGCGCGAGGATCTCGGCCTGCAGATGGAGATCATGGCGGCGATGGTCTCGGACCCCGCATACCGTGCGGATGACTGGGCGGCGTGGATGCAGGGAGCTGACCAGGCCGACGCATCGCTGCTGATGACGCCGTCGGGCGTGCTGGAGCGCGAGCTCGACCGGCTGCTGCACAATGGCGACCTGCGGTGGACCATCAACAACAAGGCGATGCGCGACACGTGGAAGCCGGCGGATTCGGTGAAGTACATCAAGCCGATCGTCGACAACTCGCCGCTTGAAGTGATCGTGGTCGGCGATGTGAGTGTGGAGCAGGTGATCGCCGAAGTGGCGCGCACGCTAGGCGCGCTGCCGAAGCGGCCGGAGTTCAAGGAGCCAGCGAACTGGCGCGATGTCGATTTCCATCCGCCGGGCGTGACGACGCTGCCGCACGAGGGGCGTCCTGACCAGGGCTATGCCTTTATCGGCTGGCCGACCTATCAGGGTGCGTTCAAGAACATCCGCGAAGAGCGCATCGCCAACGTGCTGGGGCAGATGCTGCGCGACAACGCCACGCGGCTGTTCCGCTCGGAAGGCGGGGCGACGTATTCGCCGATGGAGATCGTCGATATTTCGACCTTCCTGCCGGACTATGGCTACATCGCCGTGGCGATCGAGGTGCCGCCTGAGACGATCGATAGCGTGCAGGACCGGATCCAGGCGCAGGCGCTGAGTCTGGCGACCGATCCGCAGCCACAATCGGAGATCGACCGCATCGTGCAGCCGACGCTGGAGCAGTCGCGGCGCAACATCGTGACCAATGTCGGGTACTGGATGGAGCTGCTCTCCAACGCGCACGATGATCCGGGCGGGATGCAGTACATCCGCACGGAGCTTACGGATTATGCGAGCATCACGCCGGCTGACGTGATGGCGGCGGCGAAGAAATGGTTCAAGCCGGAGACAGCCTGGCGGCTGAAGATCATGCCGGGGCCGGGGGTGGAGTAGGGGCTGCGCTCAGTCGATAGACCCCCTCCGTCATGCGCGCGAAGAGCGCGCATGCCACCTCCCCCAGTCGCGTGGCGACTGAGGGAGGCAAGAGAGCGGTGCTTGCCTCCCTCACTTGCAACGCAAGTGGGGGAGGTGGCGCGCCGCGAAGCGGCGTGACGGAGGGGGTCTATCGTTCAGGCCCGGACTTCTGACAACTCAGCCCACACCACATAACGCATCGGCCCCGGCGTTTTCGCGTCGAGGGGCCAGCACGTAACCAGCGCGATCCTTGGCGGGGCGTTGTCATGCGGGGTGATGCCGGATGCATCCCAGCGGACAATTTCAGCGTGCGTAACGGTGAAGGTGCGGGCGTCGTCCGCGGTTTCGACGCGAATGGGGTCGCCGGGTTTGACGTCTTTCAGGAATGCGAAGTGCGTGTCGCGATGGGCGGCGAAGACGGCGACGCCGCGCTCGCCGGGCGTGACCGAGGCGGCCATCAGCGTGGGGCCGAAGGCGAGGCTTTCGCCGGCGGCGTCGGTGAGGGCGAGGACGCTGTGGTTCTGGTCAGGAAAGAAGAGTCTGGCCGTGGGCGTGAAGTCTGCCCACGGCCAGGGGCGCGCGGGATCGCCGGTGGAGAGCTGACGCTCCCAGGCGCTGGACATGAGGACCTGGGCGACTTGCGCCTTGGCCGGGATGTAGAGCGCCTGCGCGGCGATGAGCGCGCCCGCAACGAGGAATGCGAGTGCGGAGAGTGATCGGGTGGAGAGGCTGACCAGTTTCATTTCGTTGTCCATGAGCCGAACCCGCCCTCCCGCGGCTGCTGCGGGAGGGCGGGCCGCCGGCTAGCGCTTGCTCCTGTCCGATGACGTTGTGCGCATCGGCCCGACACTGGCGGTGGCCAGTCCCCGAGGGCTGATGAGGACACGTCCGCGGCGCAGGAGGGCGACGCCGAAAGCGATGAGGCCGAGGCCGAACGCGAGGCTGAGTTCCCACATTGTCGCCGTGCCGGGCAGGGCGAGGTCCTGTTCCGGCGCGGGCTTTTCCTGCGTGGCGCGTGCGTTGATCTTCTGAATGACGGTGTCGGGCAGGTGATCGAAGCGCAGCGCGCGGGCTTCGGCTTGCGGTCCGAACACGGCGCCGAAATCCCAGCCTTTCGGAAGCATGCTGGCGATCTGGCGCGTGTCGAGCCTTTCGCCGATGGGGCGGGCTGGCGTCTTGTCGACGGCGACCAGACTGGTGAGGCGCGAGACGAGGTGGAAGTCGAGGGCGGTTTTCAGAACGCCCTTGTCGACGTCTTCGATGCTCATGCCGGAATAACGGCTTTCTTCAAAGCCGGCGATTTTTGCGCGGCCCCAGAGCTGGGCGACGCCCTTGGCGCCAGCGGCGTCAGCGATGGCGAAGGTCTGCGTCCAGCTGCTGCCGTTGAGCCTGCCAGAGAGCGTGAGGTCGCCATTGAGGTCGCTGGCGCGGAGGACGAGGGTGACGGGCTCGCCTGAGTAAAGATCCGGCAGCGGCGAGGGGTAAGCGTCGGCGGCGCCTGCAGGGAGTTTCACCGAAAGGTCTGTCATCACCGGGTTTTCGAGCGCGGCGAAGAGTTTCTCGGATTGCTCGGTGACTTTCGTCACGTCGTCCATGTAGGTGAATGTGCCGCGGCCCTGGCGGGCGGCGCGGGTCATGAAGTAGCCGTTGGGCGCGGAGCCGATGCCGACGGTGAAGAGGCGCGAGCGGCCGAGGCCGCCGGTGATGGCGGAGAACAATTCGTCTTCATTGCCGATGGCCCCGTCTGTGATGAAGACAACCTGACGGACTTCCTCGATGTTCGCCTTGTCGTTGTCGATCAGGGCGGCGCGCAAGGCGGGCAGCATTTCGGTGCCGCCGTTTGCTTCGAGGTTGGCGACGAAGCGTTTGGCGCGGGCGAGGTTCTGTTCGCTGGCGCCGACCGCGGTGGGGAAGAGCATGTCCATCGTGTCGTCGAAGCGGATGACGTTGAACTCGTCGGTGGGCGCCAAGCGATCGAGGGCGAGCAGGAGGCCCTGCTTCGCCTGATCCATCGACTCGCCGGACATCGAGCCGGAGTTGTCGATCACGAAGATCGTCTCGCGGTCGCGGCGTTGGCCCTGAACCTTGATCGCAGGAGGGTTCACGACGGCGAGGAGATAGTCTTCGCCATTGCGTGTTTCACGAAAGAGGCTGGCGGTGGGGGCTTTTGCAGGCTCAGGCTTCCAGCTGAGGACGAAGTCCCGGTCGGCAGGAACGTCGCCGTCCTTCAGCGTGATTGTGGCGGAATCCGCATCCGCCTTCGTCACGACGAGGCCGTGCGACAGCGAGGAGATGTCGACGATGGGCACGCCAGCTTCGAGCGAGATGTCGAAATTGACCGGCAGGCGCAGGCCTTCGACGCCAGAGGGCTCGTGGGCGGGGTGGAGGACCGGCGGCGTGACGCGGTCGCGGTCGGGCACGGGGTCGTTGACCGCGATCATGCGGTTTGTGCGGTCGGCGGTGAGGCCGAACGTCGGCTTGGGGCTGTAGCGCGGGGCGATCACCAGCGGGAAGCGGGTGGACCAGACGCCGTTGTCGAGGCGAGCCTTGTCCTGGTATTCGATCTGGATCGCCACTGTCTCGCCCGGCCCGATATTGGCGAGCGAGGTGGTGAACAGGTTCGGCCGCTCTTCTTCCACAAGGCCCGCGCGCTGTCCGTTCGCGGCGGCTTCCTCATAGATGATGCGGGCTTCGCGGCGCTCCTTGATGTCGCCTTCGATGAAGCGGTCGCCGATCACGATCTTCAGCGTGTCGACGGCGGCGTCTTCGGGCAGCGGGAAGGCGTAGACGCCTTCGACCCATTTGTCGGTCGGGTTGGTGAAGCGCTGGGTCAGCGTCGTTCGGATCACGGGGCCGGCGATGCTCATCTTTACGTCGGCGGCGACCAGCGGCGCTTCGACATAGCGGCCGGGGGTGGAGGATTGCAGCAACAGCGAGCCGGACGAGACCTCGCTCTTGGCTACAGTTCCGTCCTGCGCGAAGGCAGCTGGCGAAAGGCACGTAGCGGCGAGCAGCGCGCCTGCCAAAGCGGGGCGCGTGCGTAGTCCATGTGTTTTGAGGGTGCTCATCTGTTCCATCGGGGGTCCCAGCCCCTTCGATGGAGTCACACAACAATGTGAGAGCGTCGGCTGTTTGCTTGAGCGGTGACGTTGTCGCGGCGACTGCGGCGGAGGGGCGGCGATTGTGTCTGGCGCGAGGCTGGGCGACTCGCGGATCGCCGCTGCGCCAGCTAGGATGAGGGGTCGCACTTCAAGGAAACGCTTTCGTTTCTGGATCGGAGACAGCTGTGTCGCGCCTTCTCGCATACCCGGTTCTTGCAGCGATGCTGGCTGTCGCCGCCTGCGCTTCGTCTTCGGATGCGCCGGCGGAGGGAGCCTTGCCAGGCGCGCAACCCTCCGCGCCAGCAGCACCTGCGGTCGCCGCAATTCCGGCGGATAGATTGACGCCGGCGGCCATCGTGGCGGCGGATGACTTTCTCTGGCTGGAGGAAGTGACCGGCACGCGGGCGACGCGCTGGGTAGCCGACCAGAACAAGAAGACGGAGGCGGTGTTCAAGGCCGATCCGCGCTACGAGACGTTTCGCGTCGAGGCGCTGTCGATCCTGACGGCGCAGGATCGCATTCCGGCGCCCAGCTTCCGCGGCGAGGGCATCGACAATTTCTGGCAGGACGGCAAGAACGTGCGCGGGCTGTGGCGGAGTACGACGCTCGACAGCTACGAATCCGACAAGCCGAAGTGGACGACGGTTCTGGACATCGACGCACTGGCGAAGCGCGAGGGCGCCAACTGGATCTACAAGGGCTCGGACTGTCTCGCGCCGGACGAAACGCTCTGCCTGGTGAACCTGTCCGACGGCGGCAAGGATGCCGTGCGCGTGCGGGAGTTCGATGCGAAGAAGAAGGCGTTCGTGGCGAAGGGCTTCGACATTCCGGAGGGCAAGCACCGGATTTCGTGGTTGGACAGGGACACGCTGCTGGTCGCGACGGATTTCGGCTCCGGTTCTCTGACGGAGAGCGGCTATCCGTTCATCGTGAAGTCGTTGAAGCGTGGACAGAAGCTGTCCGAGGCGACCGAGGTTTATCGCGGCTCGGCCAAGGATGGCGGATACGGCGTCGCGCCGAGGGTGATGCGCGACAGCACGGGCGCGGTGTTGGCGACGCTGGTGTCGCGGCCGCTCGACACCTATCGCGCTGAAGTGTGGGACATAACGACGGGCAAGCCGGTGAAGCTTGGCCTGCCAGCGCGAGCGACCTTTCGCGGAATGCTGGGCAAGGCGGGCGGCGGAGAACCGCGACTGGTGTTCACGATCGAGGAGGGCTGGTACGTCAACACGGGCCCCGCCATCGCGGGAAGCCTAATGGCGGTGCCCATGGACATTCTTCGTCCGCCGCCCGCGGGCGTCATCGTGCTGACCAACGGCGACGTCTCCATCTTCCAACCGACATCCCGGCAGTCGGTCGAAGAGGTGGAGGTGTTCGACGATCGCGTGATCGCGACAGTCTACGACAATGTGCGGGGACGCGCGGTCGTCTTCACCGACAAGGGCGAGTTCGGCGGCTGGCAGCAGAATCCGCTGAAGACGCCCGAGAATGTGGCGATCCATCTCGGCTCGGCGGCGCGTGAGGCGGAGCAGGTGTTCTTCACGTATGAAGGTTTTCTCACACCATCGACGCTGGGGCTGGCGGACATTGCGGCGCTGACATCGGACAAGGTGAAGGAGGCGCCGAAGCGGTTCGATGCTTCGGGTCACGTTGTGGAGCAGTTCGAGGCGACGTCGCGCGACGGGACGAAGGTTCCGTACTTCGTCGTGCGTCCGAAGGGCGAGCCAAGGGCCACGACGCCGACGATGATGTTCGGCTATGGCGGTTTCCAGGTGAGCTATCCGCCGGCCTACAAGCCGGAGCTTGGCAAGATCTGGCTGGAGCGGGGCGGGGCGTATGTCATCGCCAACATCCGGGGTGGTGGTGAGTTCGGCCCCGCCTGGCACCAGGCGGCGCTGAAGGGCAATCGCCAGAAGTCTTTCGACGATTTCGCGGCGGTGGCGGCGGACCTTGTGGCGCGGAAGATCACGTCGGCAAAGAATCTCGGCATCTATGGCCGCTCCAATGGAGGCGTGCTGACGTCGGTGACGATGACGCAGCATCCGGAGCTGATCGGCGGCGCGGTGATCGAGAGCCCGCTGGTGGACATGATGCGCTATCATGTGCTGCCGCCGGGCGCATCGTGGATGGGCGAGTATGGCGATCCGCGGATCGCGGAAGAGGCGGCGTTCATCTCGGCGTATTCAGCGTACCAGAACCTGAAGCCGGATCAGAAGTACCCCGAGGTCTATATCACGACGAACACGCGCGATGACCGCGTGCATCCGGGACATGCGCGGAAGTTCGCAGCAAGGCTTCAGGCCATGGGCTATCCCGCGCTCTACTACGAGAACACGCAGGGCGGGCACTCGAACGACAGCGACCCGGTGATGAACGCCGAGCGCTGGGCGAGGCACTATGTGTACCTTGCGCGGTCGCTCGGGATGGGCGGCGGCCCCGACTAGTTGCGGACAAGCGCGTCGAGCACGAGTTGTGTCGCGGCCTGGATCAGCAGGATGTGGCCGTCAACCTCGGCGTAGTAATGTCCGCGCGGCGGCGGCCTCAGGTGGTAACGGTCGTAGTCGCGCACCACGGTGTAGCGAAGATCGTCGGGAAGGCGGTGGCCGATTTCCCAACGCGCGTCGCGGCGTCCATCGCGATACCCTTCTTCGTAGGCGCGATCGTCGCTGCGATAATATTTTTCGTCATACCAGCGTTCGCAGTTGCCCTTCTTGGCCTGGCCGGGCGGGCAATGCGGCTGGGCGATCGCGGCAGATGCGAAATAGCCTGACGCGAGGAAGGTGAGGGCGAGGATTTTCAGCGGCTTCATCTGTGGAACTCCTGTGCTGCGAAAACGCGGGCCAGAAGCCTGCGTTCCTACGCCAATCCAGTGCCTTGCGCTGAAACGAAAAACGCCGCCCTCGCGAGAGGGCGGCGCTGCTTTTCAGATGTCGTGCCTTCCTATCAGGCCTTGATCTTCGAGATCAGCGTCCAGTTCTGGGCGAGCACGGTTGCGCCGTTGTCGGACTTGACCTCGGCCCAGGTGGCGCGGGCGGCGTCCGCCTGGCCGGCGCGATACTGCGCGATGCCGAGGTGGAGGCGCGCGAACGCCGCTTCCTCGGGGCTGGCGATGCCTTTGGTCAGGGCCGCCTGCAGCACTTCGATCGCCTTGGGGTAGTCGCCATAGCTCATATGGGCCTCGCCGATCTTGGCGAGGTAGGATGCGTCTCCCTTGGCGAGGGCGTCCGTGGTTTCTTTTGCGAGGCCGTCCTTGTCGCTCACAATCCGCGACCTGGCTTTCTCGAGGTTGTCCTTGTCTTCCTGGCTCGACAGCTCGCCGCTGGCGACGGCGGGCTCGAGCAGCTGCAGCGCCTCGTTCGGCAGGCCGCGCGAGACGAGCGCCTCGCGGACGGCCCGGCCTTTCTCCTCGGGCGACAGTTTCACGCCGGCCGCCATCAGGGTGCGATAGAGGTCGAGGTGCGTGTCGCGGCCGAATTTCGGCTCGTTCTGGGCGCGCACGATGAGCATTTTCCAGTTCTGCTCGGTCGGATAGTCGGCCACCGCCTGTTCGAGTGCGCCATAGTATTCGGGGGTGAGTTTCTGCTGCTGGTAGGCGCGCATCAGCAGGCGGTACCAGGATTCCGGCGGCTTGCCGGTCGCCTTCGAGGCGGCGATTGCCTTGGTCGCGTAGGTGACCGTCGTGGCGAAATCGTTCGCCTTCGAGCTGTCGTTTGCAATGGCGATCAGCTGATCCGGCGTGCCGCCGTACTCATCGACATAAACGCGGAAAGCGGCGAGCGAGGCCGCATTGTCGCCGGCGTCGGCATGCGCCTTTGCGATGGCGGCCTTGTACTGCTTGACCTCTTCCGGCGTCAGCGTGCCGGACGCGACCAGCATGTTGATCGAGGCGATCTGCTGCGGGCCGTCCTTCAACTCGGCCGCCATCGCGAGACGCAGGCGCTCAAGCTGCGCCTTGTCCGCAGGGGTCTTGGTCTTGGGCGCGACGGCGTCGAGCTTGGCTTTCGCGGTCACCCAGTCCTTTGCGACGATCGCGGCGCGCGCTTCGTTGAGCGGCTGGACGATGTCGCGGCTGACCGTGACGCCGGCGGGGGCGCCGCCGTTCTGGGCCAAGGCAAGCGGGGCGGGCGCGGCGACAGCCACCATGAGGGCGGCGATTGCAGTGGCGCCGGGCATGCGAAACTTCATTCCTAGGGTCTCCCTGATTTTGGTCCCCGAATAACCGCCAGATGGGGCCCGAGACAACGGAGTCCACTGTAATTTGAACGTGTGACCGGGATAAGGCGCGGTTTCCCGCCGAAATCAGGGGGCGCCTTTCGCAGTTGATGGGCGAAATGTGGGGTCCGCCCCTCGCAATCGGCCTGTGCGACCTTTTTTCCCGCGTCGGATCGGCGTATCAGCCCGGCGAACTTGTCAGGCCCGCCAACTCCAGAGAAAGGCCATCCCCGATGTCCGCCCCCGTTTCCGAAGCCCTGAAAAGGATCAAGCCGTCCGCCACCATCGCGGTGTCGCAGAAGGCGCGGGAGCTGCAGCAGAAGGGCGAGAAGGTGATCGGTCTTGGCGCGGGCGAGCCGGATTTCGATACGCCTGACAATGTGAAGCAGGCCGCCATCAAGGCCATCCAGGACGGAAAGACGAAATACACTGACGTGGACGGCATTCCCGAACTGAAGGAAGCCATCTGCGCCAAGTTCAGGCGCGAGAACGGGCTGGAGTACAAGCCGGCGCAGGTGAACGTCTCGCCGGGCGGCAAGCCGGTGATCTTCAACGCCTTCATGGCGACGCTGAACCCGGGCGACGAGGTGGTAATCCCGACGCCGTACTGGGTGAGCTATCCCGAGATGGCGCTGATCTGCGGGGCTGTGCCGGTGTTTGCGGAGGCGACGGCGGCCGACGCCTACAAGCTGAGGCCCGAGGTGCTGGACCGCGCCATCACGCCGAAAACGAAATGGCTGATCCTCAACTCGCCCTCGAACCCTTCAGGCGCGGCCTACACGCGGGCCGAGCTGCGCGCGCTCGCGGATGTGCTGCTGGCTCACCCGCATGTGTGGGTGCTGACGGACGACATGTATGAGCACCTGGTGTTCGACGGCTTCCAGTTTTTCACCATCGCGCAGGTGGAGCCGCGCCTTTATGAGCGCACGCTGACGATGAATGGCGTTTCGAAAGCCTATTGCATGACCGGCTGGCGCATCGGCTATGGCGCGGGGCCTGAGATCTTGATCAAGGCGATGTCGAAGCTGCAATCGCAATCAACCTCGAACCCGTCGTCGATCGCCCAGTGGGCGGCGGTCGAGGCGCTGAACGGGTCTCAGGATTTCATTCCGCGTAACAATGAAGTGTTTAAAGCGCGGCGCGATCTGGTGGTGTCGATGCTGAACCAGGCCAAGGGCATTTCGTGTCCGGTGCCGGAGGGTGCTTTTTATGTCTACCCGTCGTGCAAGGGCGGCATCGGCAAGACAGCACCTTCGGGCAAGGTCATCAAGAATGACGAGGATTTCGTCACCGAACTGCTGGCGGCGGAAGGTGTCGCCGCCGTCCATGGCGGGGCGTTCGGCATGTCGCCGTTCTTCCGCATCTCCTATGCGACAGCCACCGAAGTCCTCGAAGACGCATGCCACCGCATCCAGCGCTTTTGCGGCAACCTCAGATAAGGAAACGTTCCCATGATATACGAAACCTCAGTTCCGGTGTTCATTCACTATCTCAAGTCGTTGTCGGCGATCCTCAAGAAGGCGGAGGACTATTGCGCGGCGAAGAAGATCGATCCCGCCGTAATGCTGTCGCAGCGGCTTTATCCCGACATGTTCGCGCTGACCCGGCAAGTGCAGATCGCGACGGATGGCGCAAAGGCCGCCGGTGCCAGGCTGGCCGGCATCGCCGTTCCGAGTTTTCCGGACGACGAGAAGACTTTCGAGGAGGTGCAAGCGCGGATCGCCAAGACCATCGGTTTCCTCGGTTCACTGAGCACATCGCAGTTCGACGGTGCGGCGGACCGCGTGATCACCTTCAAGTCGGGGGGTGCCGACAAGAGCTTCAAGGGCAGCGACTATCTCGGCTTGTGGGCGTTCCCCAACTTCTTCTTCCATATCGCCACGGCTTATAACATCCTCCGCCACAATGGCTTGGAGATCGGCAAGGGCGACTATCTGCGCGGCGGCTGAGCGCAACCGCCACGGCACTGTTCTAATCCGGTCCCGCGGCGAAAGCCGGCCTGTGCAGGAATGTCACAGTCAGGCAGTGGAACAAAGCGACCATCAGCGGAGTTGTGTGGGAGGAGGATGGCAAGCCCAACTCTCGTCACATTGCGCGCCAAGAAGCGTGCGATCGCCAATGATTTCAAAGCAAGGATTTCACATGAAGAAAATCATCACCGCTTCGCTCATCACACTCGCCGTTCTTGCCTCACCGGCATTTGCCAAGTCGGGCGTTAAGGTGGGTGTCCTCACCTGTCACGTCGAAGGTGGCGTGGGCTACATCATCGGGTCGTCGAAGGCCGCCGACTGCGTTTATAAATCGGTCAACGGCAATGTCGAAAACTATACGGGCCGCATCGGCAAACTGGGTGTCGATATCGGCTTCACCGCCGATACGGTGATCGGCTGGGCCGTCTTCGCACCGGGCAAGGTGAAGGACGGGGCGCTGGCGGGCAGCTACAATGGCGTTACGGCCGAGGCGACCGTGGTGGTGGGCCTGGGCGCCAATGTGCTGATCGGCGGCTTTCGCAAGACCATCAACCTGCAACCGGTGAGCATTCAGGCGCAAACCGGCCTCAACGTCGCGGCGGGCATCGGCAGCTTGCACCTCGAATCGGCGGACTGAAACCGGTTCCTTTCACATGTTGAAGAAAGCCCGGCGAAAAGCCGGGCCTTTTGTTTTCGCTTGCCGTGCCCGTCAATCGGAGTCAGTCTTGACCAGATGGAACCGCCCCGCGTGGTGACCAGTCGATAAGAAGGGCGGTCCTTCGACGCACATTCAGTTGAGCAGTCAGAGGAGGAATGGCCATGGAACAACTCAACGGCAGAAGGTCTTCGGGCGCGCGGTGCATTGCACTCGTGGGCCCTTATCTCAGTGGCAAGACGACGCTTCTCGAATCGATCCTGTTTCACACCGGCGCCATCCCGCGCCAGGGAAAAGTCTCGGAGAAATCAACGATTGGCGACGCGGCACCGGAAGCCCGCGCCCATGGCATGAGCATCGAGCTC
>JANOKS010000089.1:0-14722 GCA_031419455.1 Alphaproteobacteria bacterium
TCGATCCGCGAGGGCCGACCGCGCTTTGGGTCGTCAGATTGGTCGTCCATTCTGAGCACCGTACCAATTACGGGTCTCGTCTACACCGCCACAGAAACGAACGCCCCCGGGATCATAAGGGCCTCGGGACATCGCTTACGATCAATCGCGTACTCTACGAGACATTTGTCTGACCAAATCACGGCGACAACAAATGAATATCCATGTTTATTCGTGTCACTGTTCGATGGTAATACTTCAAACGTCGCCAGCCTATGCCTGGGACGGCGCGCGCCATCAAAGTCAGGCATGTTTGATTTAACTTCTCGCTCCTTTATGAGTCGAATGCATCCGAGGTCGTCGTAACCTCCTTCGTGGTCCGTCGCTTGGAACAGTACGGCTTCGGGCATTTCAGTTGATCCTAGGGTGCAATCAAGTTGGGCGGAAGCGGCGCAGCTTGTTCCGCCCGTCCCGACGAACGTCGAGACCCAGGAACGGTGGAGCGACTTCCACTGGCTTGAAGCGACAAGCCTGAACAAGGTTCAAGAACGGCCCTGGGTCTCGACGTTCGTCGGGACGAGCGGGGTGGTGCCGCGCTTCGACCCAAACTGATCGTCCCCTAGCTTCCACACCGCGCCCACGAATACGCAAACGGCCGCGAGCCATCGAGCTTGGAGATCTCCGCTGTCAGACCATCCTCCACAAGACGATAGGTGATGCGCTGCGGATAGTCGTGGTCGCCATTCTCGAAGGTCACCTGATTGGGGCCCACCAGAGCGAGCGGGTCGGGCGCCTTCTCCAGGAATTGCACCGGACGCTGGCCTTCGGGTGACGCCGTGTAGATCGCGCGCGACGCTCGCTGGTCGATGCGGGACTGTTCCCAGGTGGCCAGCGTTCCATCGCGCGTCGTGGTGGCGTAGCCGAACATGATCCCGCCTTCGGGGTAGGACCACACTTCCTTGTTGACGCCATCCGGCGACTGCCAGCAGCCGATCATGAACCCGAACCTGCCCGGGTCCTGCTTCGGGTTACTGGCGCACGCGGCAAGCATGACGCAGACGGCGGCGGCGGACACAAGCTTCAAAGACATGGTGGCTCCCAAAGGCAGCAACGCGTGGCCGCAAGGTTTACCCAGCCTGACCGCAGGGGACAAGACCAATGCCTCAGCCCCAGAACCAGTGCCAGGGTGCAGCCTTGCGGCGCCGCCGCCGAAGCGCCAGTCTCCGCGCACATCAGATCAATTAGCGAAGCCGGAGGAACGTGATGAAATTCTACAATTCGATCGGCCCCAACCCACATGCCGTGCGTGTCTTCGCGGCCGAAAAAGGCATCAAGCTTGACACCATTGAGGTCGACCTGATGAAGGGCGTGAACCGGGAGGCCGATCACCTGGCGCGCAACCCGGCCGGCCAGACACCGGCGCTGGAGCTGGACGATGGCGGGTGCATCGCCGAGATCACGGCGATCTGCGAATATCTGGATGAGACCAGCGGCGGACATTCCCTGATCGGCGCAACATCCAGGGAGCGCGCAGAAACCCGCATGTGGGTGCGCCGGTTCGACGAGAACGTCATCGTGCCGCGGCTGATGGGGTTCCGCTACGCCGAGGGCGTGAAGCTGTTCGAGCCGCGCATTCCGGTGTTTCCCGAAGCGGCGCCCGCGCTGAAGGCGCTGGCGAAGGACCGTGAGGCGTGGATCGACAGGATGCTGGAGGGCCGCACATGGTTCTGCGGCGAGCGCTTCAGCTTCGCCGACATCATGGCGGGCGTGTTCCTGTCCTTCGGCGCGGCGGTCGGGCAGCCGGTCGATCCGGCGAACAAGACGCTCGCGGCGATCGTCGAGCGGGTGAAGGCGCGGCCGAGTTTCGCGGCGTAGCGCCAAGCTTCGAGCTACGGGCGAAGGCCGATATCGCGCGTTTCTGCAGGGGCAGGGGCCGCAACCGGCACCGACGCATAGCCCGGACCAGCAACCGCCGGCGGCTGCGCCTGGGCGATCATGCGCTCGGAAATTTCCTGGTCGCGCAGCGCCTCGATCCGCGCCATCTCGGCCCTGAACGTCTCCAGCTGCTCGCCCGCGAGCTTGCGCCCGGTCGGCAGTTTCAGCCTCATGGCATTTACGGGCTTGTTGTTGATGTAGACCTCGTAGTGCAGGTGCGGTCCGGTGGAGCGTCCTGTCGTACCGACAAAGCCGATCACCTGGCCCTGCTTCACGCTGCTGCCGCGCTTGAGGCCCTTTGCGTAGCGACTCATGTGGGCATAGGCGGTGGTGTAGCCGTTGGCGTGCTCGATCTTGGCGTAGTTGCCGAACGAACCGTTCGCGCCATAGCTCGTGATGCGGCCATTGCCGGCGGCGTAGATCGGCGTGCCCGTCGGCGCGGCGAAATCCGTGCCCTTGTGCATCTTGTTGTAGCCAAGGATCGGATGCTTGCGGTTGCCGAAGCCGGATGAAAGACGCGCACCGTTGATCGGCGTCTTCATCAGGAACTTCTTGGCGCTCTGACCCGTCGCGTCGAAATAGTCGACATTGCCGTCGTCGCTCGGCGTGTAGCGGTAGAATGTTTTCGAGAGCGCCGCGCCATCCATCTCCGCCATCAGCACGACGCCGGTCTTCACATCCGCGCCGCGCTCGTCCTGGAAACTCTCGTAGAGAATGCCGAAGTGATCGCCCGGATGCACTTCGCGCTGGAAGTCGATGTCGTATCCGAAGATGTCGGCGAAATCGACAACCTGCTGGTCGCCGGCGCCAAGGCCAAGCGCCGTCTGGTAGATCGACTGGTCGACGTCGGCCGACACATAGCTGATGCCGGGTGTGAGGCGCGTGTCGAGCTTGTGCGTCGTCCACGTGCCGTCGGCCGCGCGCGAGACGAGCACCTGTGTCTCCGCCGCCGGACGCAGCGAAACACCCCCGAGCCGTACCACGCCATCGGCGCCGGTCTCGAGCCACGCCGTCACATCGTCGCCCGGCTGCATGCTGCGCAGGTCGAGCAACTGGCTCGCGGCGAACACCGCGCCATTCGCTTCCTCACGCGGCGCGCCGATACGATCGAGCACGGATGAAAGCGTCTCGTTCCGCAGGACGGAAACACGTTTCATCTCGCTTGTGAGGTCCACGCTTTCGCGAGCACTTGTAATGGAGGCCATCAATTCGCGCGGGTCTGGGCCTGTATCGGTTGCCGCTTCCGCTTCGACCGCGCGCGTTCCCGCGCCAGCCGCAACCAGTCCTGCCCCTATGAGCACAGCCGCAGCCGCACCAACCCCCCAATCAAACAGTACGTTTTTCATGGGCGCTCCGAAAGTTCCTTGCGGAACGGATTGTCCGGCCAGCCGCTACCCCTCGATGTTCTTTGCGAGGGGCGACCGAAGAAGCAAATAAAAACGTTCAGGTGCTATTCCACAAGGACCAATGCATATTTTACCCCGCAATGACTGAAGAAAAGCTTGACCAGAATCAGGTAACCGCTGCGAAACGCCGCATCATCGGCCTCTTTCTCGCCGCATTGGGGATTCTTGGCCTCGCGCTCTGGTTGTTGCGCCAGCCCATCGCGGAAATGGTCGCACGCAATGTTTGCGGGGGTCAGGGCCTGGTCTGCGCGCTATCGATCACGCGACTCGATCTTGGTGGAATTACATTAACCGACGTCGATGCACGCGCGCCCGACGCATCTGACGCAGCTGTGACTGCGCGCGAAATTGTGATCGACTTCGCATGGACCGGACCGTTTTCCCTACGCCCCACGGCCGTGTCGGGCGACGAACTGACAGTCCGTTTCGATCTCACGGGCAAGCGCTCGCCACTTGGCGACCTCGAAACTGCGATCGCGAATTTCACGAAGCCAAGCGACGCGCCGCCGCAACCTCTGCCGCGTCTCGCCTTCACGCGCCTTACGCTGATCGGCGACACTCTGTCAGGTCCCATGATTGCGACTGGCAGGATCACGGCCGCCGACAACAACGCGTTCGTCGTGGACATCGCAGCCACACCGGCGTCGCTTGGCCTCGCCGGCGGCACGATGGAACTTTCGGCGGCAAGTCTGCGCGCAACGGTGGCGGGCCAGGAAATTTCCGCCGCGCTCAAGATCGACCTCGCGAACTTCGTTGCGCAGGGCGTGCGCCTCGCCGATGTCAAAGTGGATGCGACATTGCAACAGTCAGCAGGCGTGCTGAAGGGCGAGGGCGACGCACAGCTCGGCACGGTGGCCACCGAAACGACCAGCCTCTCGGCGACACAGGCGAAGGTGGCGATCGAGTCGGACGCGATCGGCGGTGAGTCCTTTTCGCTCGGCGAATGGCTCTCCAGCGTGCGCCGCCTGCAGGTCAACGCCACGACAGGCGAGGGCGCACTTGCCGACGTCACCTGGAAGAAAGCCGCGCTCGCCACGCTGATCGCACCGTCTGCTGGCGGCTCCGGCGGCGATCTCTCCCTTGTCACCGAAGGCCTTGCGACGCCGCAGGCCCTCGCAGGCCGCATCGAGGTCAACGGCAAGGTCGCTGTCGATGGCGACACCCTCTCCGTATCCGACGGCACAGCGATCATCTCGTCCGCAATGCTCAGATCACAGCAGCGCGCCGTGATCTCTGATCTCGCCGGCGGGTCTCTCGAATCGGTGCTGCCGTCCTTCGCGGACGCTCTACGCACCGCTGTCGATCGTGCGGGCCAGTCGTTCAGCGTCTCCACCCCCTGGTCGGCGAGCGCCACGTCAAAGGGAGCGATCGTCGCGCTTCGCCCCGGCGCCACTCTGAAAGCTGCCAGCGGTCTCGCGCTAACGACAACCTCGAACGACACTCACGCCGCGGTCGGTACGTTCAATACAACGGACGGCGCGTGGACCGCTGCAGGCAGCCTCTCACTTCAGGGCGGCGGCGCGCCGCCGATCACCATCAATCTCGCCAAGGCCGAAGGCACGCTCGACCGCATCGCGCTTTCAGGCGCTGCAACCCTGCGCTCCTGGCAAGTCGGCGCCGACACGATGTCTGCCGAATTCACCGGTCTCGACTTGTCCTCCGATGCAAAGGCCGGCGCTGCAGCGGGCCGTCTCTCCATCCGCCTCGACGGCGCGCTCGCCGGCGGCAGCTGGAAAGGTGCGCGCGCCACAGCCGAGGTCGTTTCGCGCTGGGACGCAGGCGATTTCACCGCCGATGCGCCGAAGGGCGCGGTCATCGAATGGCAGTCTGCCTCTTATGGCGACACGACTTTCGGCGCCGCCGCGCTGCGCTATACGCCTATCGGCCGTCTCGCCCAGCGCACGGGCAACGACCTCGTCGGGCAGGGCAAGCTCGCCGCAGTCAAAATGCCGGTCACAGGCGAAGGCTATGTTGCCGACATCGTCCTAGCGCCACCGCCATTGGCTGGCGCACGGCCGGCGGCTTCCGCGCCAATTTCGACATGGAGCCATCGACCGTCGGCCTCAACCTGGGAGAACGCGAAGTCCCGATCCGCTTCGAGGACGTCAAGGGCGCACTCGATCTCACGCGCGGCTGGAAGGTCGCCGGCAGTTTCGACGGCGGCGCAGTGAAAGCCGACGAGGCGAACGTTTCTGACCTCACCGGAAAGTTCGATCTCGCCGGGCAGGGGGACAGTCTCAACGGTTCGCTCACCGGCGTCGCGATGCGCATCGTCGATCCGCTCCCCGCAGAGGGGCAGCGTTTCGCGGAAGCCAGCTTCCGCGGCGAAGGCTTCATGAAGGACGGCGCGCTCAACTTCACCGGCGCATTCAACATGGCGAAGTCCGGCATGCAGATCGCGCAGGTGAAAGGCCGGCACGATCTCGACACCGGCGCCGGCGATCTCACCTTCGAGCCGATCCCGCTCATCTTCCGCCCCGGCCAGTTCCAGCCGGAGGATCTTTCGCCGCTCCTCATCGGCCCCGCCAACGTCACCGGCCGCCTCGACATCGGCGGCAGCGCATCGTGGAACGCCGATGGCTTCAAGGCTTCGGGCGTGCTCGACCTGCGCAAGCTCGGCTTCGTGCTCGCGTCCGCCGGCGTGTTCGAGGGCGTCTCCGGACGTATCGAGGTTGCCGATCTCTTCAATCTCAAGTCCGCCCCCGGCCAGCGCATCAGCATCGACAAGGTCACGCTCGGCCTGCCGATCGAGAAAGGCACGATCGACTTCCAGCTTGTCGGGTTCGATGCGATCCAGCTCGAAGGCGCGGAGTGGCCGTTCGTCGGGGGCTTCATCCGCGTCGATCGTGATCTCTTCACTTTTGCGAGCACCGCCGAGAACCGCATCGTCGCCCGCGCCGTAAACTGGGACCTCGCCGTCCTTGCTGACCAGTTCAAGTTGCCTGACCTGAAACTCGCCGGTGTCGTCGGCGGCGAGTTCCCCGTCGTATTCAGGACCGGTTCAGCCGAGATCGACAATGCTGTGCTCAAGTCAGTGAAACCGGGTGTTATCCAGTATTCAGGTTCCCCCGGTGAAGCTGCGGCGCAAGCGGACGACAACTCGAAAATGCTGTTCGATGCGCTGAAGGACTTTCGTTATGAGGTGCTGGAAGTGGGACTTGATGGAAACCTGACCGGACAGATGATGCTGAAGCTGAGCGTGCTCGGCCGCAATCCTGAAGTCCTGGGCGGACAGTCATTCCAGCTGAACATCGGCATCGACAGCGCGTTGGTTCCTTTGCTGACCACCACGTTCCAGAAGCCTGATATCAACACGGCCATCGAGCAGGCGCAGGAACAGAGAGAACGGGAGGCGCAGCAGTGACACCTAGATTGACGCCGGCCCGCGAAGAGGCAAGGCTCGCAACTCAGGCCGCCCCGGCGGCCCAACCAACGGAGCAGGCGATGCCTGAAGCAGCTACAAGACCTCCGGCAACCAGCGTCGTGCTGGCCACGGGCGTCGCGCTCGCGCTTGCAGTCGGCGCCGTCGCCTGCACGCCAACGGTTCGTATTGAGGCATCGGACAAGCCGATCACGATCAACCTCAATGTGAAGATCGACCAGGAGATCCGCTATCGTCTCGACAAGGATCTCGAGGACACGATCGCCGCTAATCCCAATCTGTTCTGAGGCAGGAAAAAGGAGCCTGTCATGAGCATGTTCAGAAAATTCACCACCTGGTTCGTCGCCATGTTCGCGGTCGCCACACTGATGGTCGCGCACGCCGCCGACCCGGTCATCGAACAAGCCAAGGCGCAGGGCGTCATCGGCGAGCAGTATGACGGCTATATCGGCATCGCCGATACGGGCCGCGCATCTGCTGAGGTGAAACGCAAGGTCGACCAGATCAATGCTGGCCGCCTCGCCGAATACACCCGCATCTCCCAGAAGACCGGCGATCCGGTCTCGACGGTCGCCGTGGCGATGGCCGAGAAGCTGTTCGCCAACGCCGAGTCCGGCGAGGCTCTGAAGTCGGGCCCCGGCGATCCATGGAAGAAGAAACCTTAACGCGCATTCCACGCGTTAACTTTTGAAGCAACACACGTAGACGCCCGGCGGTCTTTCATCCGCCGGGCGTTTGCGTATGAATGCATCATGTCGCGCAAGACGATCATCATACTCGCGCTCGTGTTGGTCCCGGTGGCCCTGATGGTGGCCGGCGCGGCGCTTGGGGTGGGCGGAAACGCATTTCCCAATGCGCATTTCGTTTTCGCCTTTGCGCTTGGCGCCACTTTCTCCGTCCTGCTCGCAGTTGGTCTGTTCGCCCTGTCCTTTCACAGCGCACGCTCGGGCCACGACGATCAGGTGCGCGACGAACGGAACGGGAATGGAATGGACTCGGATGGGGCCTAATTCCGGCTTGGGGCTCGGACTCCAAATCAGCTAGCTTCCGATTCGGTTGGGCGGCCCATTCGGGGCGGGAGAGCTGTTACCATGATGGATTCATCCAGGCTGGCGTCGTATGTCGCCTCGCGCATCTGCCACGATGTCGCCTCACCGCTGACCTCGATGATGCAGAGTATGGAACTGATGTTCGACGACAGCCTTGGGCCGGCCATGAAAGCCGAAGGCGAAAAAGCGCTGCGCACCGGCCTTGCGACGCTCGAGGCCAAGCTCCGCTTCATCCGCTTTGCACATGGCAGCCAGATCATCTCGATCAACGACAGTCTCTGCAACATCGGCGAGGCGAAGGACCTCTTCGTCAAACTGTTCGCCACCAACACCCGCACCGAACTCGACTGGCAGGTCGCCACCCAGCGCGTCTCCAACCGCCAGATGCGTCTGCTGATGAACATGGCGCTGATCATGATCGAGCCCTCCGCGCGCGGCGTCTGCGTCGTCGCCGCGAGGGAGGAGGGCGACAAGCTGGTGCTCGACGTCGAGGCGCGGGGCCAGTTCTCCAAGCTCAAGGCCGAAGTGCTCGATGCACTGGAGGGCAGGGAGCCCGGCGGTGGCTGGGGCGGCGGCGCGATCCAGCCCTACTTCACCCGCGTCCTCGCCGAGGAAGCCGGCTTCAGCATCGAACCCCGCGCGGTGCCGCAAGCAGCAGGGCTCTCCTGCATCGGGGCGTTGGCGGAAGGCTAGCGTCGGCGTTTCGCAGCGCGCCGACCTGGCCAAATCTGAATCATCCGAAGCGAAATCTTAACCCGGAGAGGGCTTTATTTGCCCGAAGCACAAAATTTCGCGTGCTGCGGAAACCTGTCATGGATGATCTTCTCAGCGAATTCCTCACCGAAACTGCCGAGAGCCTCGACGTCATCGACACCGAGCTCGTGCGCTTCGAGAGCCAGCCCGAAGACAAGGCGACGCTGAACAACATCTTCCGCCTGGTCCACACCATCAAGGGCACGTGCGGCTTCATCGGTCTACCGCGGCTCGAGTCCATCGCCCACGCAGGTGAAACGCTGCTCGGAAAATTCCGCGACGGCGCGCTTCCCGTCACGCCCGGCGCCGTCACGCTCGTGCTTGCCTCCATCGACCGCATCAAGGTGATCCTCGCCCACCTCGCCGCCGAGCAGATCGAACCCCCGGGCGACGATCGTGACTTGATCGCCCAGCTCGAACACGCAGCCGAGGGCGGCCTGTCTGCAGCAGCCCCGCCACCTGCGCCGAAGCCCGTGCCTGTGGTTGTCGTGGCTCCGCCAGAGCCCGAGCCCGTCGAAGGGCAGGGCAGGTGGGATTCTGACCAGGGCCGCTTCCTTCGCCCTGGTGAAGTCTCGCTCGCCGATCTCGAAGCCGCCTTCAATTCCACCGAAGGGCCTGAACCGGTCGAAGCAAGACCGGTCGTGTCCGCTGTGGCGGCCGTAGCTGCGATGCCGGATCACGACGACGAAAAGAAAAGCGCCCTCGGGGCCAGCACCATTCGCGTCAATGTCGACGTGCTGGAATCGCTGATGACGATGGTCTCAGAGCTGGTGCTCACGCGTAACCAGCTGATGCAGATCCTCCGCAACTCCACCGACAGCGAGTTCAAGGCGCCGCTGCAGCGTCTCTCCGGCGTCACCGCCGAACTGCAGGAATGCGTGATGAAGACGCGCATGCAGCCCATCGGCTCGGCGTGGAAGAAACTGCCGCGCATCGTTCGCGACGCCTCGAACGACCTGCACAAGAAGATCGACCTCGTCCTGGACGGCGAGGCGACCGAGCTGGACCGCCAGGTGCTCGAACTGATCAAGGATCCGCTCACCCACATGATCCGCAATTCCTGCGATCATGGCGTCGAAACCATCGAGCAACGTGTCGCCGCAGGCAAGTCCGAGAACGGCACGATCAAGCTGCGCGCCTATCACCAGGGCGGACACATTCTCATTGAGGTCTCCGACGACGGCGCTGGCCTCAACACCGACCGCATCCGCGCGAAAGCCATCGAGAAGGGCGTCATCGACATCGCCGAATCCATGGCGATGACCGACGCCCAGATCCACCGCCTCATCTTCGCGCCCGGCTTCTCCACCGCCGCCAAGGTCACCAACATCTCCGGTCGCGGTGTCGGCATGGACGTCGTGAAAACCAATGTCGAACTGATCGGCGGCACGATCGACCTGCGCTCGCGTCAGGGCCACGGCACGACGTTCATCATCAAGATTCCGCTGACGCTTGCCATCATTTCGGCCCTCATCGTGGGCGTCGAGGAGCATCGCTTCGCCCTGCCGCAGCTTTCGGTTCTGGAACTTGTCCGCGCCGGCAAGCGCTTCGAGCACAAGATCGAGCTGATCAACGCCACGCGCGTCCTCCGCTTGCGCGATCACCTGCTTCCGCTTGTCGCCCTCTCCGACTGCCTCGGCCTGATCGTCGATGACGATCGCGGCGACCGCAGCGCCTGCATCGTCATCATGCAGGTCGGCGAACTGCGCTTCGGTCTCATCGTCGACGAAGTGTTCGATACCGAGGAAATCGTCGTGAAGCCCCTGTCCAAGCGCCTCGGCGCAATGTCCGAGTATTCGGGCGCCACCATCCTCGGCGACGGCTCGGTCATCATGATCCTTGATCCCAACGGCGTCTCGCGCTCGGTCGCCAATGTCGAGCGCAGTGTGAACCGCATGCTCGACGAACAGTCGCGCGCGGCCGCCGCCGCCGCCAAGGCGACGGAGCACAAGGTCAGCCTGCTGCTCTTCACGGCTGGCGGTTCAGAGCCGCGGGCCTGCCCGCTCTCGCTCGTCACGCGCCTCGAAGACCTCGACGCCTCCACCATCGAGATGACCAGCCGCGGCCCCGTGGTTCAGTACCGTGGCCGCCTGATGCCGCTTGCTCCCGCCGGCGGCGTGATCCGCCGCGAAGGCCGCCAGCCGGTCCTCGTCTTCAGCCAGGGTTCCGTCGTGGTCGGTCTGGCTGTCGACGCCATCCTCGACATCGTGGAAGAGCCGCTCGACATCCAGCTGGGCGACCCTTCGCCGGGCGTGCTCGGCACAGCCGTGCTCAAGGGCAAGTCGACAGAGATCATCGACGTCGGCCACTTCCTCGGCCAAGCCGACCCCGCCTGGGCCGCGGCCGCCATCGAGTCCGACCCGCGCGCCAATCGCAAACGCATCCTGCTGATCGAGTCGCATCCTTTCTTCCGCAACCTGCTCGCGCCGATGGTCACCGCTGCCGGGTACGACGTCACCGTTGCGGATGGCCTTGAAGAGGCGAGGGCGCGCCTTGCCGCCGGCGCCACGTTCGATGTGGTGCTCACCGACGCCGACAGCCCGATCGAGAATGTCACCGGAGCGCGGGTCATCCCGCTCTCCAGCCGCCGGGACGCAGAAGCGGTCCCGAAATCAGATCGTTACGCGCTGCTGGACGCTATCCAGCAGGCGCTCCGCAGCGGAGAAGCCGCATGACCATGCGCGAATACGTTACCTTCCGCATCTGCGACCAGCTGTTCGGCCTGAGCGTCACCGAGATTCACGACGTCTTCCGCCCCGCCAGGATGACGCCCGTCCCGCTCTCCAGCTCGGAAATCGCCGGCGTTCTTAATCTTCGCGGCCGGATCGTCACCGCGATCGACGCCCGCAGCCGTCTCGGCCTGCCCCCCCGAGAGAAGCAAAACGGCCAAAAAACCAATAACGTTCAAAGTCTTGCCATCGGCGTCGAATACGGCGGCGAGAGTTTCGGCATGGTCATCGATGAGATCGGCGACGTCGTCCGGCTCGACGACGCCCAGATGGAGCAAAACCCCGTTAACCTTGACGCGACATGGTCAGTCGTATCGCGCGGCGTCTACCGCCTGGATAACCGGCTGCTGGTCATCATGGACATCGACCAGATGCTCGCCAGCCCAGCGGGAACCGCCGCAGCCGCGGCTTGAGGGATGGGACATGAAACGCTGCCTGATCGTCGACGATAGCCGGGTCGTCCGGAAAGTCGCCCGCCGCATTGTCGAGGATCTCCGCTTCGAGGCCGACGAAGCCGCTGACGGCGCCCAGGCGCTGGAGGCCTGCCGCAAGACAATGCCGGACTGCATCCTGCTCGACTGGAACATGCCGGTGATGAACGGCATCGATTTCCTCCGCGCCTTGCGCCGCGAGCCGGGAGGGGAGCGTCCCACCGTCGTCTTCTGCACCACCGAGAACGACATGAGCCACATCGCCGAGGCCATGCGGTCCGGCGCCAACGAATACATCATGAAACCGTTCGACTCCGAGATCATCGAATCCAAGTTCTCCGAAGTCGGACTCGTCTGAGACCATCGAAAACGTGACGCTTGCAGCCCGCCAGCCAGAAACCGACCGCCGCGTCCGCGTCATGCTCGTGGACGACAGCGCGATCGTGCGCGGCTTCATGCGCCGCTGGATCGACGAGGATGCGCGTATCGACCTGGTGAAAGTCTGCTCGGATGGCCAACAGGCCGTCGCCGCAGCCGCCGCCATCAAGCCGGACGTCATCGTGCTCGACATCGAGATGCCGAACATGGATGGCCTCACCGCCCTCCCACAACTTCGCCGTCTCGCGCCTGACGCCCGCATCGTCATGGCCTCAACGCTGACCACTCAGGGCGCGCAGCAGACGGTGAAGGCTCTCTCGTTGGGCGCCGCCGATTTCATCGCCAAGCCGCAGGCTTCCGCCATGGGTGGTGTCGATGGTTATCGTCGCGACTTGATCGAAAAAATCGTCGCGCTCGGGCAGCGTCCCGGCCTGTCCCGGCTCGGCATGCCGATCCCGCGCGCGTTCAACCTGCGGCCTCGCCCGATCATCCTGACGCCGGCGTCGGTGCTCGTCGTGGCCGCTTCCACCGGCGGTCCGTCCGCACTGCCGGTCTTCCTCGGCCCGATCGCGCGCCGCATCGAGGCGCCGATCCTGATCGTGCAGCACATGCCGGCGACCTTCACCCCCGTCTTCGCCGAGAAGCTGGAATCCGTCATTGGCAAGCGCTGTCGCGAAGCTGTCGATGGCGATGTGCTCGCTCCGGGCTGTGTTTTCCTCGCGCCGGGCGACAAGCATATGCGCGTAGCCCGCGGACCCGCCGGCCGCATGGTTACGCTTGATCGCGGCGAGCCTGTGAACTTCTGCCGCCCCGCCGCGGATCCACTTTTCGAGTCAGCCGCCGCCGCCTTCGGCAATCGCGTGCTTGGCGTCGTCCTCACCGGCATGGGCCATGATGGCCGCGACGGGGCAGGGCATGTCGTGAAGGCCGGCGGACGCATCATCGCCCAGGATGAAGCAAGCAGCGTCGTCTGGGGCATGCCCGGCGCCGTCGCCACGGCTGGACATGCGGAGGCCGTAAAGCCTCTCAAGGACCTTGGTGCACTGGCGTTGCGTATGATGAACGGAGAAGCTGCGTGAACAGCCAGGATTTCGATTTCGTCTCACAGCTCCTTCGCAAGCGCGCCGGCATCGTTCTCGGCGGCGACAAGATGTACCTGCTCGAAAGCCGCCTCGCGCCGCTCGCGCGCAAGGAAGGCCTGCCGTCGATCGACGATCTCATTCAGGTCGTTCGCGCCCGCCGCGACGAGCGCCTGATCACGCAGCTCGTCGATGTGATGACGACGAACGAGACATTCTTCTTCCGTGACAAGACGCCGTTCGACCACCTGAAGGAAGCCGTCCTCCCCGTCCTCGGCCAGGCCCGCAAGGGCCAGCGCATCCGCATCTGGTGCGCCGCCTGCTCGACGGGACAGGAGCCATACTCCATCGCCATGATGATCGACCAGCATCCCGCGCTCACCGGCGGCGTGCCTGTCGAGATCGTCGCCACCGACATTTCCGAGCGCTGCCTCGACCGTGCGCGCCAGGGGCTGTTCACGCAGTTTGAAGTGCAGCGCGGCCTGCCGATCCAGATGCTGATGCACCACTTCACGCAGCAGGACGACCACTGGCGCATCTCCGAGCGCATCCGTTCGATGGTCACCTACCGCAAGATGAACCTGATGGATCCGGCCTATAACCTGGGCAAGTTCGACGTCATCTTCTGCCGCAACGTGCTGATCTATTTCGACGGACCAACCAAGTCCGAAGTGATGAACCGCCTTGGCCAGTCGATGAATCCGGGCGGCTTCCTGATGCTGGGCGCCGCCGAGACCGTCATCGGCCTCACCCAGTCGTTCGAGAGCGCGCAGGACCGCCGCGGCCTCTACAAGCTGTCGTCGAAGGCCGTGAAAGCGGCCTGATTCTGACCGGCACACGCGGGTGCGTTCTCGCTGGCGGTGCGCCAGCGAGGCAGTGGGCAATAGGCAATAGGCAGTAGGGTCGAGGCGGGCCGCGGGCTGTGGTGAGCCCGCGCTCGTGCTTCGACGGACGCGACCCCGGATCAAGTCCGGGGGCGCTGCTCAGCATGAGCGCTATGAGAGAGCTCTGGCATGAGGTTGCAGCCGCGCCCACCAGCTCATGCTGAGCAGCCGCGCTGAGCGCGGCGTCCGTCGAAGCATGGGCGACACGCACCGCATTCGCATCGACGCGCATGCGGATGCCGTAGATGCGGCGGAGGCTTGTCGTGAAGCGCGCAGCGGCGGCGTGCAGGTCCATCATGTCGGCGGTGTAGGCCTCGAAGCGTGCGCCGAGGTCGGACCAGTTCTTGATCGCAGGGAGGATTTCGAGCTGGACGTCGCGGACATTCCAGCCCAGCGCGCGCCAGGCCTGGCGGCAGAGGGCGTAGTGGAGGCGGGCTTCGGCGATGGGGAGCATCTGCATGATGCATTCATCGGCGCGCGGGCTGACTTTCTTTCCGAGCATGGCGCGGCGACCGTTGGCGATCACCAGGATCATCAACGGCCAGAAACTCAGCACGATGCCGATCAATGCCGGCAGATCGCGCAGGAGCCACAAGGGGGTTCTTCCAGGCTTCATGGCGAGCATTATACGGCAGCATTTACCCCCTCCGATCCTGTGCCTCTGTTTCCCCCAAATTTTTCAGGCAAGTGGTTGAGATTGCGGGAGAAGATTTCTGA
>JANOKS010000090.1:0-31305 GCA_031419455.1 Alphaproteobacteria bacterium
ACCGTCTTCGAAACCTACGAGGACATTGTCGATGCCTGCTGCAAGGCCTGGAACTTCTTCGCCAACAACCCCGCAACAGTAACCTCAATCACAGCTCGCAGCTGGACACATGTCAGTGGTTAGGGCCGTTGGTATAAGGAGTTCGCCGCAAAGCTTGACGATGCCGCGATTCGGGAAGCGCTCCGCGATCCGCTTGTGCAGCTTCTCGATCGTGGCTTCGATATTGTCGGCGCTCAGCGTGCGATAAGGCATGCGGCAGTAATGACGTGCTCCGGTTGATCGGGGAAGGGGCGCGCTACTCCCCCGCCTCATCCTCGTAGCCAACCAGATGCAGCGGCCTCGCCTTGCGGCCGTTGAGTTCGGCCCAGCGGGCGAGGGCGTCGTCGCGCCCGTGGGTGACCCAGAGTTCTTCGGGGTTCACGTCGGTGACGGTTTGCGTGAGTTCGTCCCAGTCGGCGTGGTCGGAGAGGATCAGGGGCAATTCGATGCCGCCGGCCTTGGCGCGCTGGCGGATGTTCATCCAGCCCGAGGCGAAGGCAATGACAGGGTCGGAGAAGCGCTCGGCCCAGGGCGCGCCGGTGGCGGAGGGCGGGCAGACGATGATCTTGCCGGCGAACTTCTGGCTTTCCTTGCGCTGGGCCTTTTCGAGAGTGGCGGGTTCGAGCGGGCCTAAATCGACGCCGAGGCGCTCGTACATCTCGCAGAGCTGTTTCATGGCGCCGTGGATGTAGATCGTATCCTGATAGCCGGCATCGCGTAGTTCGCGAATGACGCGCTGGGCCTTGCCGAAGGCGTAAGCGCCGACGAGGTGCGCGCGGTCCGGGAAGGCGCGGAGCGACGCGAGGAGCTTCGCGACCTCGCCCCTGCTGTCGGGGTGGCGGAAGACTGGGAGCGCGAAAGTGGCCTCGGAGATGAAGACGTTGCAGGGCACGACTTCAAAGAGTTTGCAGGTTGGGTCGGCGCGGCGCTTGTAATCGCCGGTGCAGACCATGGTGAGGCCTTTCCACTGCACCTCGACCTGGGCTGAGCCGATGACATGGCCCGCCGGGTGAAGTGTCACATCAACATCGCCGATGCGGTTGGTTTCACCGTAAGGGGCGGACTGGCGCGCTTTCGTAAACTCCTGGCCGTAGCGGGTGGCCATGGCCTCGATGGTTTCGGGCGTGGCGAGGACGGCGGCGTGGCCGGCGCGGGCGTGATCCGAGTGGCCGTGAGTGACGACAGCGCGATCGACGCCGCCCCGGACGGGATCGATGTAGAAATCGCCCGGCGGACAATAGAGGCCGCGGGGGGTTGGGCAAAGCAGGTCTTCGGGGCGGATCATGCGATGAAATATGAGTGTTCGCGCGCGGTTCGCCAAATCTTTGACTGTCAGGTGCTCCAGTTGGCGGCCTCGCGCGTATCATGCGCATGAAACAGCTTGTCCTCGCCCTGTCCCTCGCTGCCTCCGCCATGATGAGCGGTTGCATCACCTCGCCCGGACCCGGCGGCGGCCCGCCTCCCGTTGCGAAGGTGGATGCGGCCCGGCTCTACACAGGCGACTGGCACGAGATCGCCTTCCGTCCGAACTGGCTGCTCGAGGGGTGCGTGGCCGGAATCACGCGATACACGCCGAAGGATCAGCCCAACCAGGTGGGCGTGCGGGATTCGTGCAGGGACAAGACGCTCGACGGCCCCGAGAAAGTGGTCGAGGGCACGGGGCACATCCTCGATCCGGGCTCAAATGCAAAGATTCGCGCCGACTACTTCCTGTTCGTCAGCCGTGAGACCTGGGTCGCGGCGCTGGCCGATGACTACAGCTGGTTCATTTCCGTTACGCCGGATTTTGGCGAGGTGAACATCTTCACGCGCAATCCGCAGCCGGGGCAGAAGCTGATCGACGAGCTGGTCGCGAAGATAAAGAGCTGGGGATACGATACATCCCTGCTGGTGTTCCCGGTGCAGCCGCCGGCGTAGGCGTGTCCCGCCGTCCGCGCCTCAATAGGGTGCAACCGTGATAGCACAATCAGGTAGCACGCGCGAGTAATTGACGCTCGATTTCATCTTCGCGCCAAAGTAGTTGTCAGGCTGGCCGAACACATAGGTGAATTCAACGCACACTTTCTGCTCAGTTCCGCTGTGTTCCTTCTTGATGCGGTGGTTGTTCAGGCATCGTTTGGCGAGGGGCACGAACTCCGGGTTGGTGCACCTCGCTTCGGCCTCGTCGATGCCACCTGACTTCGCGGCTGTGGCCCATGCAAAGCAACGCACAGGCTCAACGGACTGAAGACGACCCACAGCGCAGCGCTCGGGTTTGACCATCTCGATCTGGCCCTGCTGGACCTGCGCCTCAGCGCCGCCGATCGTGAGCAACAACGGCACGGCGACTGTCATCATTCGCAAGAGTGACATGCCCAGCTCCGTGATTGTGCCAAAGCAACAGGCGATCCTACCGGTGTCAACAGGCCAACGGACGTAAGTCATGGCTGAATTGCGGCGAGGAATCCTGCGACAGCATGTTCGTCGCTACGGAAGCGCCTGCCTTGAGTTTTCCCCAAATTGCCCGATCTATGCGGCGACGTCGCAGGGACGGCGGTTGAAGGGGTTTCATGCCCAGCGCTTTTGATGCTGCCCGACGGATGATCGCGGCGATGCTGGCCGGACGCACCTCTGCGGAAGTCGCGGAGCGAACGCGGCCGGATACTGCTACGCCTCTGAAGCCGTGGATACGGCCGGCGAAGCATATCGAACCGACATTCACGGCGGCGAACTGGAAGACGTTGCTCGGGCATTCGGGCGCGAGCGAAGCGGACAAGGCGGCTTTGTACGATACGCGGGCTCAGGAAGAGCTTGAGCGGTACGAGCACAATATCGAGAATTATGTCGGGACGTTGCGGTTGCCGGTGGGCGTGATCGGGCCGCTGCGGGTGAACGGGATTTTCGCGAAGGGGGACTACTACGTGCCGCTTGCGACGAGTGAAGCGGCGCTGGTGGCGAGCTATGGGCGCGGTGCGCGGCTGATCTCGTCGGTGGGCGGCTGCACGACGGGCACGCTGGCCGAGGGCGTGCATCGCTCGCCGGGGTTTGCGTTTGCGTCGACCACCGAGGCGGGACTGTTCGTCGCCTGGGTGTGCGAGAATTTCGACATGCTGAAGGCTGCGGCGGAGACGACGACGCGGCATGGCAAGCTGGTGGAGCTGAGCCCACACGTCGAGGGCGACCATGTCTATCTCGTATGCAGCTACACGACGGGCGATGCGGCCGGCCAGAACATGGTGACCATCGCGACCGAGGCGGTGTGCAAGGCCATCGAGGAGCAGTCGCCGATCAAGCCGGTCTACTGGTTTGTCGAGGCGAACCTGTCGGGCGACAAGAAGGCGTCCGCGATGTCGTTCATGGGCGTGCGCGGGCGGAAGGTGACCGCGTCGGTTGATCTCCCGGGCGAGCAGATCCGCAAGCAGCTGCATACGACGCCGCAGCGGATGGAGCAGTACTGGCGGATGTCAGCGCTGGGTGGCGTGATGTCGGGGTCGATCGGCGTGCAGGGGCATTATGCGAACGGGTTGGCGGCGCTGTATCTTGCGACGGGACAGGACGCGGCGTGCGTGGCGGAGAGCGCGGTGGGCGTGACGCGCATTGAGCTACGGGAGAATGACCGGTTGTTTGTGTCGGTGACGCTGCCGAACATCATCGTCGGCACGGTGGGCGGCGGGACGGGTCTGCCGACGCAGGCGGGGGGGCTGAACATTCTCGGCCTGAAGGGCGCGGGGAATGTACGGCAGTTCGGAGAGGTGGTCGCCGCCGTGTGCCTTGCAGGCGAGCTGTCGATTATCGGGGCGTTGTGCGCGCACGAGTTTGCCAGCGCGCACAAGAACCTGGCGCGGGGCAAGGCGTGAGCGAGACCGCTGCGCGGGCCGATGCGCGCGTCCCCGATAAACGGGGATTGGGCGCGCGGCTGTGGGAATACCAGGCGGAGCGCTTTCCGCTGGTGAAGCATGGCGCGCTGATTGCGGCGTTCGGGGCCTCGGCGGTGTGCCTGTCGGCGCTGCTACGCGGGGCCACGCCGAGCGTGATGGCGATCGTGGTCGCTGTGCTGGTGCTGTTCGGTTTCTTCTTCCAGCTGCGCGTGGCGGACGAGCACAAGGACAATGCGGACGATGCGAAGTTTCGCCCGGAGCGGCCGGTGCCGCGTGGATTGGTGAAGCTGTCCGAGCTGCGCGGGGTGGCGATTGGCGTGGGCGTGGCGCAGGTGGCGCTGACGATTGCGCTGGACTGGCGGCTGCTTGGGCCGCTGCTGCTTGTGTGGGCGTGGATGGCGGTGATGACGAAGGAGTTCTTCGTTCCCGCCTGGCTGAAGAAGCGGCCCATCGTCTACATGGTGAGCCACATGGCGATCATGCCGCTGATCGATCTCTACGCGACGGCGTGCGACTGGCTGCCTGCGGGCGTGGCGCTGCATGAGGATTTCGCGCTGACGCTGGGGGCGTTCCTTTTGTTGTCGCTGGTGAACGGATCTGTGATTGAGATTGCGCGCAAGAGCTGGGCGCCCGAGATGGAGCGGGAGGGTGTGGAAACCTATTCGCGGCTGTGGGGGGCGGAGCGGGCCGGGATTGTGGTGATGGTGCTGTTGTTGGCCGGGCTGGCGCTGTCGGCGTTCATCAATGTGCGGTCGGATGCAGGTGTGGTGATGCTTGCCGGGCTGATGCTGGTGACCATGTTCGCGGCGTGGACGGCGATCGATTATGCGGGGACGCCGGCGCCGAAAAAGGTGAAGCAGATGGAGACCGGCACGGCGGTGTTCGTGCTGGGGAATTACCTGATGCTTGGCGTGATCCCGCTGCTGATGTCGTTGCTGCCAGCGTGAGCGAAGTGCGTGGATATGTGCTGACGGGCGATGCCGCCATGTCGCCGGCGCTGGCGGGCGGCAAGGGCGCGGCGCTGGCGAAGCTGGCGGCGACGTTTCCGGTGCCTGCGTTCTTCGTGATCGCGGCGGAGGCTTTCGATCAGGACGGGTTGAAGGCCGATGCGCGCGCAGAAGTGAATCAGGGGTTAGCGCGGCTGGCTGTGGCAGGCGGGGCAGGGCGGCTGGCTGTGCGCTCGTCCGGGCGGGAGGAAGATGGCGCGGCGTCGGCGCATGCGGGACAGTTCGAGACGGAGCTGAATGTGGCGCCGGCGGATGTGGCTACGGCGGCGCATCGTGTGTGGCGGTCGGGGTTCAGCGAGACGCTGGCGCAGTATCGGCGGGCGCATCGGTTGTCCGGCGAGCCGCAGCCGCCTGCGGTGGTGGTTCAGGTGATGGTCGAAGCGCGCGTGGCCGGCGTGGCGTTCTCGGCCGATCCTGTGTCGGGCGATCGCGGCGTCGTGGTGCTCAGCGCGATTGCTGGGCTCGCGGACAAGTTGGTCGGCGGCGAGGTGGATGGCGACAGCTATCGGATTGGCGCGGATGGAACGACGCTGGAGGCTGAGCTGGTGGGTGTTGCGCCGGTGCTGAGCGAGGCGGAGCGCGCTGATGTCGCGACGATGGTGCGGCGGGCGGCGGGGCATTTCGGGCGCCCGCAGGATATCGAGTGGGCGTTTGATGCGTGCGGGCTGCACATGCTGCAGTCGCGGCCGATTACGACGTTGCACGCTCTCCCCGCTCATCCCGACGAACGTCGGGATCCAGGAACAGTCGTGCCGCATGCGCAGCATTTGAGCGGCAGCAGGAATTCAGAACAAGGTTCGGCGTCAGCCCTGGGTCCCGACGTTCGTCGGGACGAGCGGAGTGAGAGCGCGGAAGAGCTGACGATCTGGGACAACTCCAACATCGTGGAGAGCTATCCGGGTGTCACATCGCCGCTGACGTTCTCGTTTGCGCGGTATGTCTATGCGCATGTCTACCAGGCCTTTTCGCGGCTGATGGGGGTGTCGGGCAAGGATGTGGAAGAGCATCGTGCCGTGTTCGAGAACATGCTCGGGCGGGTGGATGGGAGGGTCTACTACAATCTGCTGAATTGGTATCGCGCACTGGCGTTGTTTCCGGGATTCAAGGCGAACCGGAAGTTCATGGAAGGCATGATGGGCGTCTCCGAGGCGCTGCCGGAGGAGATGGCGAACCGCATTGCGCCGCCCTCGACCAGCGGATGGGAGCGGTTCGTCGATAATCTGAAACTGGCGCGCGTGGGGGCGGGTCTTGCGTGGCATGAGGTGCGGATACGCGCGACGATACGCGAGTTCTATGCGCGGCTGAATGAGGCGCTCGCGAAGCCGGACGGCGTGATCGATGCGATGCAGCCGACGGAGCTGGCGGCGGAGTACCGGTTGCTGGAGCGGCAGCTGCTGGCGAAGTGGGATGCGCCGCTGGTGAACGATTTCCTCTGCATGATCGCATTCGGCGCGGCGCAGAAGGCGATGACCAAGTGGGCGGGCGATGAGGGCGTCGCTTACCTGTCGGCGACCCTGATGGGGCAAGGCGATATTGTCTCGGCCGAGCCTGCGAAGATGATCCGGGCGATGGGCGCGATGGTGCGCGAGCGGCCGGATGTGATCGCGCGGCTGGCTGCGGGCGACCGGAGTGCGGTGGATGCGATGCCGGAGTTACGGTCTGCGTTCGATCGATACATTGCGAAGTTTGGCGACCGGTGCACGCAGGAGCTGAAGCTTGAAAGCCGGACGCTGCATGACGACCCGACGCAGGTGTTGATGGCGGTGGCGGCTGCTGGCTCGTCGCGTGAAGCGGTGAAGGTACAGGAGGTGAAGCAGGATCTGCACCTGCTGATCCCCGATCTGGGCAAGCGTGTGCTGGCGCGGTGGCTGGTGGACTGGGCGAAGGCGCTGGTGCGGGATCGGGAGAATCTGCGGTTCGAGCGGACGCGGTTGTTCGGGCGCGTGCGGCGCATCTTCCTGGCGCTTGGAGCGCGGCTAAGCGCGGCGGGCGTGCTGGCGCAGCAGCGCGATGTTTTCAATCTGACGGTGGAGGAATTGCTGGGTGCCGTTGAAGGCGCTGGCATCACGCAAGACTTGAAGGCGCTTGTGCGGCTGCGCGCGGCGGAGCATGCGGGACAGATCGCGCGGGCTGATCCGCCAGAGCGGTTCAGCGTGTCGGGCGCGCATGTGACGGGCGTGGCGGGGCTGGCGGCGCAGGCGGTTGCGGCTGGCGAAGGTGGAGAGACGCGCAAGGGGCTGGGCTGCTGCAAGGGCGTGGTGACGGCGAAGGTGCGGGTGATTGAGGACCCGCGGATTGAAGCGCTGGGGGCGGGTGAGATCCTGGTGGCTCGGCATACCGATCCGGGCTGGATCGCGGTGTTCGCCAATGCGGCGGGGGTGATTGCCGAGCGCGGCTCCCTGCTCTCGCATTCGGCCATCGTCGCGCGAGAGATGGGCGTGCCGTGCGTGGTGTCGCTGAAGGGCGTGACGCAATGGCTGAAGACGGGTGATACGGTGCGGCTGGATGGCGGCGCGGGCACTGTTGAGCGGATAGGCGGGGGTTAGCGATGGCAGAGACGGACATCGCGAAGCGCGCCAGCTTCGACATCATCCGCTATGCACAGGCGTGGGAGGATGCGGACATCCTGTGTGCGGCGCTGCGCCCCGGGCCGAACGACATCGTGGTGTCGATTGCATCGGCCGGCGACAACGCACTGGCGCTGCTGGCCGAGGGTGCGGAGAGTGTCATCGCGGTTGACCTCAACCCGACGCAACTGGCGTGTGTCCGGATGCGTGTTGCGATGTACCGGACGCATTCTCACGATGAGTTTCTCGAGCTGATGGGGTCGCGTCCATCGGGGCGGCGGCGGCATCTGCTGGAGCATTCGGCGGCGCAGCTGTCTGACGAGGACCAGGCGTTCTGGGCGGCGATCAAGGATGATGTCGCGAAATATGGCGTGGGCGGCGTCGGCAAGTTCGAGCGCTACTTCCGCACGTTTCGCGAATGGGTGCTGCCTTTCGTGCACAACAAGGACACGATCGACGCCCTGCTGCGTCCGCGCGAGGCGGCGGAGCGTGAGGCGTTCTACGAGAAGAACTGGAACATCTGGGGCTGGCGGACGATGGTGAAGGTGTTCTTCTCCCGTTTCGTCATGGGCCGGCTGGGGCGCGATCCGGCGTTCTTTGATCATGTTGAAGGGGGGCCATCGGCGCAGGTGGCGCGGCTGACGCGCAAGGCGCTGGTCGATCAGGATCCTTCGGTGAATCCCTACCTTCACTGGATCCTCAAGGGCTGCCATGGCGAGGCATTGCCGCGGGCGCTTGAGCTGGAGCGGTTCGAGACGATCCGCGAGCGGCTGGATCGGCTGGAAGTGCGGCTCTGCACGGTGGAGACGCTGGCGGAGGAAGGCGTGAAGGCGGATGCATTCAACCTCTCCGACATCTTCGAGTACATGTCGGCGGAAGCGCACGAGCAGGCGTATGCGAGCATCCTCGCGGCGGCGCGGCCGGGGGCGCGAATCGCCTACTGGAACATGATGGCGCCGCGGCGCGCGCCGGCGTCGCTTGGCGATCGTGTCACGACGGACACCGAGCTTGAGGCTAGGTTGAAGCCGCTCGACAAGGCGTTCTTCTATTCGGACTTCGTGATCGAGACGGTCAAGTGAACGAAGCCCTGTTGCTCAGCGCGGGCAAGATAGCCGGATCGGTGATCCTGCTGGCGGGCGTGCTGTGGGGCGTGTCGCGGCTGGCCAAGCTGGCGCGCCTTGATCCTGAGGTGGGGCGCAAGCTGGTGCATATCAGCCTTGGGCTGTACTGTCTCACCTTTCCCTATGTGTTCGATGAAGCGTGGGAAGTGGGAGCGACGTGCGGGCTGGCGCTGATGGTGTTCGTGGCGGCGCGTGGCGTGGCGCGGAACAGTCTTGGCGGCGGGCTGCATGCGGTGGCGCGCAAGTCCTATGGCGAGTTGCTCTTTGCGATCGCGGTGGCGCTGCTGTTCTGGCTGAAGGACGGACATTTCATCTCGACGACGATGCACGCGAAGCCGCCGCCGGGGGATATTCTTTACCTGCTCCCGATCCTGGTGCTGACGCTGTGCGATGCGGCGAGCGCGCTCGTTGGCTCGCGCTATGGGCGACGCGTGTTCGAGGTCGAGGACGGCAAGAAGAGTGTCGAGGGCGTTGTCGTTTTCGCGGTGACGGCGTGGCTGTTGTCGCTGATCGCGTTTCTCATGCTGACGGATATCGGGCGCGGCGAGGCCGTGTTGCTGGCTTTCATCACGGCGGTGTTCGGTGCGCTGCTGGAGGCGGCGAGCTGGAGGGGCCTGGACAACCTGTTCATCCCGCTGGGGCTCTACTTCCTGTTGTCCAACCTGCTCTATATGGGCGCGCCGGGGCTGACGGCGCTGGCGGCAGTGTTTCTGCTGCTTCTGATTGCGCTGCTACTGGTGGCGCGCAACCGGCCGCGGGAGGAGCGGCACTTCCTTGCGGTGGGATCGACGCTCTTCTTCTGCATTGCGATCTTCGCGGAGCCGTCGAGTATCGTGACGCCGGCTGTGGCAGTGGCGACGTATATTGCCGCGATGAACATCCGAAAGCCGGACAGGCCGCGGCATGACGCGCTGAACCTGCTTGTCGTGGTGACGGCGATTGCGCTGTTCTATTTTGTCGTGAGCCATGTTGCGCGCATGGATACGATCCATGGTTTCAACCTTTCCTTCGCCGGGCTGGCGGCGGGCATTGCTGCACGTTTCGCGAAGAACGCCTGGCGGGCGTCAGTTGCGGTGCTGATTGCATGGGGCGCCATGTCGATCCGCACCTATTGGGCGGAGGCGCAGAGCGAGCCTGCCCTGCTGTTTACGCTGGCCGGTCTTGTCGCCATCATCGTGATCGCGCTGGTCGGATGGTTCCTGCGACGCCGGGACTACGACCGGCCGTGGCTGGTGCTTGGCGGGTTGTGCATGTTCATTGGTCTCGTTGCCTTGCCGTTGTCGCCGCCATGACCGACGCGATCGAAATTCCGGGCGCAAGCCTCACACTCTTCCGCGATGCGCCTTCGCTGGACGGCCAGCGCACCGCCGCGTTGGGCGCCTTTGCGTGCGAAACAGCGGAGGCTGGTGCGCTTGCGATACGCGAGGCGATGGCGGTGCTGAAGGCTGAGGGCTTTGGCGCGGTGCTGGGGCCGATGGACGGCAATACGTGGGGCAAGCACCGGCTGGTGATCGAGAGCGATGGACGGGCGCCGTTCCTGATGGAGCCGGTGAACCCACCGCATTATGTGGGGGCGTTCGAGCAGTCAGGGCTTGCGGTGGTGTCGCGGTATGTGTCGGCGGTTCGGCCGGCGGATATGCTGCCCAGCGCGGCTGCGGCGCCGGCGGGGTTGCGGTTGCGGAATTTCGATCCTTCGCGCGCTGAGCAGGAGCTGACGCGCATTCATGCGCTGTCGCTGGAGGCGTTTGCGGACAACCGCTTTTACCAGCCGATCGCGCTGGAGGATTTTCTCGCGAGCTATCGGCCGGTGTTGCCTGCGGTCGATCCGGAGCTTGTGCTGGTGCTCGATGATGAGGCGGGCGAACTGAAGGGCTTCCTGTTTGCCGTGCCGAACCTTGTCGAAGGGCCGCAGACGAAGACGGTGATCCTGAAGACGTATGCGTCGCGGGTGAAGGGCGGCGGGTCGATGATGGCGAATGTCTTTCACGCGCGGGCGAAGGCGCGCGGGTTTACGGAGGTGATCCACGCGCTGATGCATGAGAGCAATCTCTCGGCGACGCACAGCGACAGAACAGGCGGCAAGGTGTTCCGGCGCTATGCGCTGTGGGGCGGGCTGCTTTGAATCTCGTCGAGACTTTTCTGGTGCAGGCGGAAGCGCGGCCGGATGCTGCGGCGATCATCGGTGCGGATGGCCGGGTCACGACGTATACAGAATTGGCGCGCGCGTCTGGTGCGCGAGCGTCGGCGTATGCGCGTGCTGGTGTCGGCGCCGGCGATGTGGTGCTGATCGCGCGGGGTGTTTCGGTTGAGCTGTATGAGACGCTGCTGGCAGTCTTCCGGCTGGGCGCAGTCGCGATGTTTCCGGAGCCGGCGGCGGGGCTGAAGGGCCTGCGCGTGGCGGTGGAGATGGCGCAGCCGAAAGCGATTGCGACGACGGGCATCGGGCATGTGGTGCGCATGCTGTTTCCGGAGTTGCGGCGGCTGAAGGCGTTGCCGCACTTCGACGACGATGCGGTTGTGGGCGATCCGCTGGCGCATCTGCCGGGGGATGCGCCTGCCCTGATCACGTTCACATCGGGATCGACGGGCCGGCCCAAGGGCATCGTGCGATCGGCGGATTTTCTCATGCTGCAGCATCGGCTGCTGGAAGACCTGCGGCGGACGAAGCCGGGCGATGTCGATCTGATCTCCCTGCCGGTGTTCATCCTGTCGAACCTCGCAGCGGGGGCGACCAGCGTGATCCCTGCAGGCAAGCTGACGCGTCCGGCGAAGCTGGATGGGGCGAAGCTGCGTGAACAGATTGCGCGCCATCGCGTGAACAGGATTGTCGCGCCGCCGGCAGTGGTGGCGTGTATCGTGGAAGCCGCGGCGCCGATGGCGCAGATCGAGGCGATCTTCACGGGTGGCGGGCCGGTCTATCCGAACCTGCTCCGTGCCGCGGCGAAGGCTGCACCCAATGCGGCGGTCCATGCGGTGTATGGCTCTACGGAGGCCGAGCCGATCGCGCATCAGGAGTTGAAGGACATCGCGGAGGCCGACTGGCGCGCGATGGCCGAAGGCGCTGGATTGCTGGCAGGTACGCCGATTGATGAGATTTCCGTGGCGTTGCGCGACCATGAGGTGTTCGTCGCAGGTGCGCATGTGAACCGCGGCTATCTCGATCCGTCGGATGATGTGTCGACCAAGTCGATACGCGATGGCGTGCTTTGGCATCGCACTGGTGACGCTGCACGGATCGATGAGCGGGGACGGCTTTGGCTGCTGGGGCGGCGCGATGCGGCGAGCGGCGGGTTGTTTCCGTTTGCGGTGGAGACGGCGGCGCTGAGCTGGCCGGGCGTCAGGCAGGCCGCGCTTCTGGCGGGCAATGCGCGGGCGCGACTGGCGCTGGCGGGGGATGGGCTGGATCGCGCGCAGCTTCAGGAGCGGGCGAAGCTGCTAGGCGAGATAGAGGTCGTGATCGTGCCGGCGGTGCCGATGGACAAGCGGCATAACTCGAAGGCGGACTATGGGCGGCTGAGGAAGATGCTGGCGTGAAGCGGCCGGGAGCCGGTGTGGCATGGTCGTGGGTGTGCGGCGCGGAGAACGCAGCGGTGAGGCCAGCCATGGCCAGTGCGCTGAGCAGGAGCGATGAGCGGATCGAGACCGTCATGAACAGGGAAGATGAGCCCACATGGCTAGCAAAAGGTTAAGGCGCGGGCAGGGCGCCTTAACCTGTCGAGATGCGCGGCCTATGTTGCGTCGATGGCCGATGATCCGAAGCCGCCAAGTCTGCTGCCGGCCGTATTTGCCGAATGGTTCGGCATGCGTGGCTGGAACCTGCGTCCGCACCAGGCAGCGCTGATCGAGGCAGCGCGGCGTGGACAAGGTGGCTTGGTTATTGCGCCGACTGGCGGTGGGAAGACGCTGGCGGGGTTCTTGCCGAGCCTGATCGAGCTGGCGGAAGCGCCGCCGCGCGTGCACCCGGCGCTGCATACACTCTACATCTCGCCTTTGAAGGCGCTCGCAACAGATGTAGCGCGCAATCTGGAGCAGCCTGTCGCGGAGATGAATCTAGACATCTCGATGGACACGCGGACGGGCGATACTCCGGCCTCGCGACGGCAGCGACAGCGCGCGAAGCCGCCGGACATCCTGCTGACGACGCCGGAGCAGCTGGCGCTGCTGGTGGCGTCGGAACACGCGCAGCGCTTCTTCGAAGACTTGCGCGCCGTCATCGTCGATGAGGTGCATGCGATCGCCAACACCAAGCGCGGCGACCTGCTCGCGCTTGGCCTCGCGACGCTGCGAACGTGGGCGCCGGCTGCGCGGCATATCGGGTTGTCGGCGACGGTGCGCGATCCGGACGCGCTGTCGCGATGGTTGGGACCGGAGACACCGATCATCCGGCACATGGGCGGCGCGCAAGCGAATATCACGGTGCTGGATTCGGAGGCGCGCATACCGTGGTCGGGGCATTCCGGCCGGCACAACATTCGCGAGGTGTATGACGCGATCAAGGGCGCGCAGATGTCGCTGGTGTTCGTCAACACGCGCAGCCAGGCGGAGATGACGTTCCAGGAACTGTGGCGCGTCAACGAGGACGGGCTGCCGATCGCCCTGCACCATGGCTCGCTCGATCTCGAGCAGCGCAAGCGTGTCGAGGCGGCGATGGCGGCGGGCAAGCTGAAGGCGGTGGTGTGTACGTCGACTCTGGACCTGGGCATCGACTGGGGCGCTGTCGACCTGGTGGTGCAGATGGGAGCGCCGAAGGGATCGTCTCGGCTGATCCAGCGCATCGGGCGGTCGAACCACAGGATGGACGAGCCGAGCCGCGCCCTGCTCGCGCCAAGCAACCGCTTCGAGGTGCTGGAGTGCCGCGCGGCGGTGGAGGCGGTGGAGGCGGGCGAGCTGGACGGAGGCGGCCCGCGGCGCGGCGCGCTCGACGTGCTGGCGCAGCACATCATGGGGCGCGCCTGCGGCGAAGGCTTCGATGCGGTACGACTTTACGATGAAGTGCGGCTTGCGGCGCCGTATGCCGATCTTGAGTGGGAGACGTGGGAGCGCGTGGTCGAGCTCGTAGCGACCGGCGGCTATGCGCTGAAGACCTATGATCGCTTCCGTCGGATCGTGCGGTTTCCCGACAATGTCTGGCGTGCGCGCAACGACGATGTGCGGCGGCAGCACCGGATGAATGTTGGCGTCATCGTGGAAGACCCGATGATTTCGGTGCGCATGGTGTCGTTCATCAAGGGGTCCGAGAGGAAGCGGTTGATGCGGCCGGGCCGGAAGCTGGGCGAGATGGAGGAGTATTTCTTCGAGATGCTCACACCCGGCGACACTTTCCTGTTTGCAGGCGAAGTGTTGCGGTTCGAGGGCGTGTCGGACACCGAGGCGCTGGTGACGAAGACGTTCGATCCGGACCCGGCCATCCCGAGCTACAATGGCGGCAAGTTCCCGCTGACGACGTTCCTCGCCGAGCGGGTGAGGCGCATCGTGCATGACCGTGAGGGCTGGAAGAACCTGCCGGACCAGGTGCGCCAATGGTTCGAGGTGCAGGAGCGCAAGTCGATCATCCCTGCGGCTGACCAGCTGCTGGTGGAAACGTTTCCGCGCGGCGAGCGGCACTATCTCGTCTGCTATCCGTTCGAGGGGCGGCTGGCGCACCAGACTCTTGGCATGCTGCTGACGCGGCGGCTGGAGCGAACGGGGCTGAAGCCGCTGGGGTTCGTTGCGTCCGAATATGCGTTGTCGGTCTGGGCGATGGAAGACATGCGGGGCGAGGATCTCGACCAGCTGTTCCACGAGGACATGCTGGGCGACGATCTCGATGCATGGCTGGAAGAAAGCGCGTTGATGAAGCGGACATTCCGCACCAATGCGCTGATCTCGGGGCTCATTGAGCGGCGCATGCCCAAGCATGAGAAGACGGGGCGGCAGATCACATTCTCGACCGACCTGATCTACGACGTGCTGCGCTCACACGAGCCGGATCACATCCTGCTGCAGGCGGCGCGGCAGGATGCGGGCGACGGGCTGCTGGACATCCGCAGGCTGGGCGAGGCGCTGAAACGGATCAGAGGCAAGATCGTTCACGCCAAGCTGGAACAGATCTCGCCGTTCGCGGTGCCGGTGATGCTGGAGATCGGCAAGGAGCCGGTGTTCTCGGGCGATGCGGCCGAGGCGATCCTTCGCGAAGCGGAGGACGATCTGGTGCGGGATGCGATGAGTTAGTTCGGGGTGTCAGCGCTGGCCGGAATTCTGCCGGGTCAGACGTTCCTGCTTACGGGACTCGTTCGAATTTCCGAACGCTTCGTCATAGGCGTCCCATTCGGCCTGCGTCTGGCAGACGCGTTTGGGCAAGGCCGAGCCCGTGACGACCATCGACCGGCAGGATCTGGCGTTGGGATCAGCCTGGGTCGTTTGCCCGTCCGCAGAAGAAACTTGCGTGGCCGGTGGCGCCGAGGTGCAGCCAGCGTTCGCAATGCTTGCGGCAAGACATGTCACGGCGAAAAGTATGCGCAACGTTTAACTCCCCGACCCAAAAGCTGATAGCAGGTTCGATAGCATCGGTCTCGTTTTTCCGGCAACGCCGCACAGGCAAGATCGTGCAGGCGAAGTCAGAGCTAATTGTACTGCGGGTCGGTCCTGTAGGACTGGTCGGAGTCGGCAAACGCAGCGTCGTATCTTTCCCACTCACTTGAGGTTTTGCAAACGCGACGTGGCAAGGTCGAGCCCGACACGCTCAGTATCCGGCAGGTTCGCTCGCCAGCATCAACTTCGGCGGGCTTCTCGGCGGAAACAACTTGTGTTGCGGCCGGCGCGGAGGCGCATCCGGCAAGGGCGACGCCCGCTGCAAGCAGCGCCGTGGTGAGTGTTGTACGCAACATGGACCCCCTGTCTGAATGCGGCGGCGCGTCGATAGCATCGCGCTAAGTCTGCCGCAACGCCATCGGGATCTGGGCCCCACCAACGATCGTCAGTCCCGATTGAACCGGCCGACATTCGCGCTCTTGCGGCCTTCCGCGAAAATGTCGTCGCTCTCGCGTTTGCGCCGTTCGTCGAACGCGGCCCAGGCCGTTTGCGATGCGCAGATTGTGCGCGGAATATTGGTGTCTGGCGGCCGGTCCTTGCGACAGATCAGACCCTCGGCCGCAATCTCGGCCATGGTCATGGTTGTGCTTTCGCGATTGACCAGCGGAACCGCTGTGCATGCGGCCGCCGCCGTTGCTGCACAGATCCCGCCGAGGACGATCCAGGAGCGCATTCTCTTCCCCATTTTCGCTGTCTCAAGTGTAGCATATTCACCGAGATTGGAATGCCCCCGCGGTTGAAGACTGCGTGTCCAGTTGACGTAGCGGCCGACCGCCGACAGGGTCCCGCGCATGCTGACGACGCTTACGCACACGGCAGAGACGACCGGCCTGGCGTTCGACCTGGCGGGGCAGCGCGTCGCGCCCTCGCCTGTGGCGGGCTGTGGTGGGAGGAGCCTGGCGTGCTGGTGGTGTCCGACCTGCACTTCGAGAAAGCGTCTTCCTATGCGGCGCGGGGGCAGATGCTGCCGCCGTATGACACGCGGGCGACGCTGGCGCGCGTCGGGCGGCTGATCGAGTCGCTGGCGCCGCGGACGGTGATCTCGCTGGGCGACAGCTTCCACGACCGGAGGGCGCGCCCGCGCATGGCGGCAGATGATGTCGCCAGCCTGCGCCGCATGACCGGTTCGTGCGACTGGGTATGGATCGAGGGCAATCACGATCCGAAGCCGCCGGAAGACCTTGGCGGGCGTGCGGCTGTCGAGGTCACGATCGGGCCACTCACGTTTCGACATATTCCATCAGAAGGCGCCGTCGTCGGCGAGGTTGCCGGACACCTGCATCCGTGTGCGCGCGTCGTGGGACGCAGCGGGCGGTCGGTGCGGAAGCGCTGCTTTGCGACCGATGGCGCGCGGCTGGTGATGCCGGCGTATGGCGCGCTGACGGGAGGGCTCAACGTGCTCGACGCAGCGTTTTGGTCTGTCTTCCCGAACAACCTGCTCGCGTGCGTGATCGGGCGCGACGGCGTCTATCTCGCAGGGCGGGACAATCTGGCGCCCGATGGCGTCCGTCAGGCGATGCTTGACCCTGCCCGTCGCCGCGCATAGGCGGGGCGATCAGGAGTCGCCCTCATGCCTATCGCTGCCCTCGCCGAAGCCGCCAAGGCCTGGCCGTTCGAGCTGGCGCGTGAGCTGAAGGCGCGCATCGAGAAGCTTGAGAAGGTTGGCCGCTCTAAGGACGTCCCGGTGATCTTCGAGACCGGCTATGGGCCATCTGGTCTGCCGCACATCGGCACGTTCGGTGAGGTCGTGCGGACGACGATGGTGCGGCGCGCCTTCGAGGTGCTGACCGGCGGTGCGTACAAGACGCGGCTGATCTGCGTGTCGGACGACATGGACGGGATGCGGAAGGTGCCGGACACGGTGCCGAACCCCGAGAAACTGAAAGAGTTCATGCAGAAGCCGCTGACGTCCGTGCCCGACCCGTTCGGCACGCACGAAAGCTATGGCGCCCACATGAATGCGCGGCTGCGGGCGTTTCTTGACAGCTTCGGCTTCGATTACGAATTCGCCTCGGCGACGACGCTCTACAAGTCTGGCCGGTTCGACGCGATGCTGCTGAGGGCTGCGGAAAAGTACGACGACATCATGAAGGTGATGTTGCCGACGCTGGGCGACGAGCGGCGGGAGACCTACTCGCCCTTTCTGCCGATCTCGCCGACGATGGGGCGCGTGCTCTACGTGCCGATGAAGAAGGTAGACGCGAAGGCCGGGACGGTGACGTTCCAGGACGAGAATGGCGAGGACGCGACGCTGCCGGTCACTGGCGGGCATGTGAAGCTGCAGTGGAAGCCAGATTTCGGCATGCGCTGGGCGGCGCTAGGCGTCGACTTCGAGATGTTCGGCAAGGACCATCAGGCCAACGCGCCGATCTATTCAAAGATCTGCCGCATACTGGGGTCGGAGCCGCCGCAGCAGTTCGTTTATGAGCTGTTCCTCGACGAGAATGGCGAGAAGATTTCCAAGACCAAGGGCAATGGTATCTCGGTTGAGCAGTGGCTGGCCTATGCGCCGGCGGAGTCACTGTCGCTCTACCAGTGGCAGAAGCCCAAGACGGCCAAGAAGCTGTACTTCGACGTGATCCCGAAGGCGGTGGACGAGTACCTGCAGTTCCTAGACGCCTACGCGAAGCAGACGCCGGAGCAGCAGCTGGAGAATCCGGCCTGGCACATCCATGGCGGCGCGCCGCCGGCGAAGTCTAGCCCCGTGTCTTTCGCCATGCTGCTGAACCTCGTCTCGGCGGCCAACGCGTCGAACAAGGATGTGCTGTGGGGCTTCATTCGTCGCGATGCGCCGGACGCATCGCCGGAAACGGACCCGCTGCTGGATCATCTCGTCGGCTACGCGCTGAAATATTATGCGGACTTCGTGAAGCCGCAGAAAAAGTATCGCGCGCCGGATGAGAAGGAACGTGCGGCGCTGGAGGATCTGGCGGGGCGTCTGGAAAGCTGGGATGGGCCGCTGGACGGCGAGAGCCTGCAGACCATGGTGTTCGCCGTTGGCACGGAGCGGCAGTTCGAGCCGCTCCGCACGTGGTTCACTGCGATCTACGAGGTCTGCCTTGGACAATCACAGGGGCCACGCTTCGGCGGCTTTGTCGCGCTCTACGGCGTGAAGGAGTCGGCCAAGCTGATCCGCGAGGCGCTGGCGCGGGCCTGATCTCGCGTCAGTGAAACGCCAGCACGGCGAACAGGACAGCCAGCAACGATGAGATTCCGGCCATCGGTCCAAATCTCGGAAGGCGCGCGGCTGCGGTTGCGTTGCCGCGTTTGATCTGGCCATACGCAAGCTGGATCATGACCGCCGCGACGGTCAGCGTAGTGACAAACACCATCTTCACCCAGAACATCGCGGGCATGCTGGCGAAGGCGAATTCGTACTTGATCACCCAGAGCGAAAACCCGCTGAACAGCATCAGGATGAGTCCGGCGATCGACATGCCGGACAGTGCGGGGCCTGCCGTGCGGATGATGTCGCCCTGTTCAGGCGGCAGGCTGAGCGCGTGACGCATCACAAGCGTGCTTCCGATGCCACCGCCGGCGCCGAGCATCAGGCCGACGAAGTGGAGGATCAGGAGGATGTCCAGGGTCAGGAGCATGCAGTCAACATCTGATCAGGTGCGCATCGGACAGCGGATCAGTTCCACCGACTCGCTGTCGTTGATCGTGACCCGCATCTTCAGCTTGTTCGGGTTCACGCGGAAGAAGACGAAATCGTTGCTGGTGCGCCCCTGGGCGACGCAGCGGGCGCTGGCCGACCAGACCTGGCCTTCGTCGCCGGAGGTCTGGTTCATGCGCTCGAAATGGCAGAACCGTTCGCGCTTCATGCCCATGCGGGTCTGCTCGATCGTCCAGACTTCGCGCTGGTTGTTGCAGGCGCCAGTGTCGGTCGCCCATTCTCCGGCATAGGCGCGTTCTTCCTCGTCCGATTCTGCGCGGAAAGCATTGGGATCGGTATCGGGAAGCTCGGCGCCGGGCGCCGCCGCTTCGTCCACGGGGGCTTCGCAGGCGGCCACGAGGGCGATCAGGGCAAGGCTGACGAGGCGACGCAAGTGTAAGGCTCCTTGCGCGCAGTAAGCGCCTGAGTTTGAGGCGTTGCGCAAGTGGAAAGCTGGGCGCACCCTGCGTTTTCAGGATTGGGAATCCCTCCATGCGCGAAAAAACGAGCGCATCAATGTGTGCCGCGGCCGGGCTCGGCGCCCTGCTGATCACACTGTCATGGGTTAGTCCCGCTTTCGCCCACCCGACCTCGCCCACGCTCGCAGAACGCTATTCCCGCGGCGAGTATCTGGAGGCGGCCGCGCTGGCGGAGGCGGCGGCGGGGGCGGATGACCTGGCCTTCGCTGCACGTTCGTTGCTGGCGCACTGCATGACGGGGTCGGCAGCTCCTGATGTGCGCGTGGTGGAACGGGCGGTGAAGGATGCCGAGGCCGCCCTGCGGCTCGATCCGAAGCACGAGGAAGGCCGGCTGCAGCTCGCCATCGCCCTGTCGCTGAAAAGCCGGGACATGGATGTGATGGCGGCCTGGTCGGCGGGCTATGGTGAAAAGGGCAAAAAACTGGCCGAGGAGGTGCTGAAGGCTGATCCGGCCAATTTCTATGCGCATGGATTTCTGGCGGTATGGAATCTCGAGGTTGCGCGGCGCGGCGGCGGGATAGGCGCATGGATGCTGGGCGCGAGCGAGGAGTCGGGACGCAGGCACTATGAACAGGCGCGGGCCCTGGCGCCGGACGACGTCGGCGTGCACTGGCAGTACGCCCGCGCCCTCGCCGCGCTAGATCTGAAGGGCAAGACAGACGAGGTGCGGGGCGCGCTGGATCGCGCGCTGGCGGCGGCGGCGTCCGACCATGTCGAGCGGGTGATGCAGGCGCGGGCGCAGGAACTGTCGGATGCGCTGGCGGGTGATCGCGACGCGGCGCAGCGGATGGCGCTGGCGATGCTGTGAACAATGCGGGGTCACGGCTGTGCTGGGCCGTCCTTCAGCGCCGGCCCTGTGAACTCGGTTTCGATCTCGATGGTCACCTCGTCGAAGACGCCCATGGTCGAGCCAGGTGACGGGATGCCGATGTCGATGCCGAAGTCGGAACGCTTCAGCGTTCCGTGCGCCGAGAAGCCGATGCGGGCGGCCGGGTCCATCGGGTGGCCCTCATAGCCGCCGTTGAAGGTGGCGTGGAGCGTGACAGGCCTGGTCACGCCCTTGAGCGTGAGGTTGCCGAGGATGTCCGCAGTGGCCGGGCCGGTGCGGGTGACGGTGGTCGACTCAAACTTCATTTGCGGCGTGATCGACGCACCGAGCCATGTGTCGCTCAGGAGTTCGGCAACGAAGCCCGCGGGAGGCGTGGGGATGTCGAGCGATTTGAGATCGATCAGCGCGGTGAGTTTCGCAGTCTCCGGCTGCGCCGGATCGAGCGTCATGTCCGCGGTGAAGTTGCGGAACTGGGCTGTGTAATTCGAGAAGCCGAGATGGTTCACCTTGAAGACCAGGCTCGCATGCGACCCGCCGATGTGACGCTGTCCGAGCTGTGTCTCGAGATGTTCTTCCCGGCGAACGCCGAGACGGCTTCTGCGATGCGGGCGCTGGCGGGTGGATGACGCTACTGGCTCGCCCACAGGATGCGGGCCATCCAGGCCAGGTCGTTGCGGGCAAGCGCGCGGGGGTCGTAGGCGGGGTTGAGAGAGACCAGTTCAATCGTGCGCTCGGTCTGGCGGCCGAGCACCTTGGCGAGGACCTCGCCATCTTTCGTGCGCACGACGACGCGGTCGCCGCGGCGCACCGGAACGCCGGGCGCGACCACGATGCGGTCTCCGCGGCGATAGACCGGCTCCATTGAATCACCGCTGATCTCCAGCGCGTAGACATTCTCGGTTTCGAGGCCGGGGAAGCGGACCTCCTCCCAGTTGTCGCCGGTCGGAAAGCCAGCGTCGTCGAAATAGCCGTCGCTGCCGGCCTTGGCGAAGCCCAGCAGGGGGGCGGTGTGGCCCTGTCGCCCCTCGGCGAGCGCGGCGAAATCTTCCAGCGAAGCGCCGACGGCCTGAAGCACTCTCGAGAGGCTTTCCGTCGATAGCCAGCGGGGCGAGCCATCCGACGTCACCCGTTTGGACTTGTTGAAGGCCGTCGGGTCGAGACCGGCCCGGCGGGCGAGGCCGGAGGCGGACAGGCCATTCTGGTCGGCCAGCGAGTCGATCGCTTTCCAGATATCGTTATGCTGCATGGCCAGCTCCGTCTAGGACACCGTACCTATTTATAGGAAATAAGTCGACATTATGCACTTGACGTAGTACGTGCTACCTGTCGTTTCGACAGGCCGGCGCCTCGGCGCGCCCTCAGCGATGGGGGCGTGTCGTGAGCGAGCGCGAGGAGGAGCTTGCTCAATGGCTTTTCGACTGGTTCCGAGAGAATCGGGACGGAGCCTTCGTGCAGGGGCCGCCGTCATGGGCAAGCATTGACGGCAAGTTCAATCTTGAGGCGCTGGCGAAGGCGCTACTGTCGCAAGATAGCGAGTCCAAATATCTTCATAAGCAGCCCTGACCTCATCAATGGTCTTCGCCAATCGCTCGCGTGTTGCTGCGCTGATTTCAATTTCAACTTGGCGCTTCTCATGCACTGACGAGAAGATCCTCCCCCCGGCGAGCTGATAGCCGTGGGCTGACCGTTTACGGTAAGCGGGAAAGTCTTTGGGAAGGCCCTCGGCAACGGGGTAGTTGTGCGCAAGCGCCCATTCGCTTTCTCGCATTTCGGCGTAATGCGCGCTGACATGGCGCAACTCTTTGTAGTCTTTGAACCGCCCCGCAAACAGCTTCTCCAGCCGCCTGATCGCCTTGTGGTCAGCAAGCGCGCTCAGGGACGGCACGAGGCCAAGGTTTTCTCTTGCCGAGTGAATTGCATGCCCAATTTCCCAGATGGCCATGCAGGCATCTCGACAAGCAAGAACGCTCCAGTTGCCCAATCGAAATCCAAACTTGACGTTGTCGTCAAATGACGACTTTGCCGAGTTGCAAAAATTGAGCAGCGCCAGGTCATCGTCGAACCTCGACAGCATGCCATAGAGTACTGTCAAATTTCCGCAAAGTGCGTCAGCATGCGGGCGCTCGCCTTCTGGCAGATTCAAAAAGCGCTCGCCAAGGATCGTAATGACCAACACCCCCAAGGAAGACAGCCCGCAGGAGATAGCGCGCCGCCGTGACGAGGGCCTGAAGCGTATGCTGAAGACGCCCCCGCAACCACATAAGGACCACTCCAAGAAATCGGAGTCGAGTCTTACGAAGTCCAAGGGTCGGGGGTAACCGGATACTTTGGTTTGCGCCGCCGCTTACGCGGTAGCGGGCTGTCCTTTAGGTCTGCGCAGCACCAGACGCTTACCAGCAGCGCCTTTGATGGCCAGTTGTGCGCGGTCGTCGTCATTGAAGCCCAGCTTGGTCCGCGTGTTGTGGCGGAACTCAAACTCGGTGACGTACCGTTGCAGGTACTTCTCGCCGCAGTGCTGATAAACGCCGGTCATGCCGCGCTTGAACACGCCGAAAAAGCTCTCGGCAGAGTTCGTCGTGACGTCGCCGCGCGCATATTCCTTGGCCGAATGCTTGACCGTCTCATGCGAGGCGAATGCCTTATCGGCGCCCGTGTAGAGGCGGGACTCATCCGTGTGCAGGCGCGTCTCGGGATGGACGTTCTCGCGCACGATCTTGGCGACCGTTTCTTTGTCTGCGCTGGCGACGTGGAACACGCGAGCCGATCCGCCACGTTCAACGAGGGCAACCACGGCGCGCTTGTTCGCAGGGCCGGATTGGCCGCGCTTCGTCGGCTTGCGGCCTGACTTGGCGCGCTGCGGCGACACGTGCGGCACATCGGTCTTGCCGAAATAGGTTTCGTCCGCTTCCACGACCTTGCCAGCGCCGCCCATCGGGCCGCCGCGCTGCATCGGCTCCATGCGGAGAGCTTCACGGATACGCATCGCCATGAACCATGCGGTTCGGTAAGAGCCGAGGCCAAGCATCCGCTGGAGCTGGAGGGCAGAGACGCCTTTCTTGCTGGCGGCCATCAGGTGCATGCCCAACACCCATTTGTGCAGGGCGATCTTGGAGTCCTCAAAGATCGTCCCGATGGTCACGGTGAAGGGCTCGGCGCAGGCGCGGCAGTTATAGAGGCCGGGGCGGTGGCTCTTGCCCTTCATCAACGTAGCCTCATCGCAGACGCCGCAGTGAGGGCAGACCGGGCCTTCCGGCCACAGCAGCTTTTCCAGATGGGCGCGGGCCGCATCGTTGTCGTTGAACATCGGGTGGGTGAGATCGGTCTTCATGAGACCAATCTAGGGGTAGGAGGCTACTATGTCAAGTGCATATTCTTGAAATAAGTCCTAATTATGCACTTGACGTAAGTTGCTCAACGGGTAGATTCGGCAAATCAGATCGGAATCACCCCCATGAGCGACAAGTTCGACATCACCACTGAGCCAATGTTCAACGACGACGAAGTGGCGCGTGCGCATTTCGAGAAGCTCCGTTGGCCGCTTGGCGTTGTCTGCTTTCACTGCGGCGTCGTTGGCGATGCCGCGCTGATCAAGTCGAAGTCCGAGAACACCCGCCCCGGCCTCTACCATTGCCGCTCATGCGGCGGGAATTTCACGGCCACGATGGGCACGATCTACGAGGACAGCCACGTCCCCATGCGCAAGTGGCTTCTGGCGCATCACCTGATGGCCGCCAGCAAGAAAGGCGTCTCCGCGCTCCAGCTTCAGCGGATGCTTGGCCTCGGCTCCTATCGTACTGCATGGTTCATGGCGCATCGCATTCGCGAGTCGATGAAGCCTGCCGATACAAACGACAAGCTGGGTGGCCCCGGCAAGATCGTGGAAGCCGACGAAACCTACTACGGCAAGACAGCCGAGCCGAAGGTGTCGCCACAACGCGAGAGGTCGGGCCTGAAGCCCACCAAAGGCGGCAACTCTGGCCCTGCCAACAAGCGCGCTGTCGTCGCTCTGGTTGAGCGCGGTGGACGCTCGCGCGTCTTCCACGTGGGCAACGCCGATAAGGCGACGATCTCCAAAATCCTCCTTGAGAACATCGCGGAGGAAACCCGCCTGCACACCGATGAATCCCGCCTCTACACGGGCGCTGATGCTGCCTTCGCCACGCACGAGACGGTCAAGCACTCAGCCAAGGAATATGTCCGCGGCGACGTTCACACGAACAGCGCCGAGGGCTTCTTCGGTGTGTTCAAAAAGGGCATGACGGGCGTCTACCAACATTGCGGCGAGAAGTACCTGCAACGGTACGTCACCGAGTTTGAGTTCCGCCATAACACCCGCGCGAAGCTTGGCTTCAACGATGGGGATCGTGCGGCGCTGTCGATCCAAGGTGCGGTCGGCAAGCGTCTCACGTTGCGACAGCCTAAAGCGAAGCTCTCGCCCGCGTAAGCGGAAGGGACCGCCTCGCCCGCCGAAGCGTCCGTTCAATTCACCGACAAAAAATCCAAAGCTGCTGGCCCGGCGCTTCCTTCAGTATCGGAAGAAACATCCGCCGAAACACCAGAAGATCAGGGTGCGGAGCTATCCGTTTCGAGACTGAGAAACCGTGCAATCTGCACGCGTTTTGACTCTTTTCAAGAATCCTGTTCCTGATTCCTTCTCGACCAAACGAATTCGGGCCGGTGTTGACGCACCGGCCCGTTATTCGTCCGACACTTCCAGCGAGGCCGCGTCGGAGATTCGTCAGCAGAGGGTTCAATATGAATCCATCGAGTCACAGGTCAAGCGGCTTCGCGCAACTGCGACGAAAGTGCCGACATGCCCAACGCAAACCTAGAAGCCACCCTGACCAGAGCAGGCGAACTCATTGCCGACCTTGAGAAGGAGTATAACGCCTGCCTTGCGGCCAAGCAGGTTTCCCCACGAGCAGCGCAGCTGACACACGAAGTCATCGAGAGGCTGCGGAGCGCGCTGGACCGGGCTGCCCGCTGTTACTGGGAGCAGCGGATTTCACCCGCGCTCACAGAGGATGATCGGAAAAAGGTTGCCGTCTACTTCCCCATCGTTGGCAGCCCCGAAGCGTTTGATTCAACGATGGGTCGGTGGCGGTGGACGTCCGTAAAGGATCAGCACCAAGGAATCGCAGACTTCCTGAAGAAGCATCAGCCGTATACGGCGCCGACCAACAAATGGCTCGAAACTCTCACCGAACTCGCAACTGCGGGAAAGCATGTGGATCTCGTACCCCAGACAATAACCGTTCACCGTCAGGTGACGGTGGCCAGTGGCGGCGGATCTGTTTCGTGGGGACCTGGCGTGACTTTTGGCGGCGGCGTTAGCGTCATGGGAGCCCCCATCAACCCCCGCACGCAGCGCATCGTGCCGACACCGGGAGTAACCGAAACCGTGACCGACTGGGTGTCCTTTATGATCGGTGGACACAACGTCAACGCGCTTGGCTTCTGCACAGAGTCGCTCCCAAAGACACGCAAGATTATTGCGGCGATGTTCAAGGAGTTCACGCTTTCATAGCGCCAACGTAAAGCATGGCTTCCCAACACGCAGCCGCGTCGTCGTTCGCGCTCTCCCACTCGCCTTCATAGGCGCAGAAACAGTGGGGGGCTCCGGCGGCTACCATTTCGCAAGAGGCGCTCACGGGAACAACCGCCCAGCCCGCTTGTCGCAACCTCTCCAATTCAGATTTGTCTAGGAGCATCGTTAGATGGCCAACGTTGCAAAGTGCCCCCATTGCGGCGTGATCTGGGGCCACGATTACAGTGTGAAGGTGGAGCCAATAAACGCTGGGCAGTACGCCGGCGTCTCTTACTACTGCTCCAATTGCGAAACATCGCTAGGAGTGTCCTTGGACCCGCTGGCCTTGGATTCGGACTTGTTGCGGAAAATGAAGAAGCTTCTTCAGCCCGATCAAGATAGTTCGCCACCGTGATCGCATCGGGATTGCGCGCGTCGATGTTGAGCATCGTCATTTCTTCCATGGCTCAAGCGGCGCGGGTTTAGGCTTCGCAACGCGCGGATGCTTTTCATCAGCGCGCTTCTTCGGCGGCGTCGCGATCATGCGGCGTACGCTTTCATCACGTAGGCGCGCAGTCTCTTGAGGGCTGCGCTGATCAGGGTCAGGGGATTTTTTCATGGTCGATTACCTGGAACCAAACTTCTATGTTGCGGATCTACCCGAGCGCAGCGAGTTCCACGAGTGGGTTGGGCGCTGCATCAAACGCTGGGCAGACCTTGAAGGCTATCTGTTCGAAACAGCAGATTGGGCGCTCAATACCGACCGTTCCATTGCCGCTATCGTATTCTTCCGAACGCCGTGACTCGATTCTTGGTGCGAACAGCTAGAGCGGCCTGAAGCACTTCGGTCGCGATTAGCTCGGCGGAAATCCAGCCCAACTGCCTAAGACACTCGTCTCCGCTGGTCAGCAAAACCTTCGCGCCAGCCTCGATCATCTCGGGCGTGACTTCGATTGCTGGTTCTTGGGCTGCCGCCCCTGCCGGCCTGTCCATTGGAGAATCATCCTATTGCAGAACTTACGTCAAGTGCATAATTAGCAAATAAGTCCTAGTTGCAACGCTAATCGGGTCGATTCCGGCAAGCGACAAATATCGCTGTCAGCATGCATCCCGCTGAAACCAATCATTTTTTCAATGAATAGCTTCAGCCGTCGCCTGTCAGGCCGGTTGAATGGTCGGGCCAAGTATCGCAAAAGGATGCCATCGCGCGCCCTGGGGCGCGGACACGCACACGGCCTTTCTGGCCGCGGAGCCTATGGAACTCGCGATCCTTTTTTTCCTTGTCCTGCTCAACGGCGTTTTTGCGCTGTCCGAGATGGCGATCGTTTCGTCCCGCCGGCCGCGCCTGAAGGCGATGGCGGACAAGGGCAATGTCGGCGCGAAGGTGGCGCTGAAACTGCTCGACGATCCATCGAAGCTGCTGTCCACCGTGCAGATCGGCATCACGGCGATCGGCGTGATCGCGGGGGCATACAGCGCAACGTCGCTGTCCGATGATCTCACGCCGTGGGTAGCAGGCCTGCATCCCGCCCTTGCGCCTCATGCGCCACCGATCGCGTTCGGCGTCGTGATCGTTTTCACCACTTTCCTGTCGCTGGTCCTTGGCGAGCTGATTCCCAAGCGGATCGCCCTGGCCGCGCCTGAACCGATGGCCGCTGCGATGGCGCCGGTGATGGCGCTGATCGAGCGCGCCGCCTCCCCGCTGGTCTGGCTGCTGCGCTTCATCACCGAAGGCTTCCTGACAATCTTCGGCCTCAACCGCACGCGGCAGGAGGACGTTACCGAGGAGGAGCTCCACTCCCTTATCGTCGAGGGGGAGAAGGCCGGCGTGATCGAGGAGGAAGAGCGGGAGATGATCCAGGGCGTGATGCGCCTGGGTGATCGCTCGGTAAAGACCATCATGACGCCGCGCACCGAGATGGTGTGGCTCGATCCGGACCAGGACCGCGAGGATCTGCTCAACGAGATCAGGGAGAGCGGCCATGCGCGCTTTCCGGTGGCCAAGGGCGATGCGGACGAGATCGTTGGAATCGTGCAGGCGAAGGAGCTGTTCCTGCATCTCGCGCAGACCGGCAAGATCGATCTCACCGCCGTGATGCACACTGCGCTGTTCGTGCCGGAGACGATGCCCGTGTTGCGTCTGCTGGACGCCATGAAGGGCAATGTTGTCCGCATGGCGATCGTGTCGGACGAGTATGGTTCCGTGCTTGGACTGGTGACGGCGACGGACCTGCTGGAGTCGATCGCGGGCGACGATGCGCTCGATCACGAAGACGCCCTGTCGCCGCCGGTGCAGCGCGACGATGGCAGCTGGCTGGTCGATGGCATGACGCCGGTGGACGAATTCGAGCAGCTGGTGGGCGTGAGAGGTCTCAACGACAATGAGGGCTATTCGACCGTGGCCGGCCTGGTGATGCACCTGATGCGCGCCATGCCCAAGGAAGGCGACAAGACCGAGCATGGCGTGCTGACCTTCGAGGTCGTCGACATGGACGGCCGCCGCGTGGACAAGGTGCTGGTCCGCAAGGCCGAGCCGGTGGATGATGATCCGAGCGGGTGAGGCGGGCCAGCAGGCATGAAGCCAGTCGTATTGACCACACATGCCGCGACAGTTGTCGCCGAAAGAGGGCTGGACATCGCGTGGGTGGAGCGCACCGCCAACGAGCCGGACTGGACGATGCCTGAGCGCGATGGCCGGATGCTGCGGGTCGTGTGTTACGAGACAGACGATGCTATATACGTCGTAACGGCATTTCTGGACCGTAGAGCAAGGAGGCCGACATGACACCCCGGTTTCAATACGACCCTGACGCGGACGCAGCTTATCTGCGTTTTTCGGAAGCACCTGTAATCGAGAGCGAGGAAGTGTCGCCCGGAGTGGTCCTCGATTATGACGCCGAAGGGCGAATGGTCGGCATGGAAGTTCTGGACGCAAGAGGCAAACTTCCCGCAGACGCACTGGTCGCAGCCGAATAAGGCTACACCTCAACGCCTGCGCGCTTGAGGCCAAACACCACGATCTTGTTGAGCAGGTCGGCGTAGCTCACGCCTGCGTGCAGGGCGGCTTGTGCGTATTCCTGGCTCGAGGCGATCTCGGGGTTTGGGTTGGCCTCGATGAAGTACGGCACGTTGTCCTTCGACAGGCGGAAGTCGATGCGGCAATAACCGTCCAGCTCCAGCGTGTGGCAGATGCGCTTGGCGAGCGTGCGGATCTTGGTGACGACGTTCGCCGGCAGGTTTTCCGCGGGTCCCTGCAGGATGCCGCGTTTTTCCTGGTAGATCGGGTCGTGCTTCACTTTCTCTGTGGCGATGGCGTGGGCGCCGTCGGCGAGATTGGAGAAGCTGAGCTCCCAGACGGGGAGCACCTGGATCCGGTCGTTGCCGAGGCAGCCGACATAGATTTCGCGGCCCTCGATGAACTCTTCCGCGATCGCGGGGGTGCTGAGGCGCTTGTGGATGAAGGCGACGCGCTCAGCCAGCTTTTCGTCGGTATCGACGATGGAGGCTTGCGCGATGCCGAGCGAAGCGTCTTCCCAGAGGCTCTTCACGATCAGCGGAAACTTGAGGCGGCCGGGGCGGCGCACCTTCATGCCGATCGGGAAGACGGCGAAGGCAGGCACAGGCACGCGGTGGTATTTCAGCAGTTTCTTCGACAGGTCCTTGCCGCGCGCCAGCATCAGGCCGCGCGGATTGCAGCCGGTGTAAGGGACGCGCAGAAGTTCGAGCAGGCCGACGACGTTCTGGGCGTAGAGGGTTTCGCCGTGGAACTCCTCGAGCAGATTGAAGACGATATCCGGCTTCCAGTTCTCGACTGCGTCGCGGATCGGCGCGAGTTCAGTCTGCACGCCCAGCATGCTAACCTCATGCCCGCCGCTCCGCAGCGTTTTCATGACGTCGTATTCGGTCTTCCAGACGTAACCTTCCTCCTCCGACAATTCTTCCATGTTGTCAGGAGGCACCAGATCCGGGTGCGCGAGAATTAGAATGCGTAACGGCTTCATACCGCGAACCACTGCCTCCGCGAGGCGTGCAGCTGGTGGGCGACCTTGTTGTTCAGGAGGCGGACCATGGCGTTGCGGAGTTCATGCTCGCGCCCCGCCGTGCGCAGCTTCAGTGCGCGGGCGCGGGTGACCAGCAGGTCGATCTGGTTATCGAGAGCCAGCTGGTAGGCCCCGGAGATGCGCCAGGCGGCTTCGCGGATCCGGGTGCGGTTGCTGCGGATAAAGGACGAGGCGGTGGGGCGGTGAGCGTGTCGCGAGTCGGCGGAAAAGATGCGTTGCAGGTCGCGGTCGTAACGGGTGTCGGTGTCCACGGCGTACCAGGACAGTTTCTGTTCGTAATGGTCCGCCAGCGTGCGGTTGAGGCGGCCGACGGGATCGACTTCCATGCGCCGCGTCAGACCTGCACGGGATCCGCCGATCTCGCCCATCAGGCTGTCGACATATTCGAGCTTGGCGAGGGCGCCGGGCCATTCCGCATAACGCTGGCGCCAGTTGACGCGCGGCGTGAGCCACAGCGCGAACGTCTCGGCAAAGTCTTCGTCCGGATGGCTCTGGGCGTACCAGCGCGGCAGGTGCCGGACGAAATTCCGGCTGTTGGGGTTCGGACGGTAGCTCTCGGGGTAGGCGGTCGAGGAGCGGCCGAACGTGTCCTGCCATTTGCGGCGGCGGTGCAGGGCGTAGGCGTGCTGGACGATGTGGCCGGCTTCATGACGCAGGATCTGCATCGCCTGGCGCTGCGTGCCGCCTTCGACGTCCTTGAACATCTTGCGTTCGAGGCGGGCGAGACGGGGGTGGGCGAGATAGAAGGGGATGGCGATGCCGGGGGTGGTGTCCGGGCTGAACCACTCGTCGGAAATCCAGGCGTGGGCCTGCACCAGGCCACGACGCTTGAGTTCGCCGTTCAGGGTCTTCACGCAGCCCTGGAGCCAGGTGCCCTCGATCGAAAGATTGAGGTCCTTGAGCCGCATCTGCAGCAATTCGTCGTCCGGCAGGTAGGACCACCAGGGCTGTCGGGTTTTCGTGCTCATCGACCAGAGGGTCCCGCCGCTGTCGCCCATCAGCCCATCCCCCGGGATGGCCGCTGTCCCGACGCACCGGCGCAAACGACCCAATAGGGCCGGATTTCGCGTTTTCCGGGCATTTTCGTAGATGGGGGCAAGCTGACAACCTCTCCGCAGACGATGTGCGGACGGAACGCTTTCTAAACCATAAATCCCGGGGGACGCTTCCTAAAAAGTGCGTCCGGCGGGGTCTTTTTTCAGTCAGACCGGGTCGTAGGGGAAGACGTCGGCCGAGGCGTCGAGCTTGAAGAAATCCGGGGCCATGGCCGGCAGGCAGGTGTCGAGGATTTTCTGGGGATTCCAGCCGGTCAGGTCGGCCATGGACCGGATCGGGCGGGGCTGGTCGAACAGGACGATTTCATTGCCCCGGACGCCGAAGATCTGGCTGCTGACGTGTTTGGCCCCGTCCGAACACAGGGCGACCGCCAGTTGGGCCACCTGGTCGGCCCGCATGGCGTCCCGCATCCGGGCCACCCGCTTGGCGCTGGCTTCGTCTTTTACGGGAATTGAGGCGATCATCCGTGTCCAGGCGAAGGGGGCGATGACGTTGGAGCGGACGTTGTTGCGGGCGCCTTCCATGGCAACGATCCGG